>NZ_CP076458.1:0-310938 GCF_018866245.1 Novisyntrophococcus fermenticellae
CTTACTTGATTAATCATTCGTTTTATTATAATATAGAGTAGAGTTATTATGTAACGCTGACGGCGTATTGAAATAAAAGGCGGAGATTGTTATGAACCCTGTAGAAGAAAAGTGGATGGATATTCTTAATAGAGTAAAAGAAGAGCATGAAATACTTGATGTATCCTTTGATACATGGCTTGCTCCTTTAAAAGTTTATAAAGTGGAAGGGGATATTGTATCAATTCTGGTTCCATCTCAACAGGTTGGACTGGACTATGTCAAAAAAAAATACAAACTTCCATTAAAAGTGGCAATTGCCGAGATTACGGGGAAAAGCTATGAGATAGAATTACTGCTTCCTGAAGATATTGAACATCAAAAATCCATGAAGGAAGCCATCACCACTGCTACGGATGCAGGACTTAATCCCAAGTATACATTTGATACATTTGTCGTGGGAAGTAATAATAAATTCGCTCATGCCGCTTCTCTCGCCGTTGCTGAATCTCCTGGTGAAATTTACAATCCATTATTTTTATATGGAGGCGTTGGTCTTGGAAAGACACATTTGATGCATAGTATTGCTCATTTTATTCTTCAGAATAAACCAAGCTCCAGAATATTATATGCAACCAGTGAAGAATTTACGAATGAACTAATTGAAGCAATCCGTAATGGAAATAATACTGCTATGAGTAAATTCCGTGAAAAGTACAGGAATATAGATGTGCTTCTTATCGATGATGTGCAGTTTATTATAGGAAAAGAATCTACACAGGAAGAGTTTTTCCATACTTTTAATACATTGCATGGAGCAAAAAAACAAATTATCCTTTCCTCAGATCGTCCTCCAAAAGATATGGATATTCTGGAAGACCGCATTCGTTCCCGTTTTGAATGGGGGCTTCTTGCCGATATCCAAAGCCCGGATTATGAAACAAGAATGGCTATCCTGAGAAAGAAAGAGGAACTCGATGGTTATGATGTAGAAGATGATGTAATCGAATATATTGCTAAAAATATTAAATCTAATATTCGTGAACTGGAAGGTTCTCTGAATAAAATCATCGCATACGCAAACCTGGAAAAACGTGAAATTAATCTTTCTCTGGCTGAACAGGTTCTGAAAGATATAATTTCTCCCAATGCTAAAAAGGTTATTACTCCTGAGTATATTATTAATACTGTAGCAGAGCATTTTGACATTTCTTCTTCTGACATAACCGGAATTAAAAGATCCGGTAAGATTGTTCATCCCCGCCAGATTGCGATGTTTCTTTGCCGGGAGATGACCAATGTCCCACTTATGCAGATTGGTCAATCTATGGGAAACAGAAATCATACGACAGTTATGTATGGTATTGAAAAAATAGAAAAAGAACTGAACGATCACAATAATCAAAATACATTCGAGGAAATTGAAATTCTGAAAAAGAAAATCAATCCCCCTTCCTAAACTCCGGTTGGGATTAACTTCATAATTCCTGATTTATTCACAATTTTTATGTGGATAACCGGTGTATAGAAAGTGGATATCATATTCAATTTTTTTATACACAAGTCATTCACAAGCTGTATAAGGGATTTAAACATACTTATTAAAGTTGAATTTTCCTTTAAGTTCAAGGGATTGCAGGCTATTTCCACTTTTACACAAGCCCTAAGAAGAAGATTACGAAATCCTTTATTATATATTATATATGGAGGCCTTCGGCCGTGAAAGGAGTTATACACAACTATGAAACTGGTATTTGCAAAAGGCAATCTTTTAAAAAGCGTTAATATCGTTATGAAAGCTGTACCCTCAAAAACAACAATGCCGATTCTTGAGTGCATATTAATTGATGCATCGGCGAATATAATAAAATTTACATCTAACGATATGGAATTGGGAATCGAAACTATTGTTGAAGGTACTATTGAAGAAAGAGGTATTATAGCTCTGGACGCTAAAATATTTTCAGAGATTGTCAGACGTCTTCCGGACAGTTATGTAACAATTGAAACGAATGATAATTTTATGGTTACAATTACCTGCGAAAACTCCAAATTTAATATTCCCGGAAAATCAGGAGAAGATTTTTCTTATCTCCCCATGATTGAAAAAAATGACTGCATTACAATTTCCCAGTTCAGTCTGAAAGAAGTTATCAGACAGACAATTTTCTCAATTGCAGCCAATGAAAACAACAAACTTATGACTGGGGAACTTTTTGAGATAAAAAATAATATATTAAAAGTTATATCCCTGGACGGACATCGGATTGCAATTCGTAAAATCGAATTAAATGATTCTTATGAAGATAAAAAGGTAGTGGTTCCGGGAAAAACTCTGAATGAAATAAGTAAGATACTGTCAGGAGAAATAGAAGATAAGGTAAATATTTTCTTTACAGATAATCATGTTATGTTTGAATTTGAACAGACGAAAGTTGTTTCCAGACTGATTGACGGAGAATATTTCAGAATCGATCAAATGCTGTCAAGTGACTATGAAACCAAAGTTCAAATCAATAAACGTGAGTTTTTAAGTTGTATTGACAGAGCTACACTTCTGGTTAAAGAAGGGGAGAAAAAACCAATTATTATCAACATTGAAGATGAAAGCATGCAGCTTCGTATTGATTCACCCATGGGTTCTATGAAAGAGGATATCCACATTGAAAAAGAGGGGAAAGACATTATGATTGGATTTAATCCCAAATTTTTGATGGATGCGCTCCGTGTCATAGATGACGATATGATATCCATATATCTGGTCAATCCAAAAGCCCCATGTTTTATAAAAAATGATGAAGAAAACTATATTTACCTGATTTTACCAATAAATTTCAACGCGATGCGATAGAAAAAGGAAAAAATGGAAACGATAAAAATAAAAGACGAATTTATTAAATTAGGCCAGGCTATGAAACTTGCCGGTCTGGTAGACGAAGGTGCGGATGCCAAAACCCAGATTCAGGAAGGAAAAGTTAAGGTTAATGGCATCGTAGATGTCCGCCGTGGAAAAAAATTATATGTCGGTGATGTATTTTCATTTAAGGGTACCGATATAAAAGTTGAAAAGAAGAGTTGTTCTGACTAATTACATGTGTCAAAATGTGTAAAGCACACACTAAAACAATTATGTAAACTATAATGTGCAAAATAATTATGTAAACTAATACAAATTGAAAGAGTTGACAACATGTATGTGAAGTCATTGGAGCTTAAAAACTTTAGAAATTATGATTCCCTTAGTATATCCTTTGATCAAGGTACGAATATTCTTTATGGTGACAATGCACAGGGAAAGACAAATATTTTGGAGGCAATCTATCTTTGTGGAACTACGAAATCACACAGAGGAAGTAAGGATCGTGAAATCATTCATTTTAACAAAGATGAATCACATATCAGAATGTTTATAAGCAGAGATGATGTTGTCCATAAGATTGACATGCACCTGAAAAAAAATAAGGCTAAGGGAATTGCTATTGATGGGATACCCATACGTAAAGCTTCGGAATTGTTTGGAACCGTAAATATTGTATTCTTCTCTCCGGAGGATCTGAATATTATAAAAAATGGACCTTCTGAACGAAGAAGGTTCCTTGACAGCGAATTAAGTCAGTTAAGCAGATATTATCTGATTCAGCTGACAAATTATAATAAAGTGCTTGCTCAGAGAAATAAACTGCTCAAAGAAATCCGAGATTCGGAATCTCTTTCAAGTACCCTGGATATATGGGATGAACAGATGATAACGTATGGAATAAGTATTATTGGAGAAAGAATTCAATTTATACACCGGCTGAATGAAATATTGGCCGATATCCATCTGAAACTCACAGGGGGAAAAGAACAGATTGAATTAATCTACGAACCTAATGTGGAGGCTGAAGCTTTTAAAAAACAATTAAAGAAGAGCAGAGAAAAAGATTTTCAATTAAGAGCTTCCTCACTGGGTCCTCATAGAGATGATTTATGTATCAAGGTAAATGGAATTGATATCAGAAAATTTGGATCCCAGGGTCAGCAGCGGACAGCTGCACTTTCCATGAAATTATCAGAGATATATCTCGTAAAGAAAATAATTAAAGATACACCAATTTTATTACTGGATGATGTATTATCCGAGCTTGACAGCAGCAGACAAAATTATCTTCTGAAAAGCATAGGTGACATCCAAACGTTTATAACTTGTACAGGATTGGATGAATTTGTGGAAAATCAGTTTCATGTGAATAAGGTTTTTCAGATAGTGGAAGGCAGTATATTATTTTAAATCTGCCTGATTTGTATTGTAAAAGGCTGTATGGTGAAAAGTCATGTTTGGAAAAATAGGAGGAATTACATGAGTGCAGAAAATACAACAAATGTAGAGAAAAATGTTGAATACGGAGCCGATCAGATTCAAATTCTGGAAGGGCTTGAGGCGGTTAGAAAGAGGCCTGGCATGTATATTGGCAGTACCTCTATACGAGGACTGCATCATCTGGTATATGAAATTGTTGATAATGCTGTGGACGAGGCTCTGGCCGGTTATTGTAAAAATATTGATGTAATCATAAACAAAGATAATTCTATTACGGTTACCGATGATGGACGTGGTATACCGGTGGGAATTAACCATAAATCAGGATTGCCTGCAGTGGAGGTTGTATTTACTATCTTACATGCCGGAGGAAAATTTGGCGGTGGTGGATATAAGGTTTCCGGGGGCCTGCATGGGGTAGGTGCTTCGGTTGTAAATGCTTTGTCAACCTGGCTGGAGGTTACTATTTATCATGATGGGAAAGTTTACAGGCAGCGTTATGAACGCGGAAAAACCATTTATAAGTTAAAGGTTGTAGGGGAATGTGAAAAAGATAAGACAGGAACGATGGTAACGTTCCTTCCTGATGATACGATTTTTGAAGAAACAGTATTTGATTATGATATATTAAAGACCAGTATTCGTGAAGTCGCATTTTTAACAAAAGGACTAAGTCTCACTCTTTTGGACCTGCGTCCTGAGGAGCCTGTAGAGAAGATATTTTGTTATGAGGGCGGAATAAAAGAATTTGTGGAATATCTGAATAAAAGTAAAACACCTCTTTATGATGAAATTCTTTATTTTGAGGGTATGGTAAATGAAGTTATGGTTGAAGTAGCTATGCAGCATAATGATTCCTATACAGAAAATACCTATGGATTTGTTAATAATATAAATACTCCGGAAGGTGGTACGCATATTGTTGGATTTCGTAATGCATTGACAAAAACTTTTAATGATTATGCGCGTAAGGCAAAGTTGTTGAAGGATAACGAGTCTAATTTAAGTGGTGAGGATATAAGAGAAGGCTTGACTGCTATTGTCAGTATTAAGTTAAAAGATCCTCAGTTTGAGGGACAGACAAAACAGAAGCTTGGAAACTCTGAGGCAAGGGGAGCGGTAGATAATCTCTTGAGTTCCAATTTGGAGCTTTTTTTGGAACAAAATCCTTCTGTTGCCAAAATTATTGTGGAAAAATCCTTATTATCACAAAGAGCCAGAGATGCAGCACGCAAGGCCAGGGATCTTACAAGAAGAAAATCAGCGCTTGACGGGATGTCTTTACCTGGAAAGCTGGCGGATTGTACGGACAAGAATCCGGAGCGTTGTGAAATTTATCTGGTAGAGGGAGATTCTGCCGGCGGATCTGCAAAGTCAGCGAGAAGCCGTGCTACCCAGGCAATTCTACCGCTGCGTGGTAAAATATTGAATGTAGAGAAGGCGCGTCTTGATAAAATTTATGCAAATGCGGAAATTAAGGCGATGATTACCGCATTTGGTACCGGTATTCATGAGGATTTTGATATAAGTAAGCTTCGCTATCATAAAATTATAATTATGACGGATGCAGATGTGGATGGGGCACATATTGACACCCTATTGCTTACCTTTATGTATCGCTTTATGCCGGAACTTATTAAACAGGGTTATGTATATCTTGCTCAGCCTCCTCTTTATAAAATTGAGAGAAATAAAAAAGTGTGGTATGCTTATGACGATAAGGAATTAGATAAAATTCTGCTTGAAATAGGGCGTGATGGAAACAATAAAATCCAGCGTTACAAAGGTTTGGGTGAAATGGATGCAGATCAGCTTTGGGATACTACGATGGATCCTGAACACAGAGTTCTGAATCGTGTAACTTATAACGAGGATATTGCAGCAGAAATAGATGTTACATTTACAACACTTATGGGTGATAAAGTAGAACCCCGGCGTGAATTTATTGAGCAGAATGCTGACAAACTGGATATTAAAGACCTGGATATATAATATGATACCACAAAGTGCGGAGCAATCCGTTGTATCATAGGGTCAAAAGGTCATGCATTTCATGTAAGGTCATGAGTTTCATGCTAAAAGATGGAGGAAATAATGGAAGATAATATTTTTGATAAAGTCCGTGAGGTAGATCTGAAAGAGACAATGGAAGAGTCATATATTGCTTATTCCATGAGTGTTATTGCTTCCCGTGCACTTCCGGATGTCAGAGACGGTCTTAAACCAGTACAGCGAAGAATCCTGTATTCCATGATAGAGTTGAATAATGGGCCCGATAAACCTCATAGAAAATGTGCCCGTATTGTCGGGGATACCATGGGTAAATATCATCCTCATGGTGATAGTTCTATCTATGGTGCATTGGTTAATATGGCACAGGAATGGTCTACCAGATATCCGTTGGTAGATGGGCATGGAAATTTTGGTTCCGTAGATGGAGATGGCGCTGCCGCCATGCGATATACAGAAGCGCGTCTGAGTAAAATATCTATGGAAATGACAGCGGATATTAATAAAAATACAGTAAATTTCAGACCAAACTTTGATGAAACAGAACAAGAACCGACAGTATTGCCCTCCAGATATCCGAATCTGCTGGTTAATGGAACCTCTGGTATAGCTGTAGGAATGGCTACAAATATTCCACCTCATAATCTGCGTGAGGTAATCAGTGCTGTTGTAAAAATTATAGATAACATTATTGAACATGACAGTGATACGGCCCTTGAAGAGGTTTTGGAAATTGTGAAGGGACCTGACTTTCCAACAGGGGCTCAGATTCTTGGAACCAGAGGGTTTGAAGAGGCATACCGTACCGGAAGAGGAAAAGTACGTGTACGTGCTATTACGAATATAGAGACGTTGCCGAATGGTAAAAGTGAAATTATAGTAACTGAACTCCCTTATATGGTAAATAAGGCCAGGCTGATTGAAAAAATTGCTGAACTGGTGAAAGATAAAAGAATTGACGGAATTACTGCAATCAATGATCATTCCAACAGGGAAGGAATGCGTATTTGTATTGAGTTAAGGAGGGATGCAAATGCGAACGTAATTCTTAATCAATTATATAAACATACGCAGCTGCAGGATACTTTTGGTATTATCATGCTGGCTCTGGTTAATAATCAACCTAAAGTTTTAAATCTTCTGGAAATGCTCACTTTATATCTGGATCATCAGGAAGAGGTTGTTACCAGAAGAACCAGGTATGACTTAAATAAAGCAGAAGAACGTGCACATATTTTGGAAGGACTTTTAAAAGCTCTGGATAATATTGATCGTGTAATACAGATTATCCGAGGATCGGCTAATGCACAGGAAGCAAAAGAAAATCTGACGGCAGAGTTTGATTTATCAGATGCTCAGGCTCAGGCAATCGTAGATATGCGTCTGCGTGCTCTTACCGGGCTGGAAAGAGAGAAGCTTGAGAATGAATATAAAGACTTGATGGAGAAAATTAAATTATATAGAGCAATTCTTGGGGACCGCAAACTTTTGCTTAATGTAATTCGAAAAGAAATTCTGGAAATATCAGACAGACATGGGGATGACAGAAGAACTTCTATTGGATTTGATGAATTTGATATATCCATGGAAGATCTGATTCCAGTAGAAAATACAGTTATTACGATGACAAAATTGGGATATATCAAACGTATGACGGTGGATAATTTCCATTCTCAGAACAGGGGTGGAAAAGGAATAAAGGGAATGCAGACCATTGAGGATGATTACATCGAAGAGCTGCTGATGACTACAACGCATCATTTCTTAATGTTTTTTACAAACACAGGTAAGGTTTACCGTCTTAAAGCGTATGAAATTCCGGAGGCGTCCAGGACTGCCCGTGGAACAGCAATTATTAATTTGATTCAGCTCCAGCCCGGTGAAAAGATAACTGCAGTTATTCCAATCCGAGAATATGAGGATGGAAGATATCTATTTATGGCTACAAAAAATGGATTAGTGAAGAAGACACCTATTATTGATTATGCAAATGTAAGAAAGACAGGACTTGCTGCAATCAGCTTAAGGGATAATGATGAACTTATTGAAGTAAAGTCCACAGATAATAAAAAAGATATTCTCTTAGTAACAAAATATGGACAATGTATCCGTTTCAGAGAAACAGATGTGCGCAGCACCGGCCGTGTATCCATGGGAGTCAGGGGTATCAGCCTGATTGATAATGATGAAGTTGTTGGTATGCAGTTAAATACACAGGGTGACTATATGTTATTCGTGTCTGAAAATGGACTTGGAAAAAGAACATCCATGAGTGAATTTACTCCTCAGATTCGAGGTGGTAAAGGTGTAAAATGTTATAAAATTACAGAAAAGACCGGAAGTGTGGTAGGAGTAAAGGCTGTCAATTCAGAAAATGAAATTATGCTCATTACTACCGAGGGTATTATTATCCGTCTTCAGTGTGCTGATATTTCTGTTCTTGGGCGTATTACATCTGGTGTTAAACTGATTAATGTATCAGAAAATATATTTGTAGCCAGTATTGCAAAGGTACGTGAGAAGAAAGAAAATGAAGATATAAATGATGAAGAAATATTAGAAAAGGTTGAATCAGATAAAGACGAAGATTCTGAAAACCGGTAAATGATATGAAAAGAATTATTTTTATGATGCTTGGAAATATCTTTTATCTTCCATGGGCGTGGATAAAACTCTGTATTCACGCCCACGATGTGGATAACTATACGGATGAAGAACATATGGATTTATTAAAAGACATCGTAAAGCATGCTAACAAAGCCGGACGGGTAACTGTAGATGCTTATGGGGTGGATAACATTCCAAAAAAAGATGGATTTGTATTATTTCCGAATCATCAGGGTATGTATGATGTATTAACGATACTGGATACATGTCCGAATAAGATTTCTGTTGTAGTAAAGAAAGAAGTATCAAAGGTACAAGGATTAAAACAGGTTTTTGCCTGCATGAAAGCTCTTTTTATAGACCGTGATGATTTAAAACAATCCATGAAAGTTATTCAACAGATGGCATCTGATGTAAAAATTGGAAAAAATTATGTTATCTTTGCAGAAGGAACCAGAAGCAGAGATGAAAATAAACTCCTGGATTTTAAAGGGGGAAGTTTTAAGAGTGCTGTTAAAGCAAGATGTCCGATTGTTCCTGTTGCCTTAATTGACGCATATAAAGCCTTTGATACAAATTCCATAAAGCCGGTTAAGATACAAATACATTATCTTACTCCATTACTTTATGAGGAATATAAAAACATGAAGACAATAGAGATTGCTGAAATTGTGAAAAAAATGATAGAGAAAACAATAGAAAAAAATATAGTTACTATTCAGCATGAATAAAGAATAGCGTTTAGCCTGAATAGTGATGACATGTCTTATAAAATTTAAAAAAATGGTTGACAAATAAGTTACCGTTTTGTATAATAATCAATGCGTCACAAACTGACGTAATTGATTATTATGTGAATATTATCTAATATTCAGGCATTGGAGAAGTACTCAAGTGGCTGAAGAGGCGCCCCTGCTAAGGGTGTAGGTCGTTTGCGCGGCGCGAGGGTTCAAATCCCTCCTTCTCCGTTTTTGTCAGATAACTTTGGAAAAGAAACAAAAAGGTATTGACAAAACAGTATAATTTATGATAAGATAAACAAGTTGTTTTTGAAAAACACAGAACAACAAACAACTTTAAAAAATGCCAAAAAAGTTCTTGACAAAACAGTATGCTGCATGATAAGATAATCAAGTTGCTGCTGAGACAGGAACACAGAAGAACCTTGATAATTAAACAGTGAAACACATCCTCGAAAGTTCTAAAAGTTTTAGTTTTGAACGATCGAAAGATCCTTATTAAATCAGTAAAAGGGATAAATTAGCTAGTTAGTTGATTTTGAACTGGAACAGACTCGCAGCATTTTCTTTTGGAAGATGATGCACATTTTATCAGAGAGTTTGATCCTGGCTCAGGATGAACGCTGGCGGCGTGCTTAACACATGCAAGTCGAGCGGAGGTTTTTTTGGACTTCTTCGGAAAGAAAAAAGAACCTTAGCGGCGGACGGGTGAGTAACGCGTGGGGAACCTGCCCCATACCGGGGGATAACAGCCGGAAACGGCTGCTAATACCGCATAAGCGCACAGCATCGCATGATGCCGTGTGAAAAACTCCGGTGGTATGGGATGGACCCGCGTTGGATTAGCCAGTTGGCAGGGTAACGGCCTACCAAAGCGACGATCCATAGCCGGCCTGAGAGGGCGACCGGCCACATTGGGACTGAGACACGGCCCAAACTCCTACGGGAGGCAGCAGTGGGGAATATTGCACAATGGGCGAAAGCCTGATGCAGCGACGCCGCGTGAGCGAAGAAGTATTTCGGTATGTAAAGCTCTATCAGCAGGGAAGAAAATGACGGTACCTGACTAAGAAGCCCCGGCTAACTACGTGCCAGCAGCCGCGGTAATACGTAGGGGGCAAGCGTTATCCGGATTTACTGGGTGTAAAGGGAGCGTAGACGGCTGTGCAAGTCTGAAGTGAAAGCCCGGGGCTCAACCCCGGGACTGCTTTGGAAACTGTGCAGCTCGAGTACCGGAGGGGTAAGCGGAATTCCTAGTGTAGCGGTGAAATGCGTAGATATTAGGAGGAACACCAGTGGCGAAGGCGGCTTACTGGACGGTAACTGACGTTGAGGCTCGAAAGCGTGGGTAGCAAACAGGATTAGATACCCTGGTAGTCCACGCCGTAAACGATGAATGCTAGGTGTCGGGAAGCAAAGCTTCCCGGTGCCGCCGCAAACGCATTAAGCATTCCACCTGGGGAGTACGTTCGCAAGAATGAAACTCAAAGGAATTGACGGGGACCCGCACAAGCGGTGGAGCATGTGGTTTAATTCGAAGCAACGCGAAGAACCTTACCAAGTCTTGACATCCCCCTGCATGTACCGTAACGGGTACAGTCTTTCGGGACAGGGGAGACAGGTGGTGCATGGTTGTCGTCAGCTCGTGTCGTGAGATGTTGGGTTAAGTCCCGCAACGAGCGCAACCCTTATCCTCAGTAGCCAGCAGGTAGAGCTGGGCACTCTGTGGAGACTGCCAGGGATAACCTGGAGGAAGGTGGGGATGACGTCAAATCATCATGCCCCTTATGATTTGGGCTACACACGTGCTACAATGGCGTAAACAAAGGGAAGCAACGGGGTGACCCCAAGCAAACCCCAAAAATAACGTCTCAGTTCGGATTGTAGTCTGCAACTCGACTACATGAAGCTGGAATCGCTAGTAATCGCGGATCAGAATGCCGCGGTGAATACGTTCCCGGGTCTTGTACACACCGCCCGTCACACCATGGGAGTCGGAAATGCCCGAAGCCTGTGACCCAACCGTAAGGAGGGAGCAGTCGAAGGTGGAGCCGGTAACTGGGGTGAAGTCGTAACAAGGTAGCCGTATCGGAAGGTGCGGCTGGATCACCTCCTTTCTAAGGAAGAATAAGTAGAAGATGTGTTTTGCTGTTTAGTTATCAAGTAATGGGAAAGAAGTAAAAAAAGCCCATAGGCTTGTAAGTATCAAAACTGAATAACTACTGCTGGTGGCGATGCGTTTTGGGGAGACACCCGTACCCATCCCGAACACGATGGTTAAGACCAAAGCGGCCGATGGTACTGCACTGGAGACGGTGTGGGAGAGCAGGTGGCTGCCAGCTTACTGAAAGCAACTTAATGAGTCCGCTAGGACGAATTTAGTGCGAAGTAGTTCGTGAACCTTAACGAGCATAGCGAGTTTCGTTGAACGAACATACCCCTTGAAAGCAACTTAATGAGTCCGTCAGGACAAGTTTTGTGCGCATATATTGAATATAATTGAGGGCTTATAGCTCAGCCGGTTAGAGCGCACGCCTGATAAGCGTGAGGTCGGTGGTTCGAGTCCACTTAAGCCCAGACATTGAACACTTAACGAACCCGGAGGGTGAGTTTAGTGAGAAAGTTCTTCACGAACCTTAGTGAAACGAAGTTGAACTTAGTTGAGTGAAGTTACCATTTTCGAATAAAATAAAAAAAGATTTTTTGGGGATATAGCTCAGTTGGGAGAGCACCTGCCTTGCAAGCAGGGGGTCGAGAGTTCGAATCTCTTTATCTCCATTCCGGAAAGAAAGCTTTCCGGATTTATGTACCTTGAAAACCGCATACAGATATAATCAATATCCAAGCGTTAATAACGTAAGATAGAGAAAAGACATCCGAGGCATCAGATACGCAAGTAGCTGATGTTACAAACCAAGCAAGAACGATCAAACGATCGATGCTTATAAATGAATCAGAAATGAATCAGTAAACACAAAGAACCAATCCGCACGCTAGCGGAGCGGTGGACTTTTAAAAGGTCAAGCAGTAAGAGCACAGGGTGGATGCCTTGGCACTGAGAGCCGATGAAGGACGCGGTAAGCTGCGAAAAGCTCCGGGGAGGCGCAAACAGCCTTTGATCCGGAGATATCCGAATGGGGAAACCCGCATGAGCAGACCTCATGCATCCATACGCGAATCCATAACGTATGGAAGGGAACCGGGGGAACTGAAACATCTAAGTACCCCGAGGAGAAGAAAGAAAACTCGATTTTCCAAGTAGCGGCGAGCGAACGGGAAAGAGCCCAAACCATGGTGCGTGCACCATGGGGTTAAGGACTGCGAAAAGGTACTTTCTGAGCTAGCCGAATGGTTTTGGGAAAGCCATCCAAAGAGGGTGAAAGACCCGTAGGCGAAAGGAAGGAAAGGCCGGCAGGATCCAGAGTACCACGAGACACGAGAAACCTTGTGGGAAGTCGGGGGGACCACCCCCCAAGGCTAAATACTCCTCAGTGACCGATAGCGCATAGTACTGTGAAGGAAAGGTGAAAAGGACCCCGGGAGGGGAGTGAAAGAGAACCTGAAACCCTGTGTTTACAAACTGTGGAAGTGCCTCAAGTGCACGACCGCGTACTTTTTGTAGAACGGTCCGGCGAGTTGCGGATGCTGGCAAGGTTAAGCATTTCAGATGTGGAGCCGAAGGGAAACCAAGTCTTAAGAGGGCGGAATAGTCAGTATACGCAGACCCGAAACCGGGTGATCTACCCATGTCCAGGTTGAAGCTGCCGTAAAAGGCAATGGAGGACCGAACGCACATCCGTTGAAAAGGGTGGCGATGAGGTGTGGGTAGGGGAGAAATTCCAATCGAACCCGGAGATAGCTGGTTCTCCTCGAAATAGCTTTAGGGCTAGCCTCGTTTTAGATACACGGAGGTAGAGCACTGAATTCCTAAGGGGGCGTCAAAGCTTACCAAGGGATATCAAACTCCGAATGCCGTGGAACCGATGAACGGGAGTCAGACCATACGAGATAAGTTGGATGGTCAAAAGGGAAAGAGCCCAGACCTGCAGCTAAGGTCCCAAAGTGCGTGTTAAGTGGAAAAGGATGTGGGATTTCAAAGACAACCAGGATGTTGGCTCAGAAGCAGCCACACATTCAAAGAGTGCGTAATAGCTCACTGGTCGAGAGGTCCTGCGCCGAAAATGTCCGGGGCTGAAACACGACACCGAAGCTCAGGAATGACTGTAGAGTCATTGGTAGAGGAGCATTGCTGATGCAAAGAAGCAGTACCGGAAGGGGCTGTGGAGCGTCAGGAAGAGAGAATGCCGGAATGAGTAGCGAGAGAGAGGTGAGAATCCTCTCGGCCGAATATCCAAGGTTTCCAGAGTAAAGCTGATCTGCTCTGGGTAAGTCGGGGCCTAAGGCGAGGACGAGAGTCGTAGCCGATGGACAGCAGGTGGAGATTCCTGCACTGCAGTAAGACAGAACTGTGGGGACATATGTGGAAAGCACGGGCGCGGAATGGAAAGCCGCGTGCAAGCGGGGTAGGAGTCCTGAAGGCAAATCCGCAGGACGATCTAAAGACGTGAAGCAGACCGAATCAAAGTAGGGAAGCGTGTGAGCCATGTATCAAGAAAAGCCGCTATTGTTCTTATTGTACCCGTACCGTAAACCGACACAGGTGGATGAGGAGAGAATCCTAAGGCCGGCGGAAGAAGCATTGTTAAGGAACTCGGCAAAATGACCCCGTAACTTCGGGAGAAGGGGTGCCTGTAGAGATACAGGCCGCAGAGAATAGGCTCAAGCAACTGTTTAGCAAAAACACAGGTCTATGCGAAACCGAAAGGTGAAGTATATGGGCTGACGCCTGCCCGGTGCTGGAAGGTTAAGAGGAGAGGTAAGCCGCAAGGCGAAGCTTTGAATTTAAGCCCCAGTAAACGGCGGCCGTAACTATAACGGTCCTAAGGTAGCGAAATTCCTTGTCGGGTAAGTTCCGACCCGCACGAAAGGCGTAATGATTTGAGCGCTGTCTCAACAATGCATCCGGTGAAATTGAAGTACCAGTGAAGATGCTGGTTACCTGCGCCAGGACGGAAAGACCCCATGGAGCTTTACTCCAGTTTGGTACTGGGATCCGGTATTGCATGTACAGGATAGGTGGGAGGCAAAGAAAGAAGGACGCCAGTCCTTTTGGAGCCAATGTTGGGATACCACCCCTGCAGTGCTGGGTTTCTAACCAGAGGCCGTGAACCGGTCATGGGACAATGCCAGACGGGGAGTTTGACTGGGGCGGTCGCCTCCGAAAGAGTATCGGAGGCGCTCAAAGGTTCCCTCAGAATGGTCGGAAACCATTCGAAGAGCGCAAAGGCAGAAGGGAGCTTGACTGCGACACCGACGGGTGGAGCAGGTACGAAAGTAGGACTTAGTGATCCGGTGGTATAAAGTGGGATTGCCATCGCTCAACGGATAAAAGCTACCCTGGGGATAACAGGCTTATCACTCCCAAGAGTTCACATCGACGGAGTGGTTTGGCACCTCGATGTCGGCTCATCGCATCCTGGGGCTGTAGTAGGTCCCAAGGGTTGGGCTGTTCGCCCATTAAAGCGGTACGCGAGCTGGGTTCAGAACGTCGTGAGACAGTTCGGTCCCTATCCGGCGTGGGCGCAGGATATCTGAGAGGAGCTGTCCTTAGTACGAGAGGACCGGGATGGACCGGCCGCTGGTGTATCTGTTGAGCCGCCAGGCTCATGGCAGAGTAGCCAAGCCGGGAAGGGATAAACGCTGAAGGCATCTAAGCGTGAAGCCCCCCTCAAGATGAGATATCCCATTCGAAAGAAGTAAGACCCCTTGAAGACGACGAGGTAGATAGGGCAGAGGTGGAAGTACAGCAATGTATGGAGCTGACTGTTACTAATCGGTCGAGGGCTTGACCTAAGCACTTGATGAATGCAAGTCGCAGACGCAGCATGAATCCTGGTGCGCAGGTCGTTCCATTGAACAACGTGAGATGGAACTTCCAAACGCACCATGATTCAGCCAGCTAGATCAGACAGGCGAGACAGACGTCGAGCCGGAACTGAGACATAAGCGGCAAAGCAATCATTAAGTGAGGTCCGGTGTTTACAAAAGGTGGAAAAGATGTGATAATCTGTATGCAGTTTTGAAGGTATATACCTTCAATTTAAGATGAAATGGCCCAGTGGCTCAGTTGGTTAGAGCGTCGCCCTGTCACGGCGAAGGTCGTCGGTTCGAGTCCGATCTGGGTCGTTATTTTGTCTAACATATTCGATATGTGGGATCTTAGCTCAGCTGGGAGAGCATCTGCCTTACAAGCAGAGGGTCACAGGTTCGAGCCCTGTAGGTCCCATTTTTATGGATGGATTCCCGAGTGGCCAAAGGGGGCAGACTGTAAATCTGTTGGCACCGCCTTCGAAGGTTCGAATCCTTCTCCATCCATTTGAGAAAGAAACAAATTTTTTTGGTTCACAACCAAAACGGTTCGAATCCTTCTCCTCCATTTGAGAAAGAAACAAATTTTTTTGGTTCACAACCAAAACGGTTCGAATCCTTCTCCATCCATTTGAGAAAGAAACAAATCCTCAAATTCTTATTTTCTCGTGCCGATGTGGCTCAATTGGCAGAGCAGCTGATTTGTAATCAGCAGGTTATCGGTTCGAGTCCGATCATCGGCTTCACCAAAAGTAACTTAACGAATTTATATGATGCGTTTAGTTAGGTGAATTATAATTTAATAGCGCGGGATGGAGCAGTCTGGAAGCTCGTCGGGCTCATAACCCGAAGGTCGTAGGTTCAAATCCTACTCCCGCAATTCAATGCCTGGTTAGCTCAGTTGGTAGAGCAGAGGACTGAAAATCCTCGTGTCTCTGGTTCGATTCCGGAACCAGGCATTTTTGGAGCATTAGCTCAGTCGGTAGAGCACTTGACTTTTAATCAAGTTGTCCGGGGTTCGAATCCCCGATGCTTCATATTTTACAGAGAACATAGCTATTTTTGTTCTCTGTTTTTGTTTTATCTATTTTCTTTATTTGTAAAATATCTAAAACCGTGCTATGATAAATAAATACAAAAAGATAAAGAGGATGGATATGAATCAGAAAGAGAAAGAAGAGATGAGAAGGAGCCATCTGGAAGCAAGACGTAAAAGACGCAGGCGGAGAAAGATTCAGCAGATAATCCTTATCATTATTTTAGTACTTATATTGGTTGCGATGGGCTTTATGTTAATAGAGCTGAATAATAAACAGGTTTTGAATACAATTGCTGATGAAAGCAGCATAGATAGCCCGGAAATTACTCCAACTGCTGAAGTAAGGCCGACAATAGAGCCAACTCCAGATATAGCAGAAAGGCCTATGGATGAACCGGAGATAATCATTTCAACAGACAATCTGAATAGTTCTTATGGATATATGATACGTCTTAGTAACCAGTTTGTTATAATGGATAAAGGAGGTTCTGATAGAATATATCCGGCTTCTATGACAAAGCTGATGACTTTGATTGTCGCTATTGAAAATTTACCGGATTTAGATGAGAGAGTTATATTATCTGATGAAATGATTCGGAATTTATATGAAGAGGGAGCTTCTATGGCACAGTTTGTTGGAGGTGAGAATGTGCCTGCGAGGGATTTGCTATATGGGGTTATGCTTCCCTCAGGAGCGGATGCCTGTGTTGGGCTTGCACAGAAAATTTCTGGTTCAGAAGAGGCCTTTGTAGAGAAGATGAATCAAAAGGCACAGGAATTGCAGATGACTGATACTCACTTTACCACCACCACCGGACTACATGATGAGAATGAATACTCCACTTGTAAGGATATAACGAAACTCATGCTATATTCTTTGAATAATGAAATCTTTCGTGAAATATTAAATACAAAAAGTTATACGACAACCGCCACGCCGCCGCATCCAAATGGTATTGTATTTGAAAATTCTTTGTTTAAACAAATCGCAGATAAAAAACTTTCTAACGGCGGAATAATAGAAGGTGGGAAGACGGGGTATACCAGTGATTCAGGTCTGTGTATGGCAAGTCTTTCAAAGATAGGCGAAGAAGAGTATTTATTAGTGACTGCTCATGCAGATGGGAGTCCACAGACGGAACAATATAACATTACAGATGCATTTACCGTATATAATCAAATTAAATAGGATACAAAGGTGAAGAGCTACATTACTTGAAACATGTATAAGTAATGTAGCTTTATAGTATTAACAAAGATAGATTATAAGTATGAATTCAGGAGGTTTTTATGACCAGACAGGAAATGAAAGAATTACAAGAGGAGAAAGTCCAGATGCAGCAAATCTACGAAGAGATACTTAAAGAGCAGAGAAGAAATTTTTCTATTTTGGGACACGATTATTATAAAAAAGTAACTGCAGAACCGGAGCTTATTATAAGTGGGTTAACATCATATGTGGAGGAGATTAAGGAGGCAGAGGTAAAGATATCTAAAGTCCAGCAGCAAATGTCCTTTTTAGATAAAGCCTTGCAGGAACCTGTGGATAATATATGTCCCAAATGTGGTAAACTTATGGAGGCAGAGGCAAAATTCTGCTCTGCCTGCGGTACATTTTTAGAAGTAGAGAAAGAACAGGTTAAAGAAAATGTGTGTAGAAGCTGCGGAAATACATTAAAAGCCGGAGCACATTTCTGTGGAAAATGTGGGGCCTCTGTTTCGGAGAAATAGTTTTATGAAAAATGATGATTAATAATTATAAAAGAGAGGGAAATTATGTTTTGTAGTAACTGTGGAACAGAAGTGAATGATGATGATTTTTATTGTTCTAACTGCGGGATATTGTTAAAAGATGAGAATGAAATAGAATATTTATCTGAGCCTGTGATTGAAAAGAGAAGGGTAAAATATTTTATAATGATTGGCGTTCTTGTTACTTTTTTTATTATGGGTGTTTCATTTGGTACTTACAGTTTCCTTAAAAGAAATGATAACCTCGTTAAGAATGATAAATCAAAGGTTACAATATCAAAAAATTTATCATCTAAAACATCTCCTGTACCTGAAAAAAAGCAGGCAATAACGCCTGCTCCACTTACACCAAAACCTGTTGACCAGAAGTCAGTTGAGGAAGTATCAGAATATATTTTAGCAGATAGTGATAAGAAATATCTGTCCGATGCAGATATGGAGGGGCTAAGTAAAGAACAGCTTTTTTTAGCCAGAAATGAAATTTATGCACGGCATGGACGTATCTTTAAGAGTAAAGATCTACAAAGCTATTTAATTCAAAGTCATGGTATAATTCTTCTTATGATGGTGATGAATTTGATTCCAGACAAGAAACAATATTTAATCAATATGAGAAGGAAAATCTTAATCTGATTATGAGAGTGGAAGAGGAGAAGGAATAATAGCTCCTTTTGTTCAGATGCCAAAATACATATCCACTCCATCCGCAATCCCTGATGCCATACGATACTGCATGTTTTGATCCTGCATTGCCGTATCATCATCAGGGTTACTCATAAATCCCATCTCCACGATGGTTACAGGAATCTTACACCAGTTGATTCCACTCATGTTATCATAATTCTGGACACCCAGATTTTTAAAACCAGTGGAAGAGCAATAGCTATCCACCACATTTTGTGAAAGTTGCTGACAAGAAGGTGCTATGGAACTGACATAGGGATTTGAAGCCGATGGTGCCATGGTAAGAGCTCCTTTGATGGAGGTATCATCACTTCCATTTGCGTGTATTCTTAAAAAAATCTCCGCTCCGGATGTATTGGCAATTTCTGCGCGTTCTGCATTGCTGATATTCACATCATGGCTTTCCCGGATCATCACGACCTGATAACCCCTGTTTTGAAGTTCATCTCTTAGTTTTAGAGAAACATCCAAGGTCAGCTGATACTCAGGGACACCTGTAGTACGCCCGGTAGTTCCACTGGCCACTTTGGCCTTGGTTTCTGAAGAACCGGGCCCTATAGGTTCCGGTGTGCTGTTTCCCTTTGCCTGATGGCCCGGATCAATAGCTACAATATGCCCATTTTCCAGGGGATTGGGTTTTAAATCAGCTTTTTCTGTGGTAATAGCCTCTTTTGTAATGTCTTCTGCTGTAGGTTTTGGGGTTGGGGAAGATGTAGCTGTTAAATTTTTTGAAGATATTCGTGTGTCTTCAGGCATGGAGGATGCGGTCCGTTGTGATGTTCTTTCATGCATCTTAATTATGTTGAAAATACCTACAATTGAGCCGGCAATAGCAATTAATACACATAACATAAGTAAAAGCTTTTTCCTCATATTTTCTATTCTCTTTTCTGAAAAATTTCCAAATATATGTAATAGTATAACAATTTCTAATATTTAGTCAATAAAGAAGTTCCTAAAAAATCATGTTTCGTATAAATTGTAGCTACTATTCTTCATTTGATTTATATGGTATAGTAGTAATAATTAAAAAGATTAAATGTTCGGATATATGCAGGGAGGCTACATCATGGAACGGACAGTGCACAACAGAAAAGCTTTGCAGGTTATTGCAGAGGTAAAGAAGGCAGTTATAGGGAAAGATATGGCTGTGATGAAGGTATTGACAGCAATATTAGCGGGAGGTCATATTCTTTTAGAAGATATCCCCGGAGTCGGAAAGACAACCATGGCAGTTGCATTTTCAAAAGCCATGGCACTGCATCAAAATAGGGTTCAATTCACACCGGATGTATTACCAGCTGATATTGTGGGGTTTTCTATGTACAATAAGGAAAGTGGGAAATTTGTATATCAGCAAGGGGCGGTGATGTGCAACCTCTTTTTGGCGGATGAGATAAACAGAACATCACCTAAGACACAGTCTGCTCTTCTTGAAGTAATGGAGGAAGGTAAGGTTACAGTGGAAGGAATACAAATGAAGGTTCCGGAGCCATTTATCGTCATAGCTACACAAAATCCCTTTGGAAGTGTGGGAACTCAGTTATTGCCGGAATCACAGGTGGACAGATTTATGGTATGTATACATATGGGTTACCCGGATATAAAGCATGAAATTGAAATGGTAAAGGGAAAAGCATGCAGGGATTCTATGTCAGATATCCAGAAAATTATGACTGGAAAAGAATTGCTGGAGTTACGTAGAGTGGTCGAGGATGTATTCATCCATGACGCAATTTATGATTATATCGCAAGGCTTGTAAAAGCCACAAGAAACCATGACCTAATTGAATTGGGTTTAAGTCCCAGAGGTACAATCTCTATTGCTGCTATGGCAAAAGCTTATGCTTTTTTAAATAGCCGTAATTATGTATTGCCTGAAGATATACAATCAGTGTTTTCGGATGTGGCTCTCCATAGAATCCGCATGAATGCAAAAGCAAGAATTCATAAAATTACAGTTGAAGCAGTTTTAAATCAGGTTTTGGAAGATACACCAAGGCCCACAATACGTCGTAATTTTAATTAGGCAGGTATACATATGATACGAATAATCCTGTATCTCCTTACTGTTTTGACGATGGGATACCTTGCTCTCATCTATCCTAAAAAGGTAGTAATCGCTTTATTTGTTACTATAATTCTGTTTTTTTTCCCTTCTTTGTTTTATAGCATCTATCTGTCCAGGAAGGTAAAAATAAAGGTTCGGATACCAGTTCCTCTTATGGAGAAGACACAATCAACAGAGGTGCATATTCTTGTGGATAACTGCGGAAATATTCCTCTGTTACGTGCAAAATTGGATTTAGCTGTAAAAAATTATTATCATAAAAAGGCTGTAAAGAAAAAAATCCGGCTTCAAATAAACAAAAAAGACGCTACAAGCAGTATTTTTAAACTGTCTAGTAATAACTGTGGAAGATTAAGTGTATCTATAAAAAATTTTTTTGTAGGGGACCTACTTGGAGTGTTTTACCTTCCTGTCAAAATAAAAGAAAAAAAACTTTTTATTCATGTCTTGCCAGATATAGAGCCTATGAATCTGAATATAGATAAAAATATTTGGAATATAATGGAGGACAGTCATTTTTATGACTTAAACAAAGCAGGCGATGATCCATCAGAAGTTTTCCAGATAAGAGCATACAGAAAAGGTGACCGTATTAAGAATATATACTGGAAGCTCACTTCACGGTCAGAGGAATTGATGATCAAAGAATTTTCCAGGCCTGTTTTATGTCCTGCTGTTCTTTTTTTAGATATGATGGATAAAAATTCCCCGAATGAATTTTTAAAGGCAGATAATTATCTGGAAAAAGCGCTGTCTGTATCCAGCGGACTTTTGGAGAAAGATTGTTGTCATATGGTTGTATATTATGATGCGGTATCTGGCTGTATTCAAAGGATAAAAATAGAAAAAGAGGATCATATCTACGAATTAACAGATCATCTTTTTCAGATGTTACCTTATGAAAAAGACATAGACTTGGAAGAACACTATCACCTTGAATATCCGCAGCATCAATATAGTATATCTTATCTGCTAAATATGCATATGGAACTATGGGAGGGAGGTGGCTACTCATGTGGAAGAGAAAAGAAACTTCTATAGAAGTGGTATCCCTGAAAACTATAAAAACGGATTCAAAAAGGTCTTTAATATTTGCAGAAGCAGGGATTAAGTTCATCTATCTTACCATGGCAGCATTTTCCATTATATATTGGCTGGTTTCTATGTTGGAACTGAAAATTGATTTTAAAAGTATTTTTTTTGCAGTTTGTTTTTTATCATTTTGGTTTTCCTTCGTATTTGGAGGATGGCAGAAAACAAAGATGATGCTCCCACTTACATTTGCCTTTACAGCAGGTTGTATTTTTCTAAAAAATAAAAATCTGGTAAATGGCCTTGCAATGCTGTTGAATAGAGTATCAGAGCGGGTGAAAAGATATTATGGGTCTGGAATTGGGAATTTTGAAGAAAATCAAAATATTATAGATCTGCAATATATAATAGGCTTGTTTGGGCTTCTGATTGTGATGATTATGGCTTATGAGATTATAAGAAAAAAACGTAGGGGAATTCTATTAATTATTTCCGTTCTATTACTATCCAGCAGTCTGTCTATAGACTGTTTTCCTGATATAAAGGCCTTTCTGCTATGGACCGTTGCCTGTCTCGGACTATGTGTCATGGACAGGGAGTATTTTTTACGGTTTAATTTAACTTTTGGTATATGCTCTCTGGGAGGCATGACAATTCTACTGATAGCCGCCTCTTTGTGGATAACTCCTCAAATTGAATACCATTTTGTGGAGAATCATAAAAGAACAATGGAATTTCAAAAAGAGATTGAGTCTCGCATAGAAGATTTTATGCTTAAAACGCCATTTTCCTCCTGGAATATTTTTTCGGGTTTTACATGGTATGGAAAGGTGGAAAGTGGTGTTTTAAATAACAGTAATCCCGGGAGGACAGGGCGGACCGCACTAACAATAACTATGGATGAAATTCCAAATGAAAACATTTATATGCGGGGATTTACAGGCGGAATATATGATGGAGACAGATGGATTGAAATATCAGACGAGGATTTCAATGAGACTGTTAAAAATCAGTGGAGAGTGAAAAAGCCACCTGATTATTCAGGGAAAGAACTTTTAAAGTTCCCGTATGATTTTATGAATACTTTTTCCGGTCTGGAGGATAAAGGTGTTTTTCAGATTCATTTTAAAGAAGTAAATGGAAATTATGCTTATCTTCCATATTTTACTAATATTGAAAAATTGGCAGGTGGTTTTATCGAGATTAAGGGAGATGGAATAACCAGGAGAAAAAAGGACAAAGTGACATACGAAAGTTTTTTGAGGTATCCATTGAGAGATTATGATTCCAGCGTTTTAGCTGTATATTCATCGGACATGATGTTTCCCTCGGATGACAGATATGAAATATTGCGGTCGTATAAAGATTATGTGCAGCAGCATTATCTTTATGTTCCAGCAGAAGGAATAGACCAATTAAAAAAAGTTTCCTCGAAGCTTAAATACAAGTTATATCAGTTAAGTGTGTCCGGCGGTATTGATGATATGAAGACTGCGGCAGATTTGGTGCGATCAATGTTATCGAATCAATGTAATTATAGTACGAAGCTGGATCCGCTTCCTAATGGAAAAGACTTTATCGAATATTTCTTTTTTGAACAGAAAAAGGGATACTGTATTCATTTTGCCAGCACAGGAGTTTTAATGTTCCGGCAGATGGGGTTTCCTTCAAGATATGTAACAGGATATGTAGTGCGCCCAAGTGATTTTAAAAAAGATGGGAACAGATATACTGCGGAAATACCCGATGGAAATGCCCATGCATGGGCAGAGATATATGATGAAAGTTTTGGCTGGATTCCTGTGGAAACAACCCCGGGATATTATGGATATAGCGTAGAAAAACAGAAAAATCAGAAGACAGGAACAGAAAGCTTGCCTAAAATTGAAAAAAGGCAGGAAATAACAGTCACTCCTGAGGTTTCTGAATCTTCAGAATCGGAAATAAGTATAGACACTGATAAAAATAAAAAAGAAGATAATAAAGACAAAAACAGTACGGGGAAAGAGAGTTTATTATTTATGGGAGGCCTTATTTTCACAGGCACAGCAATCATAGTGCTCTTCGTTTGTTTACGTAGATATTATCTGGTCAGAAGAAGGATAAAAAAATTCACAGAAAAGAACATGCAACAGTCTATTCTAAATATCTCTTATGAAATATATCAGATGTTAAGAGCTGCGGGATATCGTAAGACAGATCATGCTTCTGATGAAGATTATGGTAGATATATCCAGGAATCATTTGATTTCATGGGAGAAAGTGACTTTATCAGATTTGTTACTTTGGCCCAGAAAGCTAAATTTTCAAAGAAATCTTTTGAAAATGAGGATACAGTCTTTTGTAGACAAATCTACCATAAATTGGAGCAGGATATTTACAGTGGATTGATTCCAGTAAGAAAATTTTGGTGGAGGTTCATAAAGTGCTATTAGTTCTTCATATACATAAAGTAAAAAGATTGATGTTGATATATGAAGAGAAATAAAAAACATTCCTTGCAGGAACGGACGAGATTTGTTACAGCAATTCTGTTCCTGCTTATTTTTTTGCCTATTCTATGTACAATTCTGCTGTCGGGAAAAGAGTCATTTCAATTATCCCGGGAAAGGGAGATGGAACAGCTTCTGGCAACGGTTACCTATAAAGAAATACCAGATGAAGTACATATGGATATGGTCTGTGCACAGGCCGTTCTTGTTCGCAGCCGGATATGGCTGGAATGTGAAAAGGCGGAAAATGAAAAAGAGGTATATAACAAAATACTGGGAGAAAATGTAGAATACGAAAGATCCCATAAGATAAATAAAGAAAAAATGATGAGGTGCAAAGAAGCGGTAGACGAGACAAAAGGATGTATGTTGAGTTACGGAGGACAGGTGGTAGAAGGACCATTCTGTAGAGCCAGTAATGGCTGGACGAGGGGAGGCAAGGAAGTATTCGGGAAGGACAGTTATGGCTGGTTGGTGGGAGTGGAAAGTAAAAAGGATCTGGATTATAAATCAGATAGGAGGCCCGTTGTATTCACAGAAGATGAATTATATGAAAAAATTACGGGACGTTCTGAAATAGAAAATTTAGATGCAGGTGCTTTGAAGGAGGGTTTCGGTCAACTGAATAAAGAAGGTTTACTGGATAGTTTCTCCATAATAACAGAGGATTCCTCGGGCTACGCAATGGAAATTGAAATTGGCGGTATAAGGATGTCAGGTGAAGCATTTCGTCAGGCATTGGATTTGCCGTCAGCCTCCTTTACATTCTCAAAAGAAGGAGAAGAAATACTGTTTACCTGCCGGGGAACAGGGCACGGGATGGGTATGTCTCAATATGGAGCAGAAGCCATGGCAAAGGAGGGAAAAGACTGGAGAGAAATTTTAAATTATTATTTTCCCAATGCTCAAATCATTAAAAAAGGAAAAACTGAGGCGGCAGATACTTCTGTCAGCCTCTTTTTTTTGACTATTTTTGAAAATATTGTATATATATTTTTTTTTCGGCAACGCTACTAATACAGAAAAACAGTTGTGGCATTATGAGTCACAGTACAGTTAGTGGCGTTTTTTCAATTAAATTTGTAGAGGTGAATGACATGAAATCAAGACAGAAAACACTGCGTATTATGCTGAGTGGTATTTTGCTTATGGCAACCCTGGCGTGTGGGGTATATGTATACCGTTATGAAAGTGATAAGCAGGAAGAAGCACGTATAGAAAGTGCAAAAGAAGAAGAGAAAAAAACGGAACAGGAAGAGCGTGAATTGCTGGAAGAACAGTCCGAGGATGCTAATACTTATAATGCGGAATCCGAGATTCCTACGGTAACTCCGACACCACAGAACAATACGACAGAAACACCAGAAGATGAAAATCAAGCGAATACAGAGACACCTTTAGATGCTGATGCAGATACTACAGCATCGGATGCGGTACTTCCTGCATTGGATTTTAACGAAGGAACTTTATTAAATCTCCCCCTTTCAGGAGAAATTGTAATTCCTTATAACATGGATAATACGGTATATTTTTCAACCTTAGATTTATATCGTTGTAATCCTGCAGTCATGATTGCGGCTGAGATAGATACTCCGGTTGCGATAGTGGCAAACAGTCAGGTAATGTCCATCTCGGAAGATCCTGTTACAGGTACGACAGTAACCATGGATATGGGAAATGGTTATCAGGCAGTATATGGTCAGCTTAAAGATGTAAATGTAACAGAGGGGCAGACAGTTGCCGCTGGAACAGTGATCGGTACTGTTAATTCACCCACAAAGTATTTTACAAAAGAGGGAAGTAATCTTTATTTTGCACTTACAAAAGATGGATCTCCATTGGATCCCAGCTTGTATCTTCCTTCGGAAAATGAATAAGATTAAAAAACAAAAAGAAACTGCAGTTAAAAATACTGCAGTTTCTTTTTGTTTACTTTTACTATATAGTCCTTGAATAAAAAAATTTAAATTTCCCCTTGATTTTTATATATACATGGCGTAATATAATAAATATGATAAGTAGTAATTAAAACTACATCACAAAGTAAAGGGGTGAAGATATGAAAAAACTTAGTATAAAAGATCCGGGAAGTGCAATTACACATGGAATTGCCTGTGTTTTGGCAGTTTTTGGAGCAGCACCGTTACTAAATAAGGCTGCCAGGGAGCCTGACAGTCTTCACATCATAGCACTTGGGATTTTTATACTCAGTATGATTTTATTGTATGCAGCAAGTACGATTTATCATTCTCTGGATGTAAATGAAAAGGTAAATAAAAGACTCCGAAAGATAGATCATATGATGATATTCATATTAATTGCGGGAAGCTATACGCCGATTTGTCTGATTGTATTGAATGGAAAAACCGGAATAATGCTTTGCATAGCTGTCTGGGTGGTGGCATTCATAGGCATTGCAATCAAGGCATTTTGGATTACTTGTCCTAAATGGTTTTCCAGTGTTTTATATATTGGAATGGGATGGTTGTGTGTGCTTGCATTTCCACAGATTTTTCATGCAATGTCACGTCAGGCTTTCGGCTGGCTTTTGGCCGGAGGAGTTATCTATACCTTAGGAGGCATTTTATATGCATTTAAAACACCGGAATTTGATGCCAAACATCAAAAATTTGGTTCACACGAAATCTTTCATCTGTTTATTATGGGTGGAAGCATCTGCCATTTTATCATGATGTATTTTTTCGTGGCTCCTATGTCTGTTTAGTCAGATGAAAGGCTGATTAATTTTAATTTTTCCTGACGGGTCAGGTGTTTAATTTCCCATTCTCTTTGCATGGCTTCCTCTCGTGTTTGAAAGACTTCATAATAGACCAATGAAACAGGGCGCCTGGGTCTGGTATACCTGGCGCCTTTTCCGGAATTATGAGCATTGAGCCGTTTTTGAATATCAGTTGTCCATCCCGTATAGAGGGTATCATCACTGCAGCGAAGAATATATGTATAACTTTTTTTGTTATTCATAGAATGTCCTTAATTAATAAAAAGATCTGGGCTATGTAAGACCGCCGAAGCGGTCCTTTATAGTGAAGCAATCGATGAAATGAGTACTTTACCCAGATGAATGTGCATGCACTGGCGCGCCTTTTTGTATATAAAACCTCGATTGCGGGGTTTATTATATTATATGCAAAGGTATGAAATCTGCCAGTGCTATCAGAGTTTGATATTCTTAAACAGCGAGCCCAGATTTGTGGTTAATTCTTCAGATTTCGGAATTTTGATATTCTTGAGTTCAGCCTGTTCAGCTTTTTCAGCATCCTCGTTAAGTGCTTTTATCGAAAGGCTTAATTTTCCGTCTTTAATTGCAATGACTTTGACTTTTACTGGATCTCCTACGCTTAACACAACAGAAGGATCTTTGATTCTGGTATTGCTGATCTGAGAAATATGTACGAGGCCGCTTAAGCGTTCACCGAGGTTAATAAAAGCTCCATAAGGCTGGATGCTTTCTACGGTTCCGTCCATTACACTGCCGATGGTAATAGCATCTATTTTGCTGCGCCTTTCTTCATCGGCCTTTGCACGAAGAATTTCACGACAGGATAGAATCAGTCGGTTTTTCTCTTCATCAATATCAAAAACCTGCACCTGTATTTCTTTTCCCAGGTAATCGTTGAAATCGTCAATATGTTCAAGTGATAATTTGGAGGCAGGGATAAACCCTCTTATACCTTCTACATAGGATACAACACCTTTGTTGACGATACCGTCGACCGTAACGTTCAGTATGGTTTTAGCCTCCTTTAGCTGTTTCAGATTTTCCCATGCCATCTGATCTTCATCTTTGAAAGAATCGAAGGACCTATCTACTGCTTTGGAAAAATCATCCATAGTCATGTTTTCATCAGTCATATTATCCACTCCTTATCTTTAATAGTTATATCTCTTTGATTATTCTAACATATTTATTAAAAAATAAAAACATGAAACTCAGAAAATCTATTTACCAATTAAATAATCAATGATAAACTTATTCTAATACGACATTTTGATTATTAGTGAATGTCGTACGAACGAGGAGGTTTTTATGAAAAGAGAAAATAGGGTTTATGTCATTGGGCATAGAAATCCTGATACAGATTCTATTTGTTCGGCAATAGCATATGCAGATATAAAAAACCGCACACAGAATGGTAACTTTGTAGCAAAGCGTGCCGGTCAGATTAATGGAGAAACAGAGTATGTATTGAACCGGTTTGGTGTACGGGTACCAGGATATCTTCCGGATGCAGGAACTCAGGTTAAGGAAATCGATATACATGAAATAAAAGGTGTTCGTGGAAATATATCGGTTAAGAGGGCATGGGAAAGGATGCGGGAAGAGAATGTGGTAACGCTGCCTATAACAAGTGAAAATCAGGATTTGCTGGGAATTATTACGGTCAGTGATATAGCAAAATCTTATATGGATGCGTATGACAGCAGCGTTATGTCTCAGGCAAAGACAAAATATCACAGCATTGCAGAAACATTAAATGGACAGGTGATTGTCGGGAATGAACATGGTTATTTCGTCAAAGGGCGTGTTGTAATTGGCTCCTTTCATCCGGATATGATGGAAAATTATATCAATAAAGACGATTTAGTCATACTGGGAAACAGAACAGAAGATCAGCTATGTGCAATCGAGATGGAGGCCAGCTGTCTGGTGGTAGGACTTGGTGCTAAAATATCAAAAAGCATTCAGAAGCTGGCGGAGGATCATGACTGTGTGATTATCAGCAGCCCTCATGATACGTATACAATTGCCCGGTTAATTAACCAGTCTATCCCTATTAAATACCTGATGACGAAAGAAAATCTGATTACGTTTTCAACCAATGATTTTGTCGATGACATAAAAGAAGTCATGAAGATTCACCGTCACAGGGACTTTCCTATAATAAATAAGAAAAATAAATATATAGGAACAATCTCCCGAAGAAACTTAATCAGTAATGGGAGGAAAAAGCTGATACTTGTGGATCATAATGAGAAGTCACAGGCTGTTGAAAATATAGAGGAGGCAGAAATACTGGAAATTATAGACCACCATCGTCTGGGTTCAATCGAAACGATTGCTCCGGTACTTTTTCGAAATCAGCCGGTCGGATGTACTGCCACGATTATGTATCAGATTTATAAAGAACATAATCTTAAGGTCCCGAAAAATATTGCAGGACTTCTTTGTGCGGCTATTATATCTGACACACTGATGTTTCGTTCACCCACATGCACAGCAGCCGATAAGGAAGCAGCAAAAGTATTGGCCCAAATCGCAGAAATAGACATTGAGAAATTTGCTACAGACATGTTCCGTGCGGGAAGTAATCTGAAAGATAAATCTCCGGAGGAAATTTTTTATCAGGATTTTAAGAAATTTAATGTGGAAGAGTCCACATTTGGTGTGGGACAGATTAACTCTATGGACGGAGATGAATTAAAAAATATCAAGGATCAGATTTTGCCTCAGCTTGAGAGTGAATGCCAGAAACATGGTATTCCACGAGTCTATTTTATGCTGACGAATATTATAGAAGAGTCCACGGAACTGTTGTTTTATGGAGATGGCTCCAGGGAACTGGTAAACCAGGCATTTCAGCCAAAACAGATAGACAACAACAGTGCAATGCTTCCAGGCGTTGTATCCAGAAAGAAACAGTTGATTCCCGGGTTTATGCTGGCGCTTCAGGAATTACAAATGTAGGAGGAGCAGAGTGGAAAAACAATTCTGGAAACCGGGAAATATGCTCTACCCACTGCCGGCTGTGATGGTAAGCTGCGGAAAAGAGGGGGAGAGTCCCAATATTATAACGATAGCATGGACAGCCACCTTAAACACTTCGCCTGCCATGACGTCTATATCCATACGTCCCGGAAGGTATTCTTACGATATTATCAGGGAGACCGGAGAATTTGTCATTAATCTGACAACGAAGGAACTGGTCTATGCAGCCGATTATTGTGGTGTAAAATCGGGAAGGGATGTAGACAAGTTCAAAGCTTTAAATCTGACTCCCTGCAAATCACAGATTGTAAAGGCACCGGGTATCGGCGAAAGTCCTGTGAATATTGAATGCAGGGTAACAGAAATAAAACCTCTTGGCAGTCACCATCTTTTTATAGCCGAAGTGGCGGGGGTCAATGTGGATGAAAAATATATGGATGAAGCAGGAAAGTTTCAACTGAATCATGCTGGTTTAGTAGTTTATTCTCATGGCGAATATTTTGAATTAGGAAAGAGTCTGGGGCGGTTTGGATTCTCTGTGAAAAAGAAAGGCAGAAAGGGTAGAAGTTTAAAAAAGAAATAAAAAGGAATAATATTTTTGCTTTTTAATAATAAAACACTAAAAAACATTAAAAAGTGATAAAACTATAGAAAATCAGCCTTGCAAAAATTATTTTTTTAATATATAATCTTGAATGAACAAGGGAGAAATAACAGGAGGACATATGGATGTCATATATTGATGAGGTAATTGAAGAAGTTGTATCTAAAAATCCCAGCGAACCGGAATTCCACCAGGCGGTAAAAGAGGTATTAGAGTCTCTGCGCCCTGTGATTGAGGAAAATGAAGAACTTTACAGAAGAGAAGCACTTCTGGAGAGAATTGTAAATCCTGAACGTCAATTTAAGTTTCGTGTACCGTGGGTGGATGACAAAGGACAGGTTCATGTGAATACAGGATACAGGGTTCAGTTTAACAGTGCTATAGGACCTTATAAAGGGGGACTTCGATTACATCCTTCTGTTAACCTGGGTATTATCAAATTTCTGGGATTTGAGCAGGTATTTAAAAATTCCCTGACAGGTCTTCCGATAGGCGGAGGAAAAGGTGGATCTGACTTTGATCCGAAAGGTAAATCAGATCGTGAAATTATGGCATTTTGCCAGAGTTTTATGACAGAACTTTGCAAATATATAGGAGCTGATACCGATGTACCGGCAGGAGATATTGGAGTAGGTGCAAGAGAAATCGGTTATCTGTTCGGTCAATATAAGAGAATCAAAGGTTTATATGAAGGTGTGCTTACAGGGAAAGGGCTGTCCTATGGTGGTTCTTTGGCAAGAACAGAAGCTACAGGATATGGTCTTCTATACTTAACAGAAGAACTTTTAAAGATAAATGGTATTGAATTGGCCGGAAAGATCTGTTCCGTATCAGGTTCCGGGAATGTTGCGATTTATGCCACTCAAAAAGCGCATCAGTTAGGGGCAAAGGTGGTGACTTGCTCTGATTCCAACGGATGGGTATATGATCCGGAAGGAATAGATGTTGATGCTCTGAAAGAGATTAAAGAAGTGAAGCGTGCAAGACTGACAGAATATAAGAATTACAGACCCAATTCCGAGTATCACGAAGGACGTGGAGTATGGAGTATTAAAGTGGATGTTGCTCTTCCATGCGCAACTCAGAATGAACTGCATCTTGAAGATGCAAAGCAATTGGTATCTAATGGTTGTCTGGCTGTTTGCGAAGGCGCGAATATGCCTACGACTTTGGAAGCTACAGAATATCTGCAGAAAAATAAAGTCATCTTTGCACCTGGTAAAGCGGCGAATGCAGGCGGTGTTGCCACATCCGCTCTTGAGATGTCCCAGAATAGTGAGCGTCTGAGCTGGAGCTTTGAGGAAGTTGATGCAAGATTAAAGAGAATTATGGTTGACATTACACATAATATAGATGCTGCTGCCAAACGTTATGACTGTGAGGGAAATTATGTTATGGGAGCCAATATAGCAGGCTTTGAAAAAGTGGTAGACGCTATGATGGCACAAGGGATTGTGTAAGCTTGACAGTTGATAATTTCTATGATAGGGTAAGAGAAATAAAAAGTAAATGTAAAGGAGTGGAAGTATGATTATTTTTTCTTGCAGATAAGGGAACTTAAAACAGCATGTACACGAAATAAGTGTGTTGTCAATGCACGAGGTTTTTTTGTCATGCGCTGCAGGAAATATACATGCTTTCTTTCTTGATATATGCAGATGCGTATCCATATTACGCATCTTGTACATGATTTACGAGAGTTTCGTCTCGTCTGTACCGCGGAAAGTGTATTGTATGCTTTCTGCGGTTTTTTGTATATGTTTAACGGAGGTGCGAATGTCACAAATCAATGTACAGGATTTAACTTTCTATTATGAGGGAAGTGATGATCTTATTTTTGACCGGGTTTCGTTTCAAATTGATACAGACTGGAAATTGGGATTTATCGGAAGAAATGGAAGAGGAAAGACCACATTTCTAAGTTTATTGCAGGGAAAGTACGAATATCGGGGAAGCATCAGCGCAGGTGAGCTGTTCGATTATTTTCCTTATTCAGTGAAAGGATATAACAGAAATACGATAGATATCATAGAGGAGACCGATCCCGGCTACGAATTGTGGAGAATATGTCGGGAGTTAAACCTAATGAATGTGGGGTGCGAGGTTCTTTACCGTTCATTTGCTACCCTCAGTAATGGGGAACAGACCAAGGTATTGCTAGCGGTTTTATTTGCAAAAGAGCATCATTTTTTACTGATTGATGAACCAACCAATCATTTGGACATGGAGAGCAGAAAGAAGTTAATGGAATATCTGGATAAAAAGAAGGGATTTATACTTGTTTCTCATGACAGAGACTTTCTGGATGGATGTATTGATCATGTAATTTCTATTAATAAAAATAATATTACCGTGACCCGGGGGAATTTTTCAACATGGTGGGAGGAAAAGGAGAACAGGGATCATTTTGAGCTGGCACAAAATGAAAAGCTGAAGAAGGATATAAAAAAACTGGAGAAGAGTGCAAAAGCTGCAGAGGGTTGGTCGGATCAGCTGGAGAAGACAAAAAAGGGAGAAAAGATTGCAGGTCTTAAGCCGGATCGCGGACATATCGGACATAAGGCGGCTAAGATGATGAAACGTTCTAAGAATCTGGAACATCGTGCGGAAGCGGCTCTTGAGGAAAAAACCGGGCTGCTTAAAAATCTGGAAACAGTGGAAGACTTAAAAATTATACCCCTCCAGCATCATAAAGAGGTTCTGGTATGGATGCAGAATGTGGAAATAAGCTATGATCAGAGGATTATTTTAAAGGATTTTTGCATGAAAGTGAGAAATGGCGACAGAATTGCTTTACAGGGCAGGAACGGATGCGGAAAATCCAGTATATTAAAGATGGTTCTGGGAATAAATAAGAAATATAATGGGTTATTGGAGCTGGCATCGGGACTCGTGGTTTCTTATGTGCCACAGGATACCTCTGACCTTTCCGGTACCTTAGATGCATTTGCTAAACAGTGGGGAGTGGATGAAACTTTATTTAAAACAATTCTAAGAAAACTGGATTTTTCCAGAAATCAGTTTGATAAGCGGATGGAAATGTTCAGTGAAGGCCAGAAGAAAAAAGTGATGATTGCCAGGAGTTTAAGTCAACAGGCTCACCTTTATGTCTGGGATGAACCCTTGAATTATATAGACGTCTTTTCGAGGATGCAGATTGAGCAATTAATTTTAAAATTTAAGCCATCTATGCTTTTGGTCGAACATGACAGCAGGTTTGTAAGAGATGTATGTACCGGGACTGTAAAGATATAAATTCGTTAATATTCAGCTTGACACCAGGGCATCCGGGCTCTATACTGAGGTCAGTTACGAAAATAACCACACGTTTAGTCGTGCTTTTGAAAGGAATAGGATATTGCCGTTGGAGCAAAATAGAAAGATTGAACTTTCAGATGAAGAAGGGTTTATTGAGATTGTAAAAGAAGTCTGCCGGGAATCACGCTTCCCACAGACGGAAAAGTATATACAGCATGGTATTACTTCGGTATATCACCATAGTCTTGTGGTGGCTTATTACAGCTGCTGGCTGGCCGAACATTTTCAGCTGAAAGTGCGTAAGAGGGAATTAATCAGAGGTGCACTGCTTCACGATTACTTTTTGTATGACTGGCATGTAAAGCAGGATGGAAGACGATTTCATGGATTTACACATCCAAGCTGCGCATTGAAAAATGCAGACAGGGATTTTCAGCTTACATGGGTGGAGAAAGATATCATAAAGAAACATATGTTTCCGCTGACACCCATACCACCGATGTGCAAAGAAGCACTGCTGGTCTGCGCTGCTGACAAAGTATGTTCCGCCTATGAAACCATTCACAGGAAAAAGATGGATTGGTTATTATATCATATTAGTTTTGATTATTAAACGAATTTTATTGAAAAATAAAAATTTTATGGAATGCTGTCCTTATAGGGCAGCATTTATAATTTTTACTTAATAGGTTAAGATTGTGAAAATTAAACAAATTATATTTAATATAAATTATTAATTAACACATATTGACAATAATTTTAAACAATGCTATTATATACATATATAAATATGGACTGTTACTGACTCGATCAGGCATTACCTGCGTTAAATACTTTCTGCTTGTTGAAAGCAGAGGTTTTAGCGTATTTTTTTTGAAGGAGGTGTAAAATGAAGTTTCAAAAAAAAATCAATAACAGTGTAGCGTGGGCAATAGATGAAAAAGGGGAGATGTTCATTGTTATTGGTAAAGGTGTTGGCTTTGGAAAAGAGTCAGGGCAAATGTTTCAGCCAGGAGAAGTCGAGAGGATTTTTAAGGCAGAGAACATGGGAAAAGGCCAAAAGAGCGTGATTGATCGTGCAGTGGAAAATTTAAACTCTGATGTGCTGCTTTTAACAGAAGAAATCAGCAGGAAGGCGGCTGTAGTTTTGAATATTCCCAAATTTGATGATAATCATTTTTTGGCATTAGCAGACCATTTGAACTATGCACTTAAACGTAGTAATAAGGATACTTTTGATTATCCTGAAAATCTACGTTGGGAGGTTAAGAAGCTCTACCCAAAGGAACATGATATAGCTATTGATACGCTGTACTTAATTGAAAAGAGAACAGGTATCAGGCTTCCTATAAGTGAACAGACATATTTGACATATCACTTTGTAAATGTGCAGTACGATGCTGGAGTTAATATTCAGAGCATGAGATTAGCTGAACTTATCAATCGAGCTATTGAAATAATTCAGTACCACTATCAGACTGTTTTGAATCAGAATTCCGTGAATTATATTCGGTTTGTAACTCATTTGAGATATTTTGTCTTGAGACAAATTCATCGGGAAAATGCAAAGGTATCTATAATTGACGAACAACTCATAACAGTTGTAAAAAAAAATTACCGCAAAGCCTTTCAGGCAGCTGAAAAAGTAGGAAAAATGGTAGAGTCAAAAACAGACTGTGAAGTAAATGAAGAAGAGCTATTTTATTTAACACTTTATATTGAGCGTGTAACCGGCAGGGAAAAATAGAATTGGACTGTTACTGAATTTTAATCAGGCATAACCAAATGTTGCAAAGTAATCTTTCTTTGCAGTATTTGGTTTTTGTTATTTTATGAAAATATTTTATGGAGGAAAAAATAATGACAGATTATTCAAAATTAACTGTTAATCTTATTGCGTTAGTCGGTGGGAAAAAAAATATAACGGAAGCGTGGCACTGTGTAACACGTCTGCGATTTAATGTAAGAGAAACCGGAAAGGTTAAAATTGATGAAATAAAAAAAATAAAGGGCGTCATGGGTGCACAATTTTCGGGTGACCAGTTTCAGATTATTATTGGAAATGAAGTGGACAACGTATATGTAGAGATTGCAAAAGAACTGGGAGAACTGGCTAGTGGAAGCCCAAGACAAAAAAAAGAAAAACAGGGCATTGTAAATACGCTTATGGATACAATTTCTGGAATTTTCACACCGGCTCTGCCTGCACTGGTAGGAACTGGATTGCTAAAAGGATTTCTGGCTTTGTTTGTAACGTTTGGCTGGCTTACAGAATCCACCTCTACCTATCAAATTTTGAATATGATTGGGGACTGTGCTTTTTATTTCTTGCCGTTTTTTCTGGCTGTTACAAGTGCCAGAAAATTTAAAACAAATGAATTTGTAGCAATGTGCATTGCGGGTGTGCTGCTCTACCCAACCATGTTGAATGGATTTCATGCCATGAGTTCCGGGGAGCCAATTGAGGCGTTGACTTTGTTTGGTATATTACCAATTCCTTATCTGCCGTATACTTCCTCGGTTATTCCAATTATCTTGGCTACTTACTTTCTAAAGCATGTTTATAATTGGATAAAGAAATGGATGCCAAAAGCTATATCAATTATGTTTACTCCAATGCTGTCGCTGCTTATTGTAATTCCGGTTACATTGGTTGCACTGGGTCCTTTGGGTACTTATGCTGGTGGAGTACTTTCTATTGGGATTTCGTGGTTATTTGACCACCTTGGGTTTATTGCAGGGGCAGTTGTTGGTGCTATATACCCGCTGGCAGTAATGACTGGAATGCACTATGCATTTGCACCGCTAATGATTAATAATTTTGCAGAACTGGGATATGACAATTCAATGGCACCTGCAATGTTAGCTGCTACCTTTGCAATGGCTGGTGCAACATTGGCTGTATTTATCAGAACAAAGAACAATGAGATGAAACAGGTTTCATTATCGGCAGGCATATCTGCTTTTATTGGAATTACAGAGCCCGCAATGTACGGTGTTACATTGAAACTGAAAAAACCTTTTTACGGTGCTATGATTGGTGGGGCCCTTGCAGGTGCTTTCCTTGCGCTTTTTAAGGTAAAGTCGTATTCCATGGCAATGCCTGGTTTAATTGCTCTTGCCGGATATGTCTCGCCTGATGACAGTAAAAATATAATAATTACTATTATTGGTGTTTTAATTGCTGTATTGGGTGCGCTTATTACAACCATTATAATGGGTTTTGAAGATGAAAAGAATGAAAAAACAAACCAGACAGGTATAAAGTCAGAGGATAAAGAACAGTTAAATATTATGGCTCCGGTAGATGGAAAAATTGTTCCGGTAGAAACATTAGAGGATAAAGCATTTGCTGAACAAATCATGGGCTATACAATTGCAGTAAACCCACTGAATGGGAAAATCAAGTCACCGGTTTCAGGAGAGATAAGTTTCATTGCTGAAACAAAACATGCAATTGGAATTAAAAGTGATCATGGGATGGAGATTTTATTGCACCTGGGAATTGATACAGTTGAACTGAAAGGCGAAGGTTTTGGTGAACCAAAGGTAAAAATCGGAAATCATGTAAAAGCAGGCGAGCTGCTGTTAGAAATGGATATAGATACTATAGTTAAGAAAAAATATAATCCTATTGTCCTGACCATTGTAACTAACAGTGAAGACTATTTAAATATATTAGCGACCAGTGAAACGGATAATGTTAAGGCCGGGAGTGCCATATCAGCTGCAGTCAGATAGCATCAGTAAAACAAGGAGAACCCTAGAGATGCATCGAAATCTGGATATAATAACACAGATAAGGCATCTGATGCTGTCTGGATTGATAGATGATATTACAATTGCTAATGCATATGCATCAGAAGAAGAGCTGAAAATGGCATCAGAAATCTTTTTTTCTCAGAATATAAGTATTCGGGTAAGTGTGCTGGAGGGGATAACAACGGTTGAAAGAAAATGCTTATTTGAAAGTTTACATGCATACAGAGGGGATTGTTCGGAATATATGCTACGCTCAAGTATGAAAAGATTTCAGTATAAGGGGGAACAGTTTTCACCACATAATACATTGCAAATCAAACCAGGTCATATTCTGATTGATAACGAGCTTTATGGTCAATATAAAGGTGAGATGCAGATTGCATTAAAAGAAATGGAGAATGATGGACGTGTAAATGTCATAGGAAAAGTTGTGGAAGAGGATATGATATTGCTTAACTATCTTAAACCATGGGCCAGCTTCAAATTAATCGAAAGCAACGAAAGGAGAGAATAGAATGGAAAGAAAATACATATTTCCGGATAATTTTTTATGGGGAGGTGCTACTTCCGCAAATCAGTGTGAAGGTGCAGCAAGAGAAGACGGTAAAGGCTGGACTACTTCGGATACCTCCCTGTTTATTGCTGATTCTAAAAAGAGGATACAGCAAATGCTGTCGCCCATGACTACAGATAAGGTTCGGAAGGCTTTGGGTGATACAAAGGGATTTTATCCGAAACGTCAGGGTATTGACTTTTATCATCACTATAAGGAGGATATTGCTCTATTTGCAGAGATGGGGTTTAAAACCTTTCGCTTGTCTATTTCCTGGGCACGTATTCTGCCCAATGGGGATGATAAACATCCTAATGAAAAGGGTTTACAGTTTTATGAAAATGTAATTGATGAACTATTAAAATATAATATTGAGCCACTGGTTACACTTAGCCATTATGAGTTCCCATTAGAACTTTCCTTCCGTCAAAATGGTTGGGCCAGCCGTAAAACCATAGATGCGTTTGAACATTTTGTGACTATTCTGTTTGAACGTTTTAAAGGAAAGGTAAAATATTGGATTACTTTTAATGAAATGAATGTAATTGGGATGACTGGATATTTATCTGGAGGTCTTCTGGCAGATAAATATGAAAACCCGGATAATCCGAATCAGGATTATTTTCAAGCGGCGCATCATCAGCTTGTAGCCGCTGCGAAGGCAGCCAGAGCTTTGCGCTCTATTGATCCGGAGGCACAAATCGGCTGTATGATTGTCAGATTTGAAAACTATCCAGACACACCTAACCCCCTGGATGTCCTCGCAAGTTTAAAATCCGATCAGGAAAATTTTCTAATGTCGGATGTACTGATGAAAGGGTCCTATCCTGGTTACTCCAAACGTTTGTTTGCCGAAAAAAATGTACACATTGAAATGACAAAAGAAGACCTGGAAATTTTGGCAAATTATACTGCCGATTTTGTTTCCTTTAGCTACTATATGAGTGGAGTTGTAGGAGGCACTAATAGTGAGAAGACAACGGGAAATATCTTGGACAGCAAACAAAACCCTTTTCTGAAAAAAAGTGAGTGGGGCTGGCAAATAGATCCGGTTGGCTTGCGCATTACATTAAATAAAATGTATGACCGTTATCAAAAACCCATCTTTATTGTTGAAAATGGATTGGGAGCAAAAGATGAACTGACTGATGAATTGACAGTCCATGATACTTACCGCATTAATTATCTGCGATCCCATATTGAACAAATCGGAGAGGCAATTGATGATGGTGTAGAGGTCATTGGCTATACACCATGGGGATGCATTGACCTGGTAAGTGCAAGCGGAAATGAAATGTCCAAACGTTATGGTTTTATTTACGTTGATATTGATGATAAGGGCCAGGGAACTGGGAAGCGTTACCGGAAGGATTCCTTTGCATGGTATAAAAATGTTATTAAGACAAATGGAGAATCACTATGAAAAAAACTTATGGAATAACCGGGATTGTTTTGACCGTATGTTTATTTATTGGAACTTTTTGGGATTTATATATTAATAAGGCTTTATTTATGAAGGATAATTTTTTTTCTTTATTCTTTTATCGTTTGACACCCATTGTATATTCTACCGTTATGATGATTGGAGTTGCTTTGATCTTTCATACCCTGTCTTTTAAAAAGAAAAGCAAGATAATATATTTCTTTTCAGGGTTGCTTTATTTGTTTTTTACTGTTTTTAGTATTTTTTTGGCGTATTCGCATGCAAAGACAGGAGGCGCAATATATGGGATATCGGCCGCTTTGGTCATTGCCTGTCTGGTAAAAAAAATACCTGTGGAGCTTGCTGACCGTTACCGCTGGGCGGGATTTGCAATTTTTTTGACAGCATTATGTTCTATGACGATTGTTGAAAGTATTAAGCCAATCTGGGGACGCGTAAGATTTCGCTCTATGCAGGGGAATCTTTCCTTGTTTACTAAATGGTATCAAATTAACGGAAATAAATATCTGAACATGGTTCCGGTAAAGGAAGAAATAAAGTCATTTCCATCAGGGCATTCCCAATGGGCCGGCACAACTCTTAGCTTGAGCCTGTTAGCTTTTGTTCATCCCAAGTGGCAGGAGAAGGAAAAAACAGTATTTTTTGTGACATTATTTTATGCAGTAGTTGTGATGATCAGCCGCCTGATGCAGGGAGCTCATTTCTTGTCTGACGTTACGGTTGGCTTTAGCAGTGCTTTTCTGTTTTTTTTACTTTTCAGAGAAATTATTGTGAATCGAAACCTGAAAAAAAATAAATAAAAAAACTTGAAATCGAACGGACGTTCTGATATAATTTAAATATAAACAAACGTCAGTTCGGAATATTTGTTCGATGTTTGTCTCGGAAACCTGAAGTTAAGGGAAATAACAAAACACTTGGGATAAGGAGAAAGATGATGAGCAGAGGAAGAAAAGCAGCAGATGTTTTTGGCACAGGTTTATTAATGGCATTAGTATTTGTAGGGATGTTCGTTTCATTATGCATCGCCTAACAGTTGAAAGAAAAGAAAGGACAGCTGCCATATGGTAACTGTCCTTTTTTCTATAATTTTCAAAACCGGTAATTTGCTTTATGTCTACCCCTGTTTTTTCTTGACAAATACCTTTATTATGATATAATTTGATAATCAAAGTAATATTAGGATTGGATTAAGCCCGTTAATTAAAGGGTAAACTATAATTGAAAGGGCTGGACATAAATTATGATTGGAAAAATATACGGAACAGGCTCTTATGTTCCATCGTTTGTCTGGGATAATGATAAGCTGTCCGAAATGGTAGAAACCAGTGATGAATGGATCAGGGAACGTACAGGCATAGCCAGGCGGCACATAATAGAAGGGGAGGAGGAGGATACCACTTATATGGCATCCCGGGCAGCTTGCGAGGCTTTAAAGGATGCAGGGATACAGCCGGAAGAGATTGACTTAATTATAGTGGCTACAATATCCGCCGGGGAGATTATGCCGTCCTCTGCCTGTGGGGTTCAAAAAGCAATTGGTGCCGTTAACGCTGTCTGTTTTGACTTGAATGCCGCATGTACCGGCTTTCTTTTTGCGTTGAATACGGCACAGGCATATCTGGGGCAGGGAATCTATAAAACTGCAATTGTAGTTGGTGCAGAAAGCCTTTCAAATCTGGTGAATTGGACGGACAGATCTACCTGTATACTTTTCGGAGATGGTGCAGGGGCTGTAGTGCTGAAGGCCTCTAAAGATGGAAAGTACAGTCAGGTAGCTTACTCTGATGGAAGAAAAGGAGGGGTGCTGACCTGCAGCAGCAGAAACCAGAAAAAGTATGAGAAGGAGTCTGTAGATGCTGAAACCTATATGCAAATGGATGGCGGTGAGGTCTTTAAATTTGCGGTGTCAAAAGTACCTGAGGTTATACGGGAACTGCTGGATAAGGAAAACTTAAGTACAAAAGAAATAGCATATTATATTCTTCATCAGGCAAATGTACGGATTGTTCAGTCTGTGGCAAAGCGGTTGGGAGAAAAGATGGAAAAGTTTCCGGTTAATATGGGGGAATATGGAAATACATCATCTGCCAGCATTCCTATTCTGCTTGATGAGATTAATAAAAAGAAAGGTTTTCGGAGAGGTTCATATATTGTCCTGTCGGGATTTGGCGGCGGCCTGACCTATGGCGCCAGCCTTTTGCAATGGTAAAGAAAGTCAGCAAAAAAGCTGTTTTCATAAAAAATAAATTATATATAGGGAGATACGATTATGTTGGAAAAAATCAAAGAAATTGTAGCGGAATCACTGGGTACAGAGGTGGATTCTCTGACAGAACAGACTTCATTTAAAGAAGATCTGGGGGCAGATTCACTGGATTTATTTGAGATGGTGATGGCATTAGAAGAGGAATTCAATGTAGAGATTCCTACAGACGATCTTGAGAATATAAAGACCATTGGTGATGTGGATCAATATATTCAGAAATTACAGTAAGTAAAGCATAGAAAATAGAGTCATAAAACAGGAGGCAGTCTTTATGAAGACGGAAATCACCGAATTACTTGGAATCAAATATCCTATTGTTCAGGGGGGTATGGCCTGGGTGGCGGAGTATTATCTGGCAGCAGCTGTATCGGAGGCAGGCGGACTTGGACTGATTGGAGCGGCAAGTGCTCCGGCCCAGTGGGTACGTGAGCAGGTACAAAAGGCAAAAGCCCTGACGGATAAACCATTTGGAGTCAACATTATGCTGATGAGTCCCTATGCGGATGAGGTTGCTGATGTCATAGTGGAAGAAGGAGTCCAGGTGGTTACTACCGGTGCCGGGAATCCGGAGAAATATATGAAGATGTGGAAAACGGCCGGAGTTAAGGTGATTCCCGTGGTTGCCTCCGTAGCTATGGCAAAGCGTATGGAACGCATGGGTGCTGATGCCGTAGTGGCAGAAGGAAGTGAAGCCGGAGGACATATCGGAGAGACTACGACAATGGTTTTAGTCCCACAGATTGCTTCAGCGGTGAAAATTCCTGTGATTGCAGCAGGCGGTATTGCAGATGGACGTGGGGTTGCGGCAGCATTTATGCTGGGAGCCAGGGGGGTTCAGCTGGGAACTCATTTTGTCGTGGCGAAGGAATCCCAGGTACATGATAATTATAAAAAATGTATTATAAAAGCAAAAGATATTGATACGAAGGTGACCGGCCGCTCCACAGGACATCCGGTGAGAGCACTGCGGAACCAGATGACAAAAGAATACCTGAAAAAAGAGGCGGAAGGTGCTTCCTTTGAAGAACTGGAGCTGCTGACTTTAGGAGGACTTAGAAAGGCTGTGGTAGACGGTGACGTTGTTAATGGAAGCATTATGGCGGGTCAGAGTGCGGGCATGGTAAAAGAAGAACTGACCTGTGCGGAGCTGATTCAAAAGCTGACAAAAGAAGCAGATGAGTTGTTGAAAGGAAACATCACCTATGAGTAAGACAGCATTTATCTTTCCTGGACAAGGGGCACAAAAGGCCGGTATGGGAAAAGATTTTTATGATAAATATGAAACAGCCCAAAAGGTGTTTGAAGATGCCGGAGAATGGCTGGACCTGGATATGAAAGAGCTTTGTTTTGAGAAAAATGACAGGCTGGATGCTACAGAATATACGCAGGCTGCGCTTGTTACAACCTGCCTTGCGATGGAAAAGGTAGTCCGGGAGCAGGGACTGTGCCCAGATGTGACGGCAGGCTTAAGCCTGGGTGAATATTGCGCAATTGAGGCTGCGGGAGGATTCAGTCTGAAAGATGCCATAACCACTGTCCGTAAAAGAGGTATTTTGATGGAACAGGCGGTGCCTGCCGGACAAGGTTCCATGGCGGCTGTCCTGGGGCTGAACGGAGATCAGATTGAAGCTGCAATTCAGGATATAGATGGCGTAAGTATTGCCAATTATAACTGTCCGGGACAGATTGTAATTACAGGGAAAAAAGCGGCAGTGGAAGAAGCTTCACAGAAATTAAAGGCAGAGGGAGCCAGGCGGTGTCTGCCGCTGAATGTAAGTGGGCCTTTTCACTCAGAAATGCTGACGGATGCCGGAAGCAGACTTGCGCAGGTGCTGGAGACAGCGGAGATTAAAGAACTTAATCTTCCTTATGTTACGAATGTAACCGCAGAATATGTTACGGATTGCAAAGAGATTAAAGGGCTGCTGGCCCGCCAGATTTTTTCACCAGTTCTCTGGCAGCAGAGTGTGGAGAAGATGATTCAAGATGGAGTAGACACCTTCATTGAGATAGGACCGGGCAAGACACTTGCAGGATTTATGAAAAAGATAAATCCAGATGTAAAAGTATATAACATCCAGACGGCAGAGGATATGGAACAATTGGTGTATTTACAGAAATAAGCAGAAGGAGTATAGAATGTCTGATAAAAAAGTCGCAGTAGTAACGGGAGCTTCCAGAGGAATTGGAAAGGCCATAGCATTGGAGCTCGCCAGAAATGGTGCACTTGTTATTATTAATTATAATGGCTCCGTAGAAAAAGCGGAGCAGGTTCGCTCACTGATTGAAGATGAAGGTGGAGAGGCGGTCATTGAACAGTGTAATGTGGCAGATTATGAGGCATGTGAAGAATTCTTTCGTACTGTAATTAAAAGATATGGAAAGATTGATATATTGGTAAATAATGCGGGAATTACAAAAGATGATCTGGTGATGCGAATGAGTAAAGATGATTTTGCACAGGTTATCGATGTAAATCTGAAGGGAACGTTCAATTGTATTCGTCAGGTATCCCGTCAGATGCTGAAGCAGCGAAGCGGTCGGATTATTAATCTGGCATCTGTTGTAGGTATTTCAGGTAATGCGGGGCAGGCTAACTACGCTGCTTCAAAAGCCGGAGTTATTGGATTGACAAAGTCAGTGGCAAAAGAACTGGCGTCCAGGGGGATTACGGCCAACGCTGTCGCACCCGGATTCATAGAGACAGATATGACAGAAGCACTTTCTGAAAGTGTGAAGGAACACACAGCAGAGATGATACCGATGAAAACATTTGGAAGACCGGAAGACGTGGCAAAGGCCGTAGCCTTCCTGGCATCAGATGAAGCCGGATACATTACCGGACAGGTCCTATGCATAGATGGCGGCATGGCAATGTAATGATACCAGGGTCAAAAGGTCATGCGCTTCATGCTTGCATGAAAAAGCATGACATTGGGACCCGCAAAATATGAGAAAGGAGCCCGAATAGGGCGGATTTCGAATATTTTAAGGATTGTGGGAGCACGGAGTGCGTAACAATCCGCAGGTATCATGCAGGAGAAGTGAAAAGGTCATGCGTTTCATGCTTGCATGAAAAGCATGACATTGGGACCTGCAAAATATGAGAAAGGAGCCCGAATAGGGTGGATTTCGAATATTTTAAGGATTGTGGGAGCACGGAGTGCGTAACAATCCGCAGGTATCATGCAGGAGAAGTGAAAAGGTCATGCGTTTCATGCTTGCATGAAAAAGCATGACATTGGGACCCGCAAAATATGAGAAAGGAGCCCGAATAGGGCGGATTTCGAATATTTTAAGGATTGTGGGAGCACGGAGTGCGTAACAATCCGCAGGTATCATGCAGGAGAAGTCAAAAAAATGGAGGTTTTAATGAAAAAAAGAGTAGTAGTAACCGGAATGGGAGCAGTTACGCCTCTTGGCAATGATGTAAAGTCTTTCTGGGATGGAATTCGGGCGGGGAAGGTCGGAATTGGCCAAATCACCAGATTTGATACGACAGATTTTAAAGCAAAGCTGGCGGCGGAAGTTAAAGATTTTGTGGCAAAGGACCGGATGGACTTTAAATCGGCGAAACGCATGGAACTATTTTCTCAATATGGAGTAGCGGCTGCACTGGAAGCACTGGAAGATGCGGGAATTGACATGAAAAAGGAAGATCCGTTTCGTGTAGGTGTAATTGTAGGATCCGGTATTGGAAGTCTCCAGTCCATGGAGAGGGAGGAACAAAGGCTGCTGGAAAAAGGACCGTCCAGAGTGGATCCTTTACTGGTTCCGAAGATGATAACGAACATGGCAGCCGGAAATATCTCAATTATTACAGGAGCAAGGGGAAAGTGTACGAATGTGGTAACTGCCTGTGCATCCGGAACGAACAGTATTGGTGACGCTTACCGGGCAATTCAGTATGGCGATGCAGATGTCATGCTTGCAGGAGGTACAGAAGGATCCGTTTGTCCGATTGGTGTGGCAGGGTTCACCAGTTTGACAGCACTTAGTACCTGTGAAGACCCCATGTGTGCTTCCATCCCATTTGACAAAGACAGAAGTGGATTTGTTATGGGAGAAGGTGCCGGTGTCGTTATCCTGGAGGAACTGGAGCATGCCAGGTCCCGTGGTGCGAAGATTCTTGCGGAGGTCGTAGGTTATGGCGCGACTGCTGATGCGCACCATATTACTTCTCCAATCGAGGATGGAAGTGGTGCGGCAAGAGCCATGGAAGATGCAATGAAAGAAGCAGGAATAACCCCGGATCAGGTGGAGTATATCAACGCCCATGGAACAAGTACCTACTATAATGATTTGTTTGAAACAAAAGCTATTAAAATTGCTTTTGGAGAAGCCGCTGAAAAGGTAAAGATTAATTCAACCAAATCAATGATCGGCCATCTGCTGGGTGCAGCAGGAGGGGTGGAGTTTATTGTATGTGTCAAATCAATTTTGGACGGATTTATCCATCAGACAGTCGGGACCAGAGAAACAGAGGAAGAGATGAATCTGGATTATGTAATCGGTGCACCCGTAGAGCAGGATATAAATTATGCGATGACAAATTCTCTGGGATTCGGCGGACATAATGCTACATTGCTGATTAAGAAGTATCAGGAGTAAGGGGAAAAGAAATGGATTTTGAGCAGATAATAAAATTAATAGATAAAGTATCGGCATCCAATCTGTCTTCCTTCCAATATGAGTCAGAAGGATTGAAACTTAGCCTGGAAAGTGGAAAGGTGATTCAGAATACAGTCTCTGTGCCTGTGAATGTGATGTCTGATCAGATTTCAGAAGTTCCTGCAGATAAAGCAAAAGCGGAGGGAGACCTGGTGAAATCCCCATTGGTCGGAACCTTCTATGCAGCACCTTCAGAAGATTCAGAACCATTTGCCAGTGTAGGGGATAAGGTCAAAAAAGGACAGGTGCTGGCTATCGTAGAAGCTATGAAACTTATGAATGACATAGAGAGTGATTTTGATGGGATGATAGCGGAAGTTTACGTGAAGAATGGTGAAACCGTGGAGTATGGCCAGCCGTTATTCCGTATCGTTTAATTCTGGAAGGTGAATGGATATGAACAGATTAAATATTAAACTGATTGAGGAAATTCTTCCGCACCGCCATCCGTTTCTATTGGTAGACTATATCGAGGATTATGTACCGGGTGAGTACGCCGTCGGATATAAATGTGTGACTTTCCGCGAAGATTTCTTTCAGGGACATTTTCCCGGAGAACCTGTGATGCCGGGAGTACTGATTGTGGAAGCCCTGGCACAGACCGGAGCGGTGGCAATTCTTTCAAAACCTGAGAATAAGGGAAAAATTGCATATTTTGGCGGAATTGATAAATGCAGATTTAAAGTCAAGGTGCAGCCGGGCGATAAATTGCGTCTGGAGACAAAAATCATCAGGCAAAAGGGTCCTGTAGGTGTTGGAGAGGCTGTGGCCTCTGTGGATGGAAAAGTGGCGGTAAAAGCTGAACTGACATTTATGGTTGGATAAAGGTGGGTATATGATTCAAAAGTTATTAATTGCCAATCGGGGAGAAATTGCGGTGCGGATTATCCGGGCCTGCAGAGAGATGGGAATTGCAACTGTGGCAGTATATTCGGAAGCGGATAAGGAAAGTCTGCATACACAGTTGGCGGATGAGGCAGTCTGCATCGGACCGGGACCATCTGCGGAAAGTTATCTCAATATGGAGCGGATTATAAGTGCTACTTTGGTATCCGGAGCGGATGCCATCCATCCGGGATTCGGCTTTCTTTCAGAAAATGAAAAATTTGTGAAGTTTTGTGAGCAATGTCATATCACCTTTGTGGGACCGTGTTCGGACGTGATTCGAAGTTTGGGAAATAAGCAGATTGCCAGAAATACGATGGTGGCTGCGGGAGTACCTGTGATACCTGGAACGGATTGCTCGATTTACGATGTGGAAACTGGTGCGAAAGAGGCAGAACACATTGGATATCCGGTTATTATAAAGGCGGCACTTGGAGGCGGTGGAAAGGGGATGCGTACTGCGCATTCACCGAAGGAATTTCAATTAGCATTTCTCACGGCGCAAAAGGAATCTCAGATTGCTTTTGGGGACCGCACAATGTACATTGAGCATTTCGTACAGCATCCCCGACATATAGAGTTTCAGATTCTGGCAGACAGTCAAGGGCATGTGATTCACCTGGGGGAGAGAGATTGTTCGATTCAGAGGAATCACCAAAAAATGATTGAAGAGGCACCTTCTGCTGCTATTTCCGATGACTTACGAAAACGCATGGGAAAGGCGGCTGTAAAGGCTGCAAAGGCTGCACAATACGTAAACGCAGGAACAATAGAATTTCTGCTGGAGAAAAATGAAAAATTTTATTTCATGGAGATGAATACCAGGATTCAGGTGGAACACCCTGTGACCGAATGGGTGACAGGGATGGATTTAATAAAAGAACAGATAAGGATAGCCTCCGGTCTTCCTTTGAATATCAGTCAAAAGGATGTCAAAATTCAGGGGCATGCGATCGAATGCCGGATTAATGCTGAAAATCCCCAAAAGAATTTCAGACCGTCACCAGGTCTTATCACGGGGCTCCATCTGCCGGGGGGAAATGGGGTCCGGGTGGATACTGCAATCTATAATGGATATCAGATACCACCATATTACGATTCTATGTTAGCAAAGTTGATTGTACATGGATTGAATAGAGAAGATGCCATTGCCAAGATGCGAAGTGCTTTGGGTGAAACCATTATCGAGGGGATTGATACAAATGTGGATTATCAGTATGAGATACTGGAGAATCCCGATTATCAGGCTGGTAATGTTGATATAGAATTCCTGAATACGCATGTGATTGCGGGGGTAAATATAGATGAAGTTTGATCGAATATTTAAAAAAACAATAAAAGACAACGAAAGCTATCCCTCTGACAGCAGACCGGGGATTCCCGACGGACTTCTTAAAAAGTGCAATGCCTGTAAGTCTGGGGTGTTTGTATCAGATGTGGTGAACAATTATAATATTTGCCCCCGTTGTCACAATTACTTTCGTATGGATGCATATAGCAGAGTGGAAATGCTGGCGGATGAAGGTAGTTTTGAAGAATGGGATATGGGACTGAAATCAAACAATCCACTGAATATTAGGAACTATCAGGAAAAGCTGGAAGGACTGCAGGAAAAGACAGGACTGGATGAAGCGGTAATTACCGGAAAGGCAATAATTGATGGAGTGCCTGTGGCTCTGGGGGTTTGTGACGGACGATTCCTGATGGCCAGTATGGGTGAGGTAGTAGGTGAGAAAATAGCCAGAGCCGTTGAACGTGCGACGAAAGAAAAACTTCCGATTATCCTTTTTGCATGCTCCGGCGGTGCCCGGATGCAGGAAGGAATTATTTCTTTAATGCAGATGGCAAAAACGTCTGCAGCTTTAAAACAGCACAGTGATGCAGGACTTTTATATATCAGTGTTTTAACGGATCCAACCACCGGTGGAGTGACTGCCAGCTTCGCGATGTTGGGAGATATTATTCTGGCAGAACCGGGAGCCTTGATTGGATTCGCAGGGCCCAGGGTAATAGAGCAGACAATCGGGCAAAAGCTGCCGAAGGGGTTTCAACGTTCAGAGTTTCTTTTAGAGCATGGATTTTTAGATGGAATCATAGAGCGGGAAAAGATGAGAGAGGCCTTAAGCCTGATCCTTCATCAGCATCAGCAAGAGCAAAATACGAAAGGGGTTAATAACATACTGGAAAGCGTACTGACCCCTGATGCTGTAACGAGGGATGAAGTTTTGAAGCAGATTTATCAGGAAGCATTTGGCGAAGGAAGGGTTCTTAAAAAAGTAAATGCATGGAAGCATGTGGAACTTGCCAGGGATAAATCACGTCCTACGGGAACAAAGTATATTGATTTACTGTTTCAGGATTTTGTGGAAATGCATGGAGACCGATATTATCGTGATGATCCGGCAGTTGTGGGCGGAGTGGCATATTTTCATGGGATGCCTGTAACAATTTTGATTCAGGAGAAAGGGCAGGGAACCAAAGAAAGCATAGAGCGGAACTTCGGGATGATTTCTCCGGATGGATATCGAAAATCGCTGAGACTGATGAAGCAGGCTGAAAAATTTGGACGGCCGATAATCTGCCTTGTAGATACACCGGGTGCATTTTGCGGACTGGAGGCGGAAGAGAGAGGACAGGGAGAGGCAATTGCCAAAAATATTTATGAGATGTCGGGTCTTAAAGTGCCCATACTTTCTATTGTGATTGGTGAAGGCGGAAGCGGTGGAGCTCTGGCATTTGCGGTGGCTGATGAAGTTTGGATGATGGAAAATTCCATTTATTCGATACTTTCACCGGAAGGTTTTGCATCAATCCTTTGGAAAGACAGTAAACGTGCAAAAGAAGCAGCTGAAATTATGAAGATGACGGCACGGGATTTGAAAAAACTGGGAATCGTGGAGCATGTAATCCGGGAGGATGAACCGCTGACTCATGAGAACCTTATGCTTACTATACAGAAACTGGAAGTCGGAATTGCAGGATTTTTACAGGAATATACGCCTTTAACAGAAAATGAACTGCTGGAGAGACGTTACAAAAGGTTTCGAAGGTTTTGATTTATGGATGAAGGATGACGCTAAAAAGAAAACATAGCCAATAAGCATTTTTTATGTTATACTAAATGCGATTTAATGAAGAATTTTGTCGTATTATGGGAAGAGATACTTTTACCGGACATGCAGGGAGTGGGATGCTGTGGATAATCGTGAGATCATTAATGATGTATTGGTTCACCTGTTTAATGAAATCTGGCAGTTGGAAGAAGAAGCCATTATAACGGATGAATATAAAGACATTACGAATAATGATATGCATATTATCGAGGCCGTTGGTCTGGATGGTGGGAACATGTCGGCTATTGCCGGAAAACTCAGCATTACAGTAGGGTCTCTGACAACTTCCATGAACAGTTTGGTAAAGAAAGGGTATGTAGAAAGGGAACGAAGCGAGAGGGACAGACGTGTTGTGTATATTCATCTCACATCCAAAGGAAGAAGAGCATATCGTCATCATCAGGAATTTCATAATCAGATGACGGATGCCGTTCTGAGATCGCTGGGAGAGGATGAGGCTGTGGTTTTGGCAAAAGCACTGCATGGACTATCTGCTTTTTTCCGCCAATACAAGAAATAAAAAAAGACAAGGTCTGCTGGGCTATGAAAAATATCGTGTTAATAGGGATGCCGGGCGTCGGTAAGAGTACAATTGGTGTAATCCTGGCAAAGCAGCTGGGCTATGAATTTGTGGATTCCGATTTAGTAATTCAGAGAAGAGAAAATCGCTTATTAAGCGAGATTATAGAGTGTGAAGGTGTTGACGGATTTATTGAGATAGAGAATCAGGTCAATGCCTCTCTTGGCGTGGAGGAATCTGTGATTGCGACTGGAGGCAGTGTGGTATATGGCGATGAGGCAATGGAACATCTGAAGAAAACAGGAACGATCATTTATCTTCAGATTTCTTATCAATCGCTGGAAAAGCGTCTTGGAAATTTAAAAGGGCGGGGTGTCATTCTGAGAGAAGGGCAGACACTAAAGCATATATATGAGGAACGAATTCCTCTTTACGAAATGTACGCAGATTATATAGTTAATGAGGAAAATCTGGATATTGAGGAAACTTTACAGAAAATATTGGAAATTATTAGAATTTAATTGAAAATAAGATTTGTCATTTTATGGAAATTGGGAGAAAAGATTAAATTTTGTTTACAAAATCTTTTAGTTGGGTTAATATATAGTGACAGAAGGATAATGAAAATGAAAATCGGTTATTCTATGAGGGTAAGATAATCGGAAATAATAAAGAGGTGGCTCATGGAACAATATGTAATAAGAGGGGGAAATCCTCTCGTTGGCGAGGTGGAAATTGGGGGAGCCAAGAATGCAGCGCTTGCAATACTGACGGCAGCAGTTATGACAGATGAAACTGTCCGGATTGAGAATTTACCGGATGTCAGTGATATTAACGTACTTCTTGAGGCAATTTCCGTAATTGGAGCAACAGTGGAACGTATTGACCGCCATACGGTCAAAATTAATGGATCAACCATTGGTTCTATCAGCGTAGATTATGAATTTATTAAGAAAATTCGAGCTTCCTACTATTTATTAGGAGCATTGTTAGGAAAATATAAAAAAGCAGAGGTTCCGCTTCCGGGAGGATGCAATATAGGCAGCCGCCCGATTGATCAGCATCTGAAAGGATTCCGTGCGCTTGGGGCAACGGTGGATATTTTACATGGAGCAATTTTTGCCTCCGCCGAGAATCTGGCAGGCAGCCATATTTTTCTGGATATGGTGTCTGTAGGAGCAACAATTAACATTATGATGGCTGCGTCTATGGCGAAGGGAAATACAATTATTGAAAATGCCGCCCGTGAACCTCATGTTGTGGATGTTGCCAATTTTTTAAACAGTATGGGTGCCAATATCAAAGGAGCCGGCACGGATGTCATCCGTATCCGGGGTGTGGAGTGCCTTCACGGAACAACGTATTCCATTGTTCCGGATATGATTGAAGCGGGAACCTATATGTTTGCAGCTGCAGCCACAAAGGGAGATGTATTGATAAAGAATGTGATTCCAAAGCATCTTGAGGCTATGACAGCAAAGCTGGAAGAGATTGGATGTGATGTGGAGGAGTTTGATGACTCTGTTCGTGTAAGTGCGGTAAAGCGGCTTGGAAGAACACATGTGAAAACATTGCCTTATCCGGGATTTCCGACAGATATGCAGCCACAGATTTCTGTAACACTGGCACTTGCCAACGGAACAAGTATTGTAACAGAAAGTATTTTTGAAAACCGCTTCAAATATGCGGATGAATTATCCCGAATGGGTGCTTGTGTAAAGGTAGAGGGCAATACAGCAATTATTGATGGCGTGAAAGGCTTTACAGGAGCCAGAGTCAGCGCACCGGATTTGAGGGCTGGAGCGGCACTTGTAATAGCAGGTCTTGCTGCAGAAGGATTCACTGTAGTGGATGATATTGTCTACATTCAGCGTGGATATGAGGACTTTGAGGGTAAGCTTAAGAGCCTGGGTGCTGAAATTGAGAAGGTATCCAGTGAAAAAGAAATTCAAAAATATAAACTTCAAATTGTGTAATTATTTAAAAAAAAGCTGCGCAGATAATCGTGAAACTGACGCAGCTTTTATTGTATCGCGGAAAATACCATCCATCTGGACTTTTTTAAATCCAACGCTTCAGAAGCTATAAGGACTCGAATAGGTTTCTCATCTTCTATAATCAACATGCTTATCCGTCATGACTTCCCCTCTTTTTTTTACATTCTTAATATCTCTTGATTATAACATTAATTTATTTAAAACATGGGGGTATTTCCAAATTGTAATAAAGTTGTAAAAATGTTCTTGACGAAAAAAGAAAAATGCGATAAGGTAGTATTCGTAAACTAAATAGTAATTGCTTTTCTCTTATTTAGAGTGGTGGAGATACAAAGGATCTGCGAAACCACGGCAACCCCCGAAGTGGAAGGTGCCAACCTGAGCGAATGTTTCGAACAATAAGGGGATTTAATGATTGAATTGTTGAGTCCGCTTTCAAAGACGGACTTTTTTCTTGTTCAAAACCTGTAGAGAAGAAAAGCAGCCCATGCAATAAGGAGGAATAGATGGGAATGGAAAAAAGATTATTTACTTCTGAGTCTGTGACGGAAGGACATCCGGATAAGATGTGTGATCAGATTTCAGATGCGATTCTGGATGCATTGCTGGAGCAGGATCCCATGAGCCGTGTAGCCTGTGAGACTGCTACTACAACAGGCTTCGTGATGGTTATGGGTGAAATCACGACCAATGCGTATGTAGATATCCAGAAAATCGTCCGGGATACAGTGAACGAAATTGGTTATACCCGTGGGAAATACGGATTTGATGGTGAAACATGCGCGGTAATTACCGCAATTGATGAGCAGTCTTCCGATATTGCCCTGGGTGTTGACAAAGCATTGGAGGCAAAGGAAAAAACCATGTCCGATGCCCAGATCGATGCAATTGGAGCCGGGGATCAGGGTATGATGTTCGGATATGCCTCTGATGAGACAGAAGAGTACATGCCTTACCCCATTGCACTGGCACATAAATTGGCCAGGAAGCTGACAGCGGTTCGTAAAGATGGAACACTTCCTTATCTGAGGCCTGATGGAAAAACGCAGGTTACGGTGGAATACGATGAGCAGGGTCATCCCATCCGGCTGGACGCAGTTGTACTTTCCACACAGCATGATCCGGAGGTATCACAGGAACAGATTCATAAAGACATCAAAAAGTATGTATTTGATGCAATCCTGCCCCAATCTATGGTAGATGAGAAAACAAAATTTTTCATTAACCCGACAGGAAGATTTGTAATTGGCGGTCCCCATGGGGACAGTGGATTAACCGGACGTAAGATCATCGTAGATACTTACGGCGGATATGCACGTCATGGCGGCGGTGCCTTTTCCGGTAAGGACTGTACGAAAGTAGACCGTTCTGCCGCTTACGCAGCCCGTTATGTTGCTAAAAATCTGGTGGCGGCAGGACTGGCAGAGAAGTGTGAGGTGCAGTTGTCTTATGCAATCGGAGTGGCGCATCCAACATCCATACAGGTGGAGACCTTTGGAACAGGTAAATTATCTGATCAAAAACTGACTGAAATTGTACGTGATAATTTTGATTTAAGACCTGCAGGGATTATAAAGATGCTGGATCTGCGCCGTCCGATTTATAAGCAGACAGCCAGCTATGGACACTTTGGGCGTAATGATCTGGATCTTCCCTGGGAGAGACTGGATAAGGCAGAAGAGCTAAAAAAATATTTGTAAACAGATGAGAACTGCTATGAGATATAGCATAGCGGTTTTCAAATGCCAAAATAGAAAGGAACTGCCATCTGAGGCAGTTCCTTTCTATTAATAAAAAATGGTTAATAGAAAATTTAGAAAAGACCAGCTTACTTTAGATGAAAAAGACTACAGTGTATGATATAATTTAATGATACCAGGGTCGAAAGGTCATCCGTTTCATGCTTGCATGAAAAAGGATGAATTTGAGACCCGAACAAATATGAGGATGCAGCCCGAACAGGGCGGAATACGAATATTTGCAGGATTGGGGGAGCGCTTCTGTGCGGAGCAATCCGTGGTATCATGGAAGAAGTACCAGGGTCGAAAGGTCATGCGTTTCATGCTTGCATGAAAAAGCATGCATTTGAAAGGAAGCTGAAGCTATGAAATTAAAGACAAGGATTATTATATCCTTTTTTTCCATCATATGTATTCCGGTCATACTCACATGCGTGATGTTTTACACTGGGATGAAGATAAAGGTGGAGGCGATAGGAAAGCAATATGGAATTGAAGCTCCCACTTATCAAAACCTGGTGAATAACACACTGATGTTGAATAAAATGACGGAAGGTGATATGCAAAAGCTCCGTGAGACAGCAGAAGGTGTACCGGAAAATCTGCAAAACCAGGAGTACCTTGATGAATTTAATCGGGGACTTTCCGAGGATTATTCATATCTGGTGGTGAGGAAAGAAAATCGGATATACTATAATGGAGCATTCGATAAAACCAGTGATAAAGTTCTTTTAAAAGTGCTCCCATCATATGGAGATTCGAGAGCTGTTTCAGATAACAGTGTTTATATGAGAATCGAAGAGCAGACACTTGTACGACAAGTGGATTTCAGATTTCCCGATAATAAGGAGGGAAGTGCTTTTATCATTACGCAGGCAAACCGTATTATACCCGAGATGCAGTCTTTGGTAAAAGAGATGATAATCGTTATCTTATTAACCCTGATTGGAACCAGTCTTGTGATGTGCCTTTGGATTTATCAAGGAGTTGCGACACCGCTGAATCAGTTGAAAAGAGCCACACAGAACATTAAAGAAGGAAATCTGAATTTCTCTGTAGAAGCCAGCGGTGCAAGTGAAGTAAGGGATCTGTGTGAGGATTTCGAAGATATGCGGATCCGGCTGAAGGAGAATGCGGAAGAAAAGATCATATATGACAGCGATAATAAAGAACTGATCAGTAATATCTCCCATGACCTTAAGACCCCAATCACCGCAGTGAAAGGATATGTGGAGGGAATCATGGATGGGGTGGCGGATACGCCCGAGAAGATGGACAAGTATATCCGAACGATATATAATAAGGCGAATGAAATGGACCGCCTGATTAATGAGCTGACCTTCTACTCAAAAATTGACACAAACCGTATCCCGTATACTTTTAATAAAATTCATGTGGCAGAATATTTTGACGACTGTGTGGAAGAACTGAATCTGGAGCTGGAATCCAGGGAAATTGATCTGGCCTATTTTAATTATATTGAAGAGGATACAATTATTATTGCTGATGCAGAACAGCTGAAGCGAGTAGTAAATAATATTATCAGCAATTCTATAAAATATATGAATAAACCGAGGGGAATCATCAATATCCGTCTGAGAGACGTGGGAGATTTCATACAGGTAGAGATAGAGGATAATGGAAAAGGAATCGCACAAAAGGATCTGACCAAAATCTTCGACCGTTTTTACCGTACGGATACCTCCAGAAATTCCACCAAAGGCGGAAGTGGAATTGGTTTATCCATTGTTAAGAAAATTTTGGAAGACCATGGTGGTAAAGTATGGGCAACCAGTAAAGAAGGAGTGGGAACGGTGATGTACTTTGTTCTCAGAAAATATCAGGAGGTGCCAGTCAGTGAGCAAAATATTAATAATAGAAGATGAAGAAGCCATCGCCGAATTGGAAAAAGATTATCTGGAGTTGTCCGGCTTTGAAGTTTCCATAGAAAACAGGGGAGATACAGGTTTGAAACGGGCATTGGAGGAGGATTTTGATTTGTTTATCCTGGATCTGATGCTTCCAGAAGTGGACGGTTTTGAAATTTGCAAGGAGATTCGGGACAAGAAGAATACCCCTATTCTGATGGTATCCGCAAAGAAAGATGATATTGATAAAATCAGGGGACTTGGACTGGGTGCAGATGATTATATGACGAAGCCATTTTCGCCCAGTGAGATGGTAGCCCGCGTAAAGGCACATCTGGCCAGATATGACCGTCTGATTGGGAGCGGTATGCCTGAAAATGATGTGATAGAGCTCCGGGGTATCAAAATTGATAAAACTGCAAGAAGAGTCTGGATTAATGGGGAGGAAAGAAATTTTACCACAAAGGAATTTGACTTACTCACTTTTCTGGCCGAAAATCCAAATCATGTTTTTACAAAGGAAGAATTATTCCGGGAAATCTGGGATATGGAATCCATCGGAGATATTGCTACTGTGACGGTGCATATCAAAAAAATCAGGGAAAAAATAGAGTATAATACGGCAAAACCGCAATATATAGAGACTATATGGGGGGTCGGATACCGCTTTAAGGTATGATAAGGTTAAAATGGGTAAAATATTTTATATTATGGGTAAAAGTGCGTCCGGAAAGGATCGGATATATGAAAGCCTGATAAAGGATCCGATGATATCTTTGACTCCTCTGGTGCTTTATACCACCCGGCCGATAAGAAGCGGTGAAACACAGGGAAAAGAATACTATTTTGTAGATCAGGATAAGCTGGATGAATTACGGGCTGCAGGAAAGATTATAGAGGAGCGTGTATACGAAACAGTTCATGGTAAATGGTTTTATTTTACGGCAGATGACGGGCAGGTTGATTTGCAAAACGGAAATTATCTGGGCATCGGAACGCTGGAGTCGTATATTAAACTTCAAAAGTATTATGGTAACGAAGTTCTTTGCCCTGTTTATGTGGAGGTAGAGGATGGGATTCGCCTGGAGAGGGCGCTTCGGCGGGAAAAATTACAGGCGAACCCAAAGTATGCAGAGCTTTGCCGTCGCTTTTTGGCTGACAATGAAGATTTTAAAGAAGAGCACATCCAGGAAGCGGGAATCACCCGACGCTTTCAGAACAGTGAAGATTTTACAAAGTGTATGGAAGAAATCAGAATATTTATACAGGAGCATCAAAAAACCCTGTAACTTAGTGGGACAGTATGGTATAATTACGTTATAAGTCCTAAGTGTTTTTCAGACTTGGCGAGCAATAGGAGGTGACACTATGTTGGGTTTTGATGGTGTAGTCGGACACGAAGAAATTATATCACATTTGCAAAACGCCATTCGGCTGGAGAAGGTCTCCCATGCTTATATCTTTTCCGGAGAACGCGGAACAGGCAAAAATCTGTTAGCATCCCTCTTTGCCATGACATTGCAGTGTGAAGAGCATGGTACCAGCCCTTGTATGAAGTGTGAATCCTGTAAGAAAGCTTTGAGCAAGAACCATCCGGACATTATCAGCATTACGCACGAGAAACCAAATTCCATTGGTATAGAGGAAATCCGGGAGCAGTTGATTAACGATGTAGAAATTCGTCCATATAGCGGTCCTTTTAAGATATATATAATCAATGAAGCTCAGAAATTAACGTTGCAGGCACAAAACGCACTTTTGAAAACAATAGAGGAGCCGCCTGCTTATGCGGTCATTATATTGCTGACGGATAATTTGGACATCCTTTTACCAACAATTACATCCAGATGTGTGACTTTGGGATTAAAACCTGTATCTGATAATATGGTGAAGACCTATTTGATGGATCAGATGAATATCCCTGATTACCAGGCAGAAGTTGACGCGTCATTTGCACAGGGGAATATAGGAAAAGCCAAACGTGCAGCTACGTCCGCAGAATTTTCAGAGTTGATGCAGAATGCTCTTAAGATTTTGAAAAGTTCAAAAGAGATGCAGTTATATGAATTGATAGCTGTGATGAAAGAGATGTCTCAGGAAAAACAAAACATCTATGATTATCTGGATTTGTTTGCTATGTGGTTTCGGGATGTGTTATTATTTAAGGCGACGCGTGAAGTTGACAATCTTGTATTTAAGCAGGAGATTAATCATATAAAGGAACGGGCTCAGGTGAGCTCATACGAAGGTCTGGAGCGGATTATTGACGGAATACAAACTGCCGGGATTCGTCTTCGTGCCAACGTCAATTTCGATTTGACGATGGAATTATTGTTCCTTACAATTAGGGAGAATTGAGCATGACAAAGATAATAGGAGTGCGGTTTCGCAACGTGGGTAAAGTATATTACTTTAATCCCAAATCACTGAATATTAAAGTAGGCGATCATGTTATTGTTGAAACTACACGTGGCGTTGAATATGGATTTGTTGTTCTGGGTCCTAAGGAGATAGAGGATTCCAAGCTGGTGCAGCCTTTAAAAGAAGTGCTTCGGATTGCAACTCCCAAGGATAATGAAAAAGAGGAGAATAACAGAAAGAAAGAAAAGGATGCATTTCAGATTTGCCAGAAGAAGATACAGGCGCACAATCTGGATATGAAGCTGATTGATGCAGAGTATACCTTTGATAATAATAAAGTATTGTTTTATTTTACAGCAGATGGGAGGATTGATTTTCGCGAGTTGGTAAAGGATCTGGCAGCAGTATTTAAAACCAGGATCGAATTAAGACAGATCGGGGTTCGGGATGAGACCAAAATTTTAGGAGGAATTGGGATTTGCGGTCGTCCGCTGTGCTGCCATACTTTTTTATCTGAGTTTGCACCGGTATCTATTAAGATGGCGAAAGAACAAAATCTTTCTTTAAATCCAACAAAAATTTCAGGTGTCTGCGGACGTCTGATGTGCTGTCTTAAGAATGAGCAGGAAACCTACGAACATCTGAACCGGAAATTACCGGCTACAGGAGAAGCAGTTATTACTCCGGAAGGTCTGAAAGGAGAAGTAAACAGTACAAGTGTACTTCGCCAGACGGTAAAGGTATTAGTTGAAGTGGAAGATGAGAAAGAAATCCGTGAATATAAAGTAGAAGAATTAAAGTTTAAACCTAAGAATAAAAAGGCGAAAGAAAAGGGCAAGAACAAAGAGATATTATCGGAAGAACTAAAGGAACTTGAGAAGCTGGAAGACTAGTATTTATAATCGGCTATACTAGTATAGACGAAAGTATTTATGATTGGCTATACTGGACATATGATACGCTGCAAATCTGATGACCGGGTTTGCAGCGTGAATTATTTGTACTTTATTTGGAAAGGGCTTTTATTATGAACTTATTAGAAGGGGAGCGGCTGGATAATCTACAGAATGGCTATTGGATGATCCAGGATAATAAGGATTTCTGTTATGGCATTGATGCAGTGCTTCTTTCGGCTTTTACTAAGGTAAAAAGAGGAGAGAATGTTTTGGATTTATGTACAGGGACAGGTATCATACCAGTGCTCCTGAAGGCAAAGACTTCCGGAAATCATTTTACCGGATTAGAAATACAGGAAAAAAGTGTGGATATGGCCAGAAGGAGTGTAGAGTATAATCATTTAAATGCGTATATTACAATCCGGCAGGGGGATGTCAAAGATGCTTCCCAGATATTTGGCGCTGCTTCTTTTGATGTGGTGACATGTAATCCACCATATATGACTGCACATCATGGTTTATCAAATGCGTACCTGCCCAGGGCAATTGCCCGTCATGAGGTTTTCTGCACCTTGGAAGACGTAGTAAGGCAGGCGGCGGACGTGCTGAAATCAAGAGGCAGATTTTACATGGTACACAGGCCTTTTCGTCTGGCTGAGATTATGGGAGTTATGATGAAATATAAGGTGGAGCCTAAACGGATGCAGCTTGTCTATCCGTTTGCTGATAAGGAACCCAATATGGTTCTTATTGAGGGACTTAAAGGGGGAAATTCCAGAATTACAGTGGAAAAACCGCTGATTGTTTATGAACGTCCGGGAGTGTATACCGGGGATATCAAAAGAATGTATGGAGATGGAAGATGACGGGACAACTTTATTTGTGTGCAACGCCTATTGGAAATTTGGAAGACATCACATATCGGGTGATTCGAATTTTAGGAGAAGTGGACTTGATTGCTGCTGAAGATACCAGAAACAGCATAAAACTTCTAAATCATTTTAAAATTAAAACACCCATGACCAGCTATCATGAGTATAATAAAATCGAAAAGGGACTTTATCTGCTGAATCAGATGTTGGATGGGAAAGATATAGCACTGATTACAGATGCGGGGACACCTGGAATATCAGATCCCGGAGAGGAATTAGTGGCCATGTGCTGTGAAGCAGAAATACCGGTCATATCCCTTCCCGGAGCCGCTGCATGTATTACGGCAGTTACGGTATCAGGGCTGCCGACCAGAAGATTTGCCTTTGAAGCTTTTTTGCCTGTGAATAAAAAAGAACGGGCGGCGGTCCTTAATGAATTGAAAAATGAAACGCGTACAATTATTTTATACGAAGCGCCTCACAGATTAGTCAGAACGCTGGAGGAATTGATTCAAAGCATAGATAATACACGCAGAGTGAGCATATGCAGGGAACTGACAAAGAAACATGAGACTGTGTTCAGAACAACCTTAGCTGAGGCACTACGTTATTACCAGTCCAATGCACCAAGGGGTGAATGTGTAATTGTAATTGAAGGAAAAGGCAGGCAGCAAATTCGTGAAGAAGAGATGAAACGATGGGAAGAGATGGAGATAGAAGATCATATGGTGCATTATGAAGAGCAGGGAATTTCACATAAAGAGGCTATGAAGCTGGTGGCTAAAGACAGAGGCGTTTCTAAGCGTGAGATATATCAATATCTGCTGAAAAACAACTAGAATTCCGTTACGTGTTTTCGGCACCAGAGGGGGATATGGTTTCTCTGGCATTTGTAGTTTTTACGTTCTTTAATTCCGATTGTTTCAAAAAAGCCTTTCCAGAGATCTATATAGGGGTCTGAATGGTCTTCCAGAAGTTTTAAGCGGTCAAATTCTTCATTTGAAAGCGAGGTAAGATAAAACTCAGAATTTGTGGGATGGACAACAGCTGTTTTTCGGTTGTCATCTATAATCATCCAGTTTTCTGAGGGCATGCGGTCCTCAAATTGTGGTGCCAGAAAAGTGAGGATATCAGAACGAGGTTCAATATGGGACACAAGCACGTTATCCTGCATAAGGGTGAAACGCAGAAATTCCTGAAATTGATGCGCTTCATTGAGAACGCTTCTGTTCACTTCAAAGATTGCTGAAACAGCCGGAATCTGCAACATATTTACGACTTTGCTTCCGTAAGTAAAGCCAAAAAGCAGAAAACGGTAAATCACGTCCAACTTATCCGGAACTTGAGACATAGCACAGCGAAAGACCATCTGATAGGCTTCAAATGATATTTTATTTTGTATGGAGTTAATGACACTGGCGGTTTTCTTCTTGTCTGCATCGACGTGGAGATAGTCGCAGAATAATTCCAGATTTCCGACTGGTTCCGTGAGCAGCCGGATATTTTTATGCCCGAGTTTAGAGTCCCAGGCATCATAAATACAGGTCATCATATCCTCAAATTGATTAAAACATGTAAAAATCGTCATATACGATACCCTCCTGGGAGTTAAAGCTGACCGGAAACTGTTTGCTGCACATCCGTCGTATTGGGCTGTATCTGAAACATCTGATCATCGAACAGAGATAGCTGCCTGTAAGAGTCGGGATGATCAATTTCCCAGGATTTCTGGTAATCTTCACCGATTAACTGGCGTGTGATGAAGTCTTCATTAATTCTTATATGATACATCATCCTGCCCTGACAGGTAATAAAGTATTTTGCCCGTTTTAAGACAACGCCTATTTTTTTTAAAGAATCAAAGGTAAGAACTCCGGTGCGCCGGCTCTTAACAATCCGCATTGCTGATTTGGTACCTATCCCGGGGACTTTCAGAAGGGTAGCGTAGTCAGCCCGGTTAATTTCTACCGGGAACTGTTCCAGATGACGCAGTGCCCAGTCACACTTGGGATCCAGGAGGACATTAAAATTCGGGCGGTCAATGCTGAGCAGCTCTTCGGCGTGAAATCCATAATAACGCAGTAGCCAGTCGGCCTGGTACAAGCGGTGTTCCCGCAAAAGAGGAGGAGCAGTGTCCATCGAAGGAAGGTCCAAATCTTCATTCAATGGAATATAAGCGGAATAAAAGACTCTTTTCAAGTCGTATTGCTGATATAGCTGCTGAGAAGTGGTCAGAAGCTGATAATCATTCTCTTCTGTGGCGCCGATAATCATCTGTGTACTCTGTCCGGCCGGAACAAAAGGGGCCGGTTTCTCTGATGAGGGGGAGTGGAAAGTACTTACCTGGGGATACTGATGATTTTCCTTGATATATTTTGGGGAGCTATCAAAGATGTTGCCGGAGAGATAGCGGTTTCCGCCGCTGCGTTCCATACGTGAATCTTTTCCTATGGAGAGACGATAATCGGCAATCCGATGCTGTATCTGCCCCATAGGCTTTAATATGGCTGTCTGTGTTTTATGAGGTGCCAGTTTTTTCAATCCTTCCGCAGTGGGGAGTTCCAGATTGATACTCATGCGGTCAACCAGATAACCCATCTGTTCCAAAAGCTCTTCGGGAGCATTCGGAATTGCTTTTACATGGATATAACCATTAAAATGGTATTGGTAACGCAAAAGATAAATCGTGCGGTACATTAATTCCATGGTATAGGAGGGGTTTTTACACACACCGGAGCTCAGGAACAGACCTTCGATGTAATTTCGCCGATAGAACTCTATTACCAGCTGGCAGACTTCCTCCGGCTTGAAGGTAGCCCGCACGCGATCATTACTGGAGCGGTTCAGACAGTATTTACAGTCATAAACACACGCATTGCTTTGCAGGATCTTTAAAAGTGAGATACATCTTCCGTCTGAAGCAAAGCTATGGCAGATTCCTGCGGCACAGGAATTTCCCAGGCTTCCCTTTTGTCCCCTGCGGTCTACTCCGCTGGAGGTACACGCCACATCATACTTTGCGGCGTCTGCAAGAATATTCAGTTTTTCCTGCAAAGATAATTCATCTGATAAAATTTTCATATGCGAAACCTCGAATATATGTTCTGCACATATGGTAACACATAAAAGAAAAAAATGCAATAAAAATCGAACAAAAGTTCGAAAATAATTTGCGGCTCACTCCAGTGCCTCTTCCAAAGTATGCCAGGCCAGCACCGCACATTTTACCCTGGCCGGCATATGGGAAATACCTTGCAAAGCGGTGGCTTCCTGCAGCTCGTCAATCTGTGCTTCATCCTTAATTTCGCCTTTAATCATGGCAAAAAAGAGATTCATAAGTTTTTTTGCCTCTTCCACTGTCTTTCCTTTAATTAAATCTATCATAATGGAAGCGGAAGCCTGGGAAATGGCACATCCATCTCCCACAAATCCGGCATCTTCTATGACTCTGTCAACAACCCGAAGTTCCAGAACAATATCGTCTCCGCAGCTGGGATTTACACCTTCCAGACTGACGGTATGATTATCTACTTTGTGCCGGTTCCACTGGGCGCGGCTGTTTTCTACAATAATCTGATTATATAGCTGTTTAAGTTCCAAGTCCCATCCACCTCCTTACATTTTTAATTCCGGAAACCAGGGCATCTATATCTTCTCTCGAATTATAAATGGCAAAGCTGGCGCGGCAGCATGCTGTAATTTTTAAAAATTCCATCAAAGGCTGCGCACAGTGATGGCCTGCACGGACGGCGACTCCTTCGGCATCCAGAATAGAAGCCGTGTCATGCGGGTGAACGTCATTTACATTGAAGGAAATGACTCCGTGGCGGGATTTTGCAACAGGTTCACCATAAATAGTTACGTAAGGAATTTCATTTAGATTTTTGACTGCATATTCCATCAAATCTTTTTCATGATTCATGATACTGTTATAACCAATGGAGGAAATATAGTTGATGGCCGCTTCCAGACCGACTTCACCGCCTACATTTCTGGTTCCTGCTTCAAATTTGCGTGGAACTTCACCAAAGGTGACACTTTGCTCGTGGACACTTTGAATCATATCACCCCCACTTAAGAACGGAGGCATTTTCTCCAGTAATTCTTTTTTTCCATATAAAACGCCGATTCCCATAGGACCATAGAGCTTGTGGCCGGAAAATGCAGCAAAGTCAACGTCCAGTGCTTTGACATCAACAGGCATGTGAGGAATGCTTTGGGCACAGTCTAAAACTACCACGGCGCCTGCTTTCCTGGCTTGCCGTACAATTTCTGTAATGGGCGCTTCAAGTCCCAGCACATTAGAAACATGGGCAATCGCTATCAGACGAGTTTTAGGTCCGATTTTTTGCGTAATCTCTTCCTTTGTCAGATGACCTGATTTATCAGGATAAAGGTAGCGCAGAACGGCACCTTTTGCTCTTGCAACTCTTTGCCAGGGGACCAGGTTGCTGTGATGTTCAGCCACGGACAGGGCAATTTCATCGCCTTCTTTTATAAATTCCATTCCATAGCTATAAGCAAGCAGATTAAGAGACTCTGTTGTATTCTGTGTAAAAACGACCTCTTCCGGTTTGGCATGGACAAACTCTGCCACAGAAGCTCTGGCACGTTCATGTACTTCTGTAGCTCTGGCCGCCAGCTCGTAAACGCCGCGGTAGGGGTTGGCATTGTCTTTCTCGTAATAGGAAGAGATGGCATTAAGAACCTGGCGGGGACGCTGCGTTGTTGCTGCATTATCCAGATAAATCAGCCTTTTTCCGTTTTCAGGTACGGTAAGGACAGGAAAATCATGAAGCATTTGATTTTGGGTCATTTTCCTTAAGCCTCCTTTCAATCTGCAGAGCCAGCTCTTCTCTTAAAGATTCATCAGGAATCTGATCCAGAACTGGCGAGAATCTGCCTTCGACCAAAAGCATTCTTGCCTCAGCGGGGGTTAATCCCCGGGAGCATAGATAATAAATCTGGGTCTCATCCAAACGTCCAATGGTTGCAGCATGTTGCCCCTCCACCTGTTCTTCACCACAGAGGATAAGTGGAACCGTACGGTTCCTTACACTCTTTCCAAGCATCAGAACCTCTTCGGTTTCATGGCCTGCCGCATAGACAGCACCTCTTTTGAAATCGATGGTCCCGCGCAGAACCTTACTGCTTTTCCCGGCGAGAACACCTGCGGTATACATGTCACATCGCGTTGACTTTCCATAGTGATCCGCTATATCGTTGAAATCGAAAATCTGAGTCTGATCCCCGAAATAGATGGTATCTAGCTGATAGCTGCTTTCTTTTCCGTCCAGGCTGGCCCTTGAACCTAAAGCTGCACAAGACCCGCCCAAGACAGCGCGTACAACCTCTACCCGGGCTCCATCCTCTGCATAGATGGCAACGCCGTTCCAGCTTCTGGAGGTTCTGTTTAAATTCTGAATCTGAATCAGTTTAACCCGGGCACCTTTTTTGGCGTAAATCCTGGTAAGCTCTGCCGTAGATCCGGAAACCTGCTCATCAGATGCGATTTCCTGCATAAATGTGACACGGCTTCCATCCTCTGCGTAGATTCCATAGCTTCCGATAACCGTATCAGAAGCTGAAGAAACAGAGACTTTCATCCTTACGGTCTGATGCACGCTTTCCTTTACTTTCAGAAAGCAGGAAACATTTGCATGCTGTATTACATAGTTGTCATAGACTTTCCCTATGCCACTTTCTATATGCACAGTTTCTCCCGGAAAGTTCTTCATTCTCTCAATTCCGGAAGGTAAAGGGGAAAGTGATAAGTTTTCTTCCGGGAATTCTTTTTTCTGTGTATCCACAAGAGAGAATTCTTTCCCTGCCCAATTGACACCCAGATGGTTCCAGGTGGGTACAGGCAGGACATTGATTCTGTCTGTCATAGCTCATACCTCCTCTCAGCCTATGCTGCCTTTCATCTCCAGGTGAATCAGATTGTTCATCTCGACTGCGTATTCCAGCGGAAGCTCTTTTGCAATCGGCTCCGCAAACCCGCCTACGATGAAGGCGCGGGCATCATCCTCAGAAAGGCCGCGACTCATCAGATAGAATACAGCCTGCTCGCTGATTCGCCCGATTTTTGCCTCATGGCCCACATCTGCTTCGTCACACTGGATATCCATAACAGGTATGGTATCTGATCTGGACCGGTCATCCAACATCAGGGATTCACAGGCGACTGCGGACTTACTGCCGGATGCCTCCGGGGCAACTTTAACCAGGCTTCGGAAGGTAGATACCCCGCCATCTCTCGAAATGGATTTGGTAGATATGTGAGAAGTGGTGTTGGGTGCCCCATGGACTACTTTGGCACCTGTATCCAGGTTTTGGCCTCCGCCGGCAAAGGTAATTCCGGTAAATTCCATACGGCTTCCTTCACCCTTTAATATACTCATGGGATAGAGATAGGAAATATGGGAGCCAAAGGAGCCGGACACCCATTCGATGGTACCGCCCTTTTCTACACGCGCACGTTTTGTATTTAAGTTATACATATTCTTAGACCAGTTTTCAATCGTGGAATAACGAAGCCTTGCATTCTCGCCCACATAAAGTTCAACACAGCCCGCATGGAGATTGTTTACACTGTACTTTGGTGCAGAGCAGCCTTCTATAAAATGAAGGTATGCGCCTTTGTCCACAATAATGAGGGTGTGTTCAAACTGGCCGGCCCCCGGAGCATTCAATCTGAAATAGGATTGAAGGGGAATCTCCACAGATACACCGGGTGGTACGTATACAAAAGAACCGCCGGACCATACGGCTCCGTGAAGTGCGGCAAATTTATGATCCGAGGGAGGAACCAGCTTCATAAAATGCTTTCTGACCATATCTTCATAAGGACCGGTCAGAGCACTTTCCATATCCGTATAAATAACGCCCTGGGCAGCAGCAGCAGCGGAAATATTATGATAAACAACCTCAGAATCGTATTGGGCACCTACACCTGCCAGTGACTTTCGCTCCGCTTCCGGGATACCAAGCCTTTCAAAAGTATTTTTAATATCCTCCGGAACCTCGGACCATTTCCCACGCATGGTGGTATCCGGACGGACATAGGTGACGATATCCTCCAGATGCAGATCGTCCAGAGAAGGTCCCCAGTTGGGCACCGGAATACTGTTGTACAACTGTAGCGATTTCATCCGGAAAACACGCATCCAGGCAGGGTCATGCTTTTCATCAGAAATTTTTCTGACAATCGATTCCGTAAGACCTGACTGTACCTCAAAGGAAGGGTGTACTTCATCCCTGATATCGTAGATGCTTCGATCCACTTCATCCACCCTTGTTTTTTCTTCGTCAAAGGCTCTCATGTCCGGCTACCTCCTTTTCTATATTGCTAAATCCCTGCTCAATAATCTCAGTGGCTAAGTCCGGTCCTCCTGTCTTTGCAATCTTTCCGTCTTCCAGGATATGAACATAATCAATGTCCATTCCTTCCAGAATTTTGGCACTGTGTGTGATAATCAGAACCGCATTCTTATGATTATGATAGGCATTAATGCCCTTTGATACAGTTTTTACGGCATCCACATCCAAACCGGAATCCGTCTCATCAAGGAGAGCGAGTTTCGGCTGAAGCATCAAAAGCTGGAGAATTTCCGCTTTCTTTTTCTCACCTCCGGAAAAGCCCACATTCAGATAACGGTCTGCATATGTGGGGTTTATGTCAAGCGCTTCCATCTGTGCCTTTAATTCTTTCTGGAAAGCCATGATTCTGGGAGGCCGCCCCTCAACGGCACCTTTGGCGGTGCGCAAAAAGTTCTCAAGGGTTACGCCGGGTATTTCCTCAGGAGCCTGGAAGGACAGGAAAATACCTGCTCTTGCTCTTACATCGGTTTTTTCGCCGGTAATATCCTTTCCTTCTAAAAGAATCTTACCCTTTACAATTTCATACCTTGGATCTCCCATGACCGCAGACACCAGTGTTGATTTACCAGTTCCGTTTGGTCCCATCAAAACATGGATTTCTCCTTTATTTATCCTCAGACTGACACCGTCAAGAATCAGGTTGCCGTCTACTGAAACACTTAAATCCTGAATTTCAAGCAATGTGTTGCTCATCGTATATGCCTCCTTTCTGGTGCGCCGGCATGGTCATATTCGCTGCTACCAGGCCGGACAACAGACAGTTGAAATTTTATTAGTTATGACTAACATATCTATATTAAATACTATACCTTTTATAAACGGATTGCAAGCCCTGAAAAGATAATATTTTATACAATGTTTAAGTTTTATGAAGCATTTGGTATTTTTTAGGGCTTATTCCGGTTTTTTCTTTAAAGGAGCGGCTGAAATGAGATAAATTATTATATCCCGCCAGACTGCATACATCATCGATTCCAGTTCCGCATAGCAATAATTCCTTGGCCTTCATAATGCGGCAATGAATCAGGTACTGATTCGGACTCATGCCGGTTACTTCTCTGAATGAAGTACATAGATACGATTTATTAATAAAAAAAATATCTGATAGGAGGTTCAGCGTGATTTCCTTATCATAATTCATATGTATATAATTAATAACCTGATAAATCGTATGATAATCAGAGGTATTCTTAAATGAAATCGTATGATAATTCCGATATTGCTGGTTTACCTTAAGTAAAAATTCACCCAAAAGAAATTTAGGATACAGATCAAAGCCAAACATTGTATCAGGCATATCTGCGGATTGAATGATTCTTTCAAGAATCGCCCTGCATTGAGAAGCTTCATCTTCTGAAAGCGGTAAAATACAAGGGTTCTTAAAGGGACGAAAATAAAAGCATTCTAGCAGGTCTGTTTGTACGGAAGAAAAGAAATCTATAAACTCCGGTTTAAAGACAACCACATATCTTTCATTAGGAGTGCCAGGGTGAGTCAAATGATTATAATGAAGATCCATGTGATTAAAGATCAGGAGCGTGTTCGCAGAAAGGGTGTGGGAGGTATCGCCGATATTGCAGTCCATTCCATCAGAACACAGAAGAATCAGTTCAAGATCATCATGTATATGGTAGGTACCCTGTACACTGGTAGTAGTGATTTTATGCTGTACAGAAAAGCTTTCTGAAAACATTTCCTTATACTGTTTATAATTATCCGGCATTATAAGGACCTCCTTAAAAATTCTTCTGGAATATTTCTATAACAACATTATAAGACATGGAGAGAGGAAGTAGCAACAGGGTGTTAAGAATTATCAAAAAAACAGATGTTTATGCAAAAAAACATTCTGTTTATCTGCTAAAATAGATGTACGAAATAATGTAAGGGTCAAAAGGTCTTTTGATCCTATGATGTTGCGGAAACGAGGAGGTTTCATATGGAGATTGGAAGACTTGATGAATATCTGTATGATTTGGAAAACAGGATTCAGGAAGAGACTGAGGAGAAGCTTACAGATGCGTGGATTGATTTTGTTAATCACAAAAAGAAAAGCGGGTATTTTGCACCTGAGAGAATAAAGGTCAGTGAGCCTGGTATTAAATGGCCGGAAATCATGATTAACGACGCCATTGAGGACTATACACGGATGGCCATATCCGAGCTTGCGAAGTGCTCTTCCATGTTGGAAAGAGGGGGAGGGGAGCTCTTAAGTATCCGTGCAAATTACGGAACCGGCATTATCCCCACGATGTTCGGCGCTCCGTTCTTTATTATGCCTTATGAAAATAATACACTGCCATGTACGAGAAACCTGGTAAAGGGAGAAGGGGTTATTGAAAAGCTTCTGGAGGATGGAGTCCCGGATTTAAGGGCGGGGATTTCCAGGAGGGTATTCGAATTTGCAGAGTTTTACAAAGAGGCAATACGGAATTATCCGAAAATACAGAAGTATGTACACGTCTATGTTCCGGATTTACAAGGACCTCTTTCACTTACGGAGAACCTTATGGGATCTGATATGTATATTGACTTATATGAGGAGCCGGAACAGATAGAAGCTGTGCTGCAGTTAACCACGGATACCATAATTGCAATGCATAAGGAGTGGTTTTCTTATTTTCCTGCTTTTTCAAAAGATATGTGTGTGGATTGGGGAATGCTTCATAGGGGCAGCGTCATGATACGCAATGATGCAGCAATGAATATATCAGGAGACTGCTATGAAGAATTTGTTCAGCGCTATGATCAGCAGATTCTGGATGCATTCGAAGGCGGAGCAATTCATTTCTGCGGGAAGGGAGACCATTACATAGACAGGATTGCAGATATGAGACGGATGTATGCAATTAATATGTCCCAACCTGAATGGAATAAGATGGATATCATCTATCGCCATACAATAGAAAAAGATATACAGATTATAGGTTTAAACCCAAAGGAAACCACAAGAGCCAGTAGCGCGGGAATTGATTTAAAAGGTAATGTATACAGCGGCGTTGCACTCTCGGCATGGCAGAAAGAATAATTGTCTGTATGCGATTCACTGCATGAAAAAGGAACTGCATCTGCGGTTCCTTTTTCATATATGTATTTTAAACATATTTGGGATGAAAATTGAATTGTTATTGATGCGTGCACTATATATACTGTCAATTAGAAGGATTCGTTATTCAGGAAGGAGAAGAGAAAATATGAAGAAGAAATTGGCAGTTATCATGGTTCTGGCGCTTACTGCAGGAACCCTTGGCGGGTGCGGAGGAGGTTCCGCAGAATCAGGAAGCAGTGCGAAGGAAAAGTCCACAGCGGAGGAATCCCAGTCCTCTTCGGGGGACAGTGGGGATGAAGATAAAACAACGCTGGTTTTATGGACAAGAGACCGTGCGGATGCAAGCTTTATCCAGCCCTACATAGACAAATATAATGAAACAAACGAAGATGGAATCTATGTTGATTATCAGATGTATACGGATAATTTCGAGCAGGCCCTTGATATGGCATATGCTACCGACAGTGGTCCGGATCTGGTGGGTGTATCCGGGATGACAGATATTTTTACAAAGTATGTAAATCAGGGACAATATGTGGACATTGACCAGTATATGACAAATGCGGAGAAGGAACGCTACGCCAGCTTAAAGACGGAAGGCATCACGGCCATGGATGGAAAGATGTATTATGTTCCTGTTTTTGGCAGTACAGGAAGGCTTTTTTATAATGAAAGTATTTTTGAAAAATGCGGAATAAAGGAACCGCCTAAAACGATGAAGGAAATGACAGAGGATGCGAAAATCATAACCGATAAGCTGTCCGGAGAAGGCGTATATGGTTTTGCGATGAACTTAAAGAGCCCGTCCTCAGCGCTTATGCGTTCTGTGGATTTCATTGTGGAACGTTCGGGTGGCCCAAAACAGGGGTATGATTTTGCCACAGGAAAATATGATTTTTCCATGTATAAAGAGGTTATGGAAGAATTCAAAACCATATTTACGACTGGAATTGCATTTCCGGGATGCGAGTCTCTGGATATAGATCCACTCAGGACCCAGTTTGCAGCAGGTAAGATTGGGATGTATATTTCCTGGTCCCATGCAGATCCCGGCGTGTATGCAAACCAGTTCCCGACAGAAGAAAAATGGAACGTTGCACAGCTTCCTACGATAGATGGAACTGCTTTCTCCCAGTCCATTCAGCCGTATAAAGGATATATGATTACAAAAACCTGTAAAAATCCCGAAAAAGCCTGGATTGCATGCAGAGATTTATTTTATTCGGATGCGTTTGTAAAAGCATTCCATGAAGCAGGACTTGGATGTGTAGTGGTGGATGATTTAAAAGACCAGGTTTCAGTGCCTGAAATTTTAAAAGGAAAGGAAGAAGGCTTATTGGGTGCTGATGATAAATTCTGGCCGGCAACACCGCAGGAATTGAACAGTCAGGCGGTCGTGGTGGAAGGAAATGATCAGTATGCCACATTTGCAGCCATGATGCTTGGAGCAGAGGATATTGACAGTGGACTTCAAGGGTTAACACAACGGTACAATGCAGCACTTGAAAAGGGAATTTCAAATGGTACAGGAAAAGAGTTGATCATTGATAATTGGGATCCGGCAAATCCCGGCAAATGACGAAGGAATTTTGAGATATTATAAAAAGGGGATGGGAAAGATGAAGAGAAGAAAAGGAAAATACAGGAGGGGATGGAAAGAAAATATCCAGATTTACGGAATGCTAGCTCCGAATTTTATCCTGTTCTTATTATTGGCTGTATACCCGATTTTATGGGTATTCCGATTCATGTTTTATTCCTATGGAGGACTGGGAAGCGGGGAGCCTGTTTTCGTAGGACTTGATAATTTTAAAAGGCTTTTTACAAATGATCCCATATTCTGGAAGTCTGTAGTAAATACCTTTATCTATGCGGCGGGAAAGATTGGACTGGTTATTCCCATGGCTTTTTTCGCCGCGATGATGCTGAACAGAAAGAATCTAAGGGGGGCAGGATTCTTAAGAGCAACTTTGTTCCTGCCTACCATCATGAGCTCCGCTGTTATGGCTCTGATATTTTATCTGTTGTTTAATGTATATAATGGAGAGGTAAATAAATATCTGTCTCTTCTGGGAATTACAAAAACACCGGTTAACTGGCTTGGCGAAGAACATGCCATGCTTACAGTTATCATTATCGGAATCTGGGGTGGTCTTGGAAATTATATGATTTATTTTCTGGCAGGACTTCAGGGGATTCCAGAGGATGTTTATGAGAGTGCTGAGTTGGATGGTGTAAACTGGTGGCAGAGAACCTGGTATATAACGCTGCCTATGCTTGGTCCTGTATTGAAGATGATACTGATGATTTCCATCGTACTTGCATTTCAGGATATGAGTCATATTATGGTTTTGACAGAGGGCGGACCCGTAAATGCCACGATGGTCATGTTCTTATATGCTTACCAGTTCTTCTTCCCGATTGCTCCGGGCTCCATGGTGGTCACCCAGTTCGGATACGGTGCGGCTGTCAGTGTAGTAGCTGCAGGTATCGTAGGTATTGTCACCCTTCTCTATCTGGCGGCTGCGAGAAAACTGGATAAACTTTACGATTGATCATGTAAAAAGCAGGTGAGAAAATGAAAAAAATATCGTATAATATTGGAAAGATTCTAATTTGGATCGTAATTGCCGTACTGATTCTATTTTCTGTCTATCCAGTGGTGTATGCACTGCTTGGCTCGTTAAAAACGAATGCGGAATTGACATTGGGCTCCGGTATATTGCCCGAAGGCTTCCAGTGGGGAAATTATAAAAAGGCATTTATTGATTCCAATTTTTTGGAGTATGGAAAAAACAGTTTAATTATCAGCCTTGCAACTATGGCATTGGCTGTTGTTACGACCTCGTTATCCGGCTATATTCTGGCAAGGTTTGATTTTGCCGGAAAAAAACTGATGACAGCGGCGTATACCGCCATGATGTTTGTAACCATTGGCTCTGTTGCGCTGTACCCTATTACACAGTTGCTGGCGAAGGTTCACCTTCAGAAATCCATGCTTGCACTTGTACTTGTTTTGACAGGTGCACAGATAACAAATGTTTTTCTGGTTCAGGGCTTTGTAAGTGGGATTCCTGTGGAACTGGATGAAGCGGCGAAGATTGACGGATGCAGCATTTTCCGGATCTGGTGGCAGATCATCATACCTCTGATCCGCCCTATCTTAGGAGTCATTGCACTGTTTACTTTTCGGAATACATGGAATGATTATATAACAACTTTGGTTATGACAATGTCTAATAAGAGATTAACAACGCTTACGGTAGCGGTGGTACAATTGAAATACAGCGTCTTTGCAGCAGCGGAGTGGCATATTATGCTGGCAGGAGCTTCTCTCGCTATCATACCTGTGCTGATACTCTATGTATTTACAAACAAACAGTTTATTGCAGGACTCACCGCGGGATCAGTGAAGGGGTAGGGTATCAACTTGAAATATCTGAAAAAAATGTCAATCAGAAACAGAATTATATTCTTAAGCATAGCTCTGGCTGTGTCAGTTTCGGGGATATATTCTGTCTCTTATTACAGGAGTATGGCGCATGATCTGGATGAAAGACTTATGAACCAGGCAGAAGCCATCTCCTTTCAGGTAAGTTCTTATATGGAAGAGAGGCTGGAAACGCTTATTACCAGTGTGTATACCATGGTGAGCAGTCCTATGTATACGACAACGCTCCAAAACTACCTTCTGGGAGAAACGGATTATCAGTATGCATTGACATTGACACGCATCAACGAGCTGATTGCAGAAAGCAAGATGCGGGAGCCATTCATTCATTCTATATACATACACACGCCAAAAGGGGATTTTTATGATCTCTCTTATTTCCAAAAAACAGATTTTGAATTTACAGAATCAAGGCTGTATCAGGAATATCAGACAGATGGGGGACCCAAATTATACAGAGGTGCAAAGGGCGGAAGTGAAATATATGCTGTAAATGATGAAGTGATTCCCCTTGTGCTCACCATAAACATTTCCGGATATAGCGGAGCCATCTATGTGGTAATCTATATCGACAGTAAAGAGATGAACCAATACCTCTCCAGGAGTACCTCCGGTAATGAGAACATCATGGTGCAAAATAAACATAAACAACTGATCGCAGCCAATAATGAGGATCAATTGGCACAGTATAATGAATTGCTAGAAGAGGTTCCGGAAGAGGCTCATTGGGTCAGAAATGATAAGGAATGCATTCTGTCTTCTGACCAGATCGGAAAAAGTGTATGGAAGGTTGTAGTTTTGGAAGATAAGGCATCCAATCGCGGCACACTTCAAAGAGGCCTGGAGCTGATTGTCTTTCTTATTTTGATTTCAGCAGCGATAGCAAGTTTAAGCTCTGTATTTTTTTCAAATAAGATTCTGGGACCGCTGTCAGATCTTCAGGACAAGATGCTCGAAGTCACAAAAGGAGATTTCAGCAAAAGATATGAATATCCCTATAAAAATGAGGTTGGTAAACTGGCAGACGGTTTTAATTATATGGTAGAGAAGTTAGGAGAATATGTGCTGCGGCTGAATATTACTGTAGAAAAGTTAAAGAAAGAACGGGACTATGTAAAACAGGAGCAGGTGTTAAAAAGAAAAGCAGAATTGAATATGCTGCAGGCACAAATTAACCCACATTTTCTCCACAATACATTAAACTCAATAATATGGCTGGCAGCAGAAGAGGATACGGAAGCCATTAGTACCCTGGCATCGGAGCTGGCTCATTTCTATGAATACAGAATAAGGGGATATGATAACACAGTTCATATTTCCGATGAAATTGATCAGGTAAAAAGCTACCTGGTCATTCAGCGTATGCGCTATGGAAATTCCATCGAATATTTTTTTGAAATTGAGGAGGAACTATTAGAATATCCCATCTTAAAACTGGTACTTCAACCGTTGGTGGAAAATGCAATCTTCCATGGAGTTCAGTGCAAAGAGAACCCGGAAAAAGAAATACGGATAAAGGTGGTAAGGAAAGGTGATTTTGATGCCGTACTGGAGGTTGAGGATAATGGAGTGGGCATAGCAAAGGAAAAACTGGAGCAGCTAAACTATCAGCTGTCTATAGGCTATAAAATTCCTGAAGAGGGTTATGGTATATTTAATGTAAATGAAAGAATCAAGTTATATTTCGGAATGGAATACGGACTATCCCTGGCAAGTGAAAAAGGAGAAGGAACGAGAGCATTTCTCTGTATCCCGTTATTGGATAAAGAAGTAATAAAAAGGAGTTGATTTTCATATGAAAGCTTATCGTATGCTGATTACTGACGACGATGAAATTGTATGCGGTGCAATTCGCAACTACCTTCTCAAAACCTTTCCATGCCTGAAAGACGTGTGGACGGCTAAGGATGGAGAGGAGGCTTTTCAAATCTGCCGGGAACAAAAGCCGGATATTGTATTTACAGATATTGCGATGCCAAAATGTGGCGGATTAGAGTTCGTAAAACGTATACATGAGATTGATTTCAACCCTAAGGTTGTGATTATCAGTGCGCATGAAAATTTCTCCTTTGCTCAGGACGCTGTACGGCTGGGGGTCGAAGATTATTTGATTAAGCCTATTTTGCCGGGAAAGATAAAAGAAATAACACAAAAAATCCTGGATAAATTAAATAATTATGAAAGACTGCAGCAAAACATAAATGATATGGTAAGCCGTTATCAGGAGAATCTCCCTGTGTTACAAGAGCGATTTTTTCATGCCCTGCTGTATGAGAATATGAGTGAAAAAAGAATTATGGAACGTGCGGCTGCGGTAGAACTTGACTTTAAAGGAGCGTGTTATACGACCGCAGTTTTAAAAGTTGAACATTATGGAAAGAGAAGTCCGATAGAAACAGAGCAGTTTACGGATTTTTTGACAAAGATTGCAGATGCCGTTTTTCCGGGAAAGACAAAGGTATATAATGTCGTTATGGGCGGGGGAAATGCAGTCTTGTTTATTATGTCCAAAAATCCGGACAGGCGCAGTCTGTTTCGCATAGTAAATAACTCCCTTAATGGTATACTGGCGGGTGCCAGAAAACATTATGGAGTAAAACTTAACGGAGCGGTGGGAAGACAGTATAAAAGCCCGGCAAGGATTCGACAGTCCTATCAGGAGGCACTGTCCGCGCAAAATATAAATGAAGGAAAGAACTGGGATACTATATGTAATTACGAGGAGGTTTCGTCAGAAAAAGCAATTGCGTACAAGCCGGACGGGGATTTGGAACATAAGCTTCTTCAAGATGTGAAGTACAAGACCTTTCAGGAATGTAGTGATTTAATCAACCAGATGGGGGAACAAATGAGGAACGTCCCGTATCTGAAATACGAATACATAAAGACATACTTTTTAAAACTGGCAGTTCTTATGCACAGAGATTTTCAGAATGCCAATGATGGAACAGCCCTTCCGGAGACAGACTTTAATCAATTGCTGCAGACGCAAGAGATGGATGAATGCATGGAATGGTTCCGTCCGTTTGTAAGCCGGATTATATACGCCTATCAGGAGTTGAATGAAGAAAAAGGCAGTGTACTGGTGAATAAGGCAAAACATATTATCAATGATCATATATCGGATCCGGAATTTAATATAGATGATGTATCCGCAGATCTTTATATCAGCGCAAACTATCTGAGACAGATTTTCAAGCAGCAGTCGGAAGAAACATTTGGTGAGTACCTGATCAGAATCCGAATGGAGAAGGCAAAAGATATATTGAAAACTCCAGATATAAAAATACACGAGATTGCAGAAGCAACAGGGTTTAGCAATCAAAGATATTTTGCAGTTTGCTTTAAAAAGAGATTTAATCAGACACCTACAGAATATAGGGAAAAATGTATTGTTAATTTTGCTGAAAATTTTCATGAAAAGTGTTAGAATAATATGGAAGCATATTAAGACACAGGTTTTGCGGAATAGGAGGTATACATGATATGGATGAAATGCAATTAAAAAGAATGCATGAAGGAAAAGGTTTTATTGCAGCACTGGATCAAAGCGGCGGAAGTACGCCGAAGGCTCTGAAGCTCTATGGAATTGATGAATCACAGTATAGCAATGATGAAGAGATGTTCGAACTGGTACATGAGATGCGGACAAGAATTATTATGAGCAAGGCCTTTACATCTGAATATCTGTTAGCAGCCATTTTGTTTGAAAACACCATGGACAGAAAGATGAACGGTAAGTATACGGCAGACTATCTTCTGGAGGATAAAGGAATCCTTCCGATTCTAAAGGTAGATAAGGGGCTTGCGCCTGAGGCCGAAGGTGTGCAGGTTATGAAGCCTCTGCCTGATTTGGATAATCTTTTGGATCGTGCCGTCACAAGACATATATTCGGAACCAAGATGCGCTCCGTAATTAAGCTGGCAAACAAAGACGGAATCCGTGAAGTCGTGGACCAGCAGTTTGCAATTGCTCTGCAGATCGCAAAAAAAGGACTGGTTCCGATCATCGAGCCGGAGGTTGACATCCACAGCAGTGAAAAGGAGGAAGCTGAGCGGATTCTGAAAAAGGAATTGCTCCGGCATTTGGAGAAGCTGCCGGCAGATGTCAGACTGATGTTTAAACTTACGCTTCCCACGAGGGACGGATACTATTCCGAACTATTGGATAATCCGAAAGTAGTTAGAGTTGTAGCTCTTTCCGGCGGATATAGCCGTGATGAGGCAAATGCTCTTCTTAAAAAAAATCCGGGAGTGATAGCAAGCTTTTCACGTGCCTTAAGCCAGGGTTTAAGTGCCGGACAAACCCAGGAAGCGTTTGATAAGACTCTTGCAGAGTCCATCCAGAAAATTTACAATGCATCGATTGCATAGCAGGATGAATATATTGTATAAATTGATTTAATACAGAGGAATTGTACATGAACTATTTATGGGGTGGAATGCTGCTTATTGGAATTATCTATGGAGCCCTTACAGGAAATCTGCAAGAAGTTACAGAGGCTGCAATTGATTCTTCAAAAGAGGCGGTTTCTCTGGCGGTTGCCATCGCCGGGGTGACCGCTATGTGGACTGGTCTTATGAAAATAGCGGAGGAGACAGGTTTAATCCGTCAGATGACCCAAAAGATGCGGCCTGTTTTAAAATTTTTGTTTCCATCGGTACCCTCCGATCATCCGGCTTACGGGCAGATATCGCTGAATATGATTGCCAATGTCCTTGGGCTTGGGTGGGCGGCAACGCCTGCGGGGTTAAAAGCTATGGAAGGATTGGAGGAACTGAATCAGGAGGAATGCAGAAGACTGGGGATTGGTAAAAACAGAGCACCACATATTGCGACCAGAGACATGTGTACATTTTTGATTATCAATATCTCATCTTTGCAGCTGATTCCGGTAAATATTATTGCTTACAGAAGTCAATATGGAAGCCCGAATCCCACGGCAATTTTAGGGCCGGCAATTGCCGCTACGACGTTGAGTACGCTGGCAGGAGTGATTTTCGCAAAAATTATGTATAAAAAAGAATGAAAAACAGCTTTAGATATGCATCATGGTATTGAGCTGAACATCTAAAAAGGGAAATGCATGTGTACAGATTTGTATCGGCGTTTTCCCCTTTTTGCTGTAGAGCATAAAAAGAGTAAGGGAACTTTGAAATAAAGGAAAACAGTCTTCTCATTTCATGGAATTTGCAGTATGATAAATGAGAATGAAAAAACACAGGGGGAGGATATGAAGGATTCAGAGAACAAAAGCGATTTTTCCACCGGAAGAGTCTGGCATCATATTGTGGCGCTGGCTGTACCGATGACAATTGCCCAGGTTGTTCAAGTATTGTATAATATTGTGGACAGAATCTATATCGGGCATCTTCCCGGTGCATCCTCTTTAGCACTGACAGGGCTGGGACTGACTTTTCCGGTTATTACACTAATTGCTGCATTTACCAATCTGTTTGGTATGGGAGGTGCGCCCTTATGTTCCATTGCCAGAGGGAAAGATGATATAGAGCGGGCGGAGCGGATTATGGGCAATACTTTTATTATGCTTATTGCCACCGGAATATTCGTAATGTTTTTTTGCTATTTGCTCATTAAGCCGATTCTCTATCTTTTTGGTGCAAGTGATGACACCTATCCCTATGCCAGACAGTATCTTGAGATTTATCTGATCGGAACTCCATTCGTTATGATTGGAACGGGTATGAATGGATTTATCAGCTCTCAAGGGTTTGCCAGGACAGGGATGTTTACAGTTTTGATTGGAGCGGTAATTAACATTGTTCTGGATCCGATTTTTATCTTTGTATTCCATATGGGAGTAGCCGGGGCGGCCTGGGCGACAATTCTCTCGCAGCTTGTGTCTGCGGTATGGGTGATGCGTTTCCTGACAGGCCGGAAAACCCTGCTAAGGGTAAAGAGAACTTATACAAAACCGGATAAAACGATAATCAGGGAGATTACAGGTCTTGGGACGGCCGGGTTTATCATGTCTGCAACCAATGGCCTGGTACAGATAGCGTGTAATAAAACACTGGGGATTCATGGAGGCGATTTATATGTGGGAATCATGACGGTATTGAATTCAATCCGTGATGTAATTATGCTGCCCATACAGGGTGTTACTTCGGCAGCACAGCCGGTTCTCGGATATAATTTTGGGGCAAAGCAATTTGGCAGAATCAGAAAAGCCATTGGTTTTACATCCATCGTCTGTATTCTATATATGCTTATTGCCTGGGTATTTGTACTCTTATTTCCTGAACCGCTGATTCGGATTTTTAATACGGACTCCAGGCTGCTGACTATGGGTGTTCCGGCTATGCATACATATTTCTTTGGCTTTTTTATGATGGCATGTCAGTCTACCGCGCAGTCTATCTTTGTGGGACTGGGACAATCCAGGCAGGCTGTGTTCTTTTCTTTATTCAGAAAAGTAATCATCGTAATTCCGCTGACACTTTTTCTTCCGGAAATTGCGGGATTGGGTGTAAAAGGAGTATTTATGGCTGAACCAATTTCTAACTTTTTGGGAGGAAGCGCCAGCTATATAACTATGTTATTTACTGTCAGAAAAATAGAGCAGTAAAAAATAAAGCAAGAAACAGGAGAAAAAATATGGCTATTAATCCGATGAAATTTTTACAATATAAAAATGACTATGAGCAATTTCTCAGCCGTCATCCCAGACTGACCAGATTTTTTGAGGTGGTTTCCGAAGAAACACTGAAAGAGGGAACTGTAATAGAGGTTAACGTTACCACGGAGAACGGGAAGAATTATGTTTCAAATATACGTTTGACAGATTCAGATGTGGAACTGATTGAAAATATAAAGAGGGACTTTAAAAAAGAGTAAAAACCGTGTCATATTCAAAAACGGGGAGGAAGGGGACATGGAAAAGAAGTTACTTGTCATAGTACTGCCGGGCATGATACTGACAGGATTGTTGGCAGGCTGTGGAATACAGACCCATAAAGATTCCGTAATTGTGACAATGCCGGTTTCGGCGGAGCCGGAAGGTGGTTTTGATCCAATCCATGGATGGGGAGTTGGTGAACATATACATGAACCACTGATTCAAAGTACGCTTACTTCAACTACGGTAGATTTAAAACTCCAGAATGATCTGGCTGTGGATTACAATGTCAGTGAAGACGGATTGACCTGGACGGTTGATATTCGGGAGGATGTCAGATTTACGGATGGAGAGAAGCTGACGGCAAAGGATGTGGCGTTTACCTATAATCAATGCAGGGATTCCAGAAGCCTGAATGATCTGGGCAAATTAAAGGTAGCAGAAGCGGTTGATGAAAATACGATAGAGTTCCATATGAATGAACCATTTAACATTTGGCCTTATACGATGTCGGAGATCGGGATTGTTCCTGAACATGCATATGGTGAAACCTATGGGAAGAATCCGGTCGGATCGGGCCGCTATATACTCAAGCAGTGGAAGCAGGGAGAGCAGGCGGTTTTTGAAGCAAATCCGGATTACTATGGAGATGAGATTAAGACGGAAAAGCTTACAGTGTTGTTTATGAGTGAAGAAGAGTCTTTGAAGGCAGCACAAACAGGGAAGACGGATGTTGCTTATACATCAGCGGCCTATGCGGATCAGGAGGCAGCAGGATATCAGCTCCAGGAGCTTGTTTCTGTAGATACCTTTGGTTTTAATCTTCCCACGGTCAAGGAAAGAGAAGAGGAAGGCACTTTAATCGGAAATGATGTGACTGCTGAACTGGCGATTCGCCGTGCAATTAATCTTGGAATTGACCGGGAAAGCATTGTTGAGAAGGTATTAAAGGAATATGGGACTCCTGCTTATGGCATCTGTGATAAGATGCCATGGTATAGGGGTGATGCAGGAGTTTCTTATGATCCCGATGAAGCCAGGCGGCTTCTGGAAGACGCGGGCTGGACAACCGGGGCGTCTGGAATACGTGAAAAAGGCAGCTTAAAAGCGGAATTTACGATGTTATTTGACTCTTCGGATGTTATTCGCAGTAAACTGGCAAGGGAAATAAATGATCAGCTGGACAAAATTGGAATCCGGGTGAATCTCTCTGGTATTGACGGGGACATCATCTATGATGATGCACAGAGTCAATCGGTACTTTGGGGACTAGGCTCCCATACACCCATGGAATTATATAATCTCTATCACAGTGAACGTGGGAGCAAGTATGCGAAATATTCTCCTTACTTTAATCCCTCTGTAGACAAATATATGGACAAGGCGCTTGAGGCTCCTTCTCTGGAAACTTCCTATGAATTCTGGCTGGATGCACAGTGGGACGGAAAGAGCGGCATAAACGGAGATTTACCATGGATTTGGATATGCAGCGTAGATCACCTGTATTTTGTAAAGGATGAACTTCATATAGGAGAGCAGAAGGTCCATCCCCATGGACAGGGCTGGTCTTTGGTAAATAATGTGGATCAGTGGGAATGGTAACAGGATAAAGATGTGGGAGATGAAACTGTGATAAATATTGCAATTGTGGAAGATGAAGAGGAATATTCTAACCAGATTAAAAAGTATTTAGAGCGATATGAGAAGGAGCATGGCGAAAAATTTTATGTTACAGTTTTTCAGGACGGGGACGAAATCGCAATAGGCTATAGTGCAAAGTATCATATTATCCTGATGGATATTCATATGCAGTTCATGGATGGAATGAAGGCAGCGGAACAGATCAGAGAGGTGGACGCAGAGGTTATTATCATCTTTATTACCAACATGACGCAGTATGCTATTCGGGGGTACCAGGTAAATGCTTTTGATTATGTGCTGAAACCAATTGAGTATTTTCCCTTCAGCAGCAGTCTGGAGCGGGCGATAGGCCGGATTAAGAACCGGGTTCAGCGTTATATTACAATTCCAATAAAAGGGGGCACAGTAAAACTGGATGTATCCGATATATACTATATTGAAAGCCAACGCAACAAGTTAGTTTATTTTACAAAGAGTGGCGAGTATATAACGACCGCAACATTGAAGGATACGGAAGAAAAGTTTAACGGATTAGGCTTTTGCCGTGCAAATAAAGGGTGTCTGGTTAACCTGGAGCATGTTGATAGTATTATTAATGGCTGCGCCTGCGTACAAGGAAATAATATTCCGCTTAGCCGGACCAGAAAAAATATTTTCATGGAAGAACTGACGGATTTTGTAGGCAGGGACTAAATCTGTGCAATATTCCTAATGACAAAAACAGAATAACTGGAAAAACATGCAGTTTGTCCCGACGGCGATAAAAACACCTAAATCATGATATAATCCATGCATTGAAAAAGAGAACAAGGGAGGAAAAGAAATGCTGGAGATTAATATCAATGATGTAATTGGTGTGCTGAATTCATGTAAACCATATCTAATTGCAATGGCTTGTATTTTAATTGCGGTAGTAATTGCATTTATTATTAGCCGTAAAATTGAAAAGGTTAAGAAATATCTGGTGAGGAGCCAGGCGCTAATCTGTGGGCTGCTTGCAATTGTATTAGTAGTAAACCTGATTTTGGTAGGACCAATGTCTACTTTGATTGGTCTTGCTACAGGAAGCGGACAGGTAACGCAGGAGACGGCAGACGAAGCCGGTAAAACAGCGGAAGAGATTTCCGGTGAAGGAATGGTAATGTTGAAAAATGAAGGAATGTTGCCATTAAATAATCAAAAGAATCTGAATTTATTTGGCTGGGCATCCGTTAATCCGGTCTATGGAGGTGCGGGTTCTGGATCTATCAATGATTTGTGGCCGGTAGTCAGTCTTGAAGATGGGCTGAAGAAAAGTGGATTTGCTCTAAATGATGAACTTCATGATTTCTATGAGGGATATACATCGCAAAGACCTAAAATGTCAGAGAGCAAACAAGCATGGACATTGCCTGAACCACCTGCTGAGCTTTATACAGATGAAATGATGGAAAATGCCAGGGAGTTCTCGGATGTAGCGGTTATCGTAATTTCCAGAGTAGGCGGAGAAGGATACAATGATATGCCAAAGGATTTGAGTAAAGTAGCGTACGACTCAAACTCCGATGAATATGAGGATTTTCCGGAAGGGCATCATTATCTTGAACTTTCGCAAACAGAACGAAATATGGTGGACAAAGTATGTCATAACTTTGATAATGTATTATTAATATACAATTCAGCGCATGCTTTTGAACTGGGATTTGTGGACGAGTATCCTCAAATTAAAAGTGTTATCTGGAGCCCGGGAACTGGTAATGTGGGATTCAATGCGCTGGGAGAAATTCTAAACGGAACAGTAAATCCATCGGGACGTACTTCGGATACATTTGTATACGATCTTACGAATACACCATGGTGGAACAATTCAGATCAGCTTGTATATGATAACATGAAAGATCTGGCAACGCATTCAATTATGGGAACATACAAAATAGACCTGGAACCTAAATTTACCCATTATGTAGAGGGAATTTATGTTGGATACAAGTGGTATGAGACCATGGCGGCAGAAGGCGTGCTGGATTATGATAAGACAGTTCAGTATCCATTTGGATATGGTTTGAGTTATACCACGTTTGAACAGAAAATGGGAGAACTTAGTGAAAATAAAAATGAAATCAGTTTGGACGTAACGGTTACAAACACCGGAGATGTTCCGGGAAAAGATGTTGTAGAGGTCTACTTTAATCCACCATATACAAATGGAGGAATCGAAAAGGCATCGGCAAATCTGCTGGCTTTTGCGAAAACAGGAGTACTTAAGAGCGGAGAATCTGAAACGGTAACAATCAGTTTTTCAAAAGATGATTTGGCATCCTATGATGATCTGGGGCACAAGAGCTATGTTCTGGAAGCAGGAGACTATGTTATTTCGATAAACAAAGATTCTCATGAAATCATTGATTCTGCAGTATATACAGTCGATACTGAGAAAACATATGCTACAGAAAGCAGGGAAAGTGATGGAATCCCAGCAGTAAATCAGTTTGAATCTGCAAAGGGGAATTTTGAATATCTTTCACGTAAAGACAGCTTTGCTAATTATGATGAGGCCACAAAAGCTCCGGAGTCATTAGTACTTGAAGATGAATATGTGGATGGATTCTTTAATAATGAAACATTTGATTATACTACGTTCATTGATGACAGCGTGGAAATGCCGGTTACAGGTGCTCACAACGGACTTGATCTGGCTGATATGAGAGGGCTTGATTATAATGATGCAAAATGGGAAGACCTTCTTGATCAGATGACCGTACAGGAAATGAGTGATTTAACCGGGTTGGCAGGATTTCAGACAGCAGCAGTGGCATCTGTAAATAAGGCAGCTACTGTAGACTGTGACGGACCAGCATCTATTAATAATAATTTTACAGGCACAGGATCTATCGGATTCCCGGTAGCTGTAATGATTGCCTCTACATGGAACAAGAATCTGGCATATGATTTTGGTGAAAGTATTGGTAAGATGGCAAATGAGATGAATGTAAACGGTTGGTATGCGCCGGCTATGAATACACACCGTACACCATTTGGAGGGCGTAATTTCGAGTATTATTCCGAAGATGGAGTACTTGCAGGAAATATAGCGTCAAATGCAGTGAAAGGTGCAAGCAGCCGTGGAGTGTATGCTTACATAAAGCATTTTGCAATGTATGATTCCAATGCCATGATGGTGTCTATTTGGTCCAATGAACAGTCTATGCGTGAGATTTATTTTAAACCATTTGAAATCGCGGTGAAAGATGGTGGTGCAAGTGCAGTAATGGAAGCATGGAGTTATATTGGAAACCGCTGGGCAGGAGGTATGAGTGAATTGCTGCAAACAGTCCTGCGTGACGAATGGGGATTCAAAGGATTTGTCCTGACTGATAACTTCGCGAATTCCGGATGGGGATTTATGAATGCGGATCTGGCGTTTAATAATGGAGTAGATGCCCTGCTCACAACTTATGATTCAGGGCTTAACCGTATGCAGGATGCGTCTAAACCATCAAATGTCGCAGCGTTGAGACGTGCAAGTAAGAATATTATGTATACTGTAGTAAACAGCAGCGCATATTCTGAAGGAAATGCAAAGGTTGGAATGGAAAGCTGGAAGATTGCGCTTATTGCAGCAGATGTGGCTATTATAGCAGTTATGGCGGTTGTGGAAATTCTTGTAGTGCGTAAGGGATATGCCAGAAGAAAAAACACGATGCATGCAGAGGAATCAACAAAAGGTGAGGCATAGAATGAACAGAAAGACTGACGATACAGCAGAAAAAGGGCTCTGGAATCGTTTCAAGGGTAGCCATCCCGCAATCGCTGAGTTTCTCGTTTTCTTCATTATAAGTAATGGAGTGACGATTTTGCAGATGGTTATGATGCCTGCCATCAAATATATATTCAGTCTTACGCCGCTTGTAAGCACCAGCTTTCAGATACTCCCGATGGGACACAATCTGGACGGAAGCATTTACTATGTATTTGACTATGCCTCGGGCTCCATCGGGGCTGGAGGCGGAGGCGGACTGGCATACTTCCTGGCAGTGGAAATTACGTTGCTGTCCGCACAGATTATCAATTTTTTCCTTCAAAGGAACGTGACGTTCAAATCAAATACAAGTGTTGTGAAAGCAGCGGTATGGTATTTTATTGCGTGGGTGATTATTTCTGTAGGAGCATCGGCCCTTCAGGGACTTTATAAAACACCGATTTATAATTTTTTCATGGGAATTATGGGAGAATCCGCAGGAATGACAATTGCAGATATTATTACGATGTTGATCAACAGTGTAATTTCGTTCTGGGTATTTTTCCCGATTATGAAGATTATCTTTAAAGATAAAAAAGGGACGAGCAACTGAGTATAGGGAAAAGCGGTAGTATCTGTGGGGATTTGAGAATACAGATACTGCCGCTCTTTTATAAAATAGTTTAGAAAGGCAGCAAAAAAAGGCATGAGACATACAGATATCATAAATAAAATGACAATTGAGGAAAAGGCGGCATTTCTGAGTGGAGCATCTGAGTGGGAGTCGCGGGAAATCAGCAGACTCAATATACCAGCAGTGTTTTTTTCCGACGGCCCTCATGGTATCAGAAAACAGGAGGGGGCAGGAGATCATCTGGGGTTGAATGCTTCTGTGCCTGCGACCTGTTTCCCACCGGCTGCAACTGTTTGCAACAGTTGGAATGAGAAGTTGGGGGAGGAGGTCGGGGAAGCGCTCGGCGAAGAAGCGGCAGCTTTAGGCGTAGATGTCCTTCTGGGACCGGGGCTGAACATCAAGAGAAGTCCGCTGTGCGGAAGAAACTTCGAGTATTTTTCGGAAGACCCGTATCTTGCCGGAAAAATGGCTGCCGCATACATCCGGGGGATCCAGAGCAAGGGAGTCTATGCATGTCCCAAGCATTTTGCTGTGAATAGTCAGGAATTGCGAAGAATGGCAATGAATTCGGTAATTGATGAACGTACGCTCCGGGAAATCTATCTGGAGGGCTTTGAGATAGCCGTAAAAGAAGGCGGAGCAAAGGCAATTATGACAAGCTACAATGAAATAAACGGTGTCTATGCCAATGAAAACGGACACCTGCTGAAGGAAATTCTCAGGGAGGAATGGGAATTTGACGGAATTGTTGTGACGGATTGGGGCGCATCCAACGATCATGTGAAGGGTGTTGCATGCCGTTCAAATCTGGAAATGCCTGATCCGGGGTTGGAGCCGGCGAGAGAACTTCTGGAGGCTGTCGAAAACGGTGGTCTTACGACGGAAGAACTGGACGCATGTGTAGATGATCTGTTGGAGGCAGTCCTGACACTGGAAGAAAACAGGAAAGCCCACTGTTCCAATGATTTTGATGCTGAAGCGCATCATGCCCTGGCAAAAAAGGCTGCATTAGAGAGCATTGTTCTTTTAAAGAATGAGAACAAACCCTTACCTCTGCTGCCATTAAAAGAGAACTGCCGCGTGGCGCTAATCGGGGATTTTGCGTTGGTGCCAAGGTATCAGGGAGCAGGATCCTCCATGGTAAATCCTACGCAGCTGGAAACGATGGAAAATATGATTGGCAAGTACCCAGTCAACTGTCTCGGGTGCGAGCCGGGTTACAGAAGGAACGGAGAACCGGATGAGGCATTAAAAAATGCGGCGGTTCGTCTGGCACAGACGGCAGATGTGGTGCTTTATTGCTTTGGCTTAGACGAACTGAGTGAATCTGAAGGAATGGATCGGGAACATATGAGGATTCCGAAAAAACAGATAGAGCTTCTTGAAGCATTGGCAGAGGCAAACCCCAATATTGTAGGTGTTTTAAGTGCCGGCTCCGCAGTGGAGATGCCGTGGCATAATTACTGCCGTTCTATTGTACACGGATATCTGGGAGGACAGGCAGGGGCAGGAGCCATGTTGGATGTCCTGACAGGAAAAGTCAATCCGTCAGGACGGCTGAACGAGACTTACCCGCTGAAGTATGAAGATACTCCGGCCTTCAGGTATTGCCCTGGCAGAGAGAGAAATTCTGAGTATCGGGAAAGTATTTTTGTCGGATATCGCTATTATGATACAAAGGGTGCAGAAGTTCAGTATCCGTTTGGATATGGTCTGTCTTATACGGAATTTTCATATTCAGATTTGAAGCTCAGTTCCACCGGGACAGAGTTTACAGTCTCAAATATCGGAGACAGAGATGGGGCGGAAGTAGTTCAGATGTATATCAGCGGTCCGAAGAAAGACATCTTCCGGCCTGAAAAAGAGCTAAAAGGATTTCGGAAAATTTTTCTTAAAAAAGGAGAGAGCATGCAGGTGAGGATTCCGTTTGATGAGCGGACCTTCCGGTACTGGAACGTAAAGACAGAAGCGTGGGAAAAAGAAGGTGGCGATTATGTAGTATGCATTGGAGCGAATGCCATGGATATTCTTTTGTCAGAGAATATAAGAATAGAAGGGAGCACGCAGGAGAATCCGTATGATACCGGAAAGATGAAGTCCTATTACAAGGGAGAGATACAGGATGTGCCTGATTCGGAATTTGAAGAACTTTTGGGGCATGGAATTCCTGATGGTTCCTGGTCTGGAGAACTGGGAAGAAACGATGCTATCTGTCAACTCTATTATTCGAAAAGTGTCTTGGCGAGGCTGATCTATCGGATACTTACAAGCATAAAGAAAAAGAGTGAGGCGAAGGGAAAGCCGGATTTGAATATTCTGTTTATCTACAATATGCCATTTCGTGGAATTGCTAAGATGACGCATGGAGCTGTAAACATGTATATGGCGGATGGAATGGTGGAGGCAGCTAACGGTCATCTGTTCCGGGGATTGAGGATGATCATCGGTGGATTTTTCAGAAATAAAAGACAGAACCGGGAATATGAAAAGGAAATCTCAGGATGATAAGCAGAAAGAAAATTGCTTTTTGGTAAAACCATAAGATAAGAAAGCGGTAGTTGAAATGTACGTGATATACATTCCAACTACCGTCTCCTTATGAGCCTCTGACTTAAACGGTTTTTCCTTTTTGGATGACGGTTATAAGATTAAGCTCCCTATCCAACAGCAAAACATTGCCCTTTTTACCAGGCTCAATACTGCCGTAACGGTCAAAGATACCAACAGATTTTGCGGGATTTACGGCCGCAGCTTTTACAGCACTTTCCAGGGGAACTCCCATCTTTTGAACCGCAATACGCATACATTTCATAAGATTTGTCACAGAACCTGCAATTGTGCCATCTGAAAGAGTGGCAAGTGAACCGGTGACTTCTACGCCCTGCCCGCCCAGAGAATAGTTCCCATCCGCTAATCCGGCGGCCATCATGCTGTCACTGATCAGAACTACCCGGTCATCACCAAACAGCTGAAAGGTTGCCCGGACAACAGAAGGATGAATATGAATGCCATCACAGATTAATTCTACATAGACATTCTTATGGTCAAAGGCCGCTCCGATTACTCCGGGAGCCCTGTGCGTAAACGGGGGCATGGCATTGTAGAGGTGTGTAACCTGCTTTACACCCTTCGAAAAAGCCAGGCCTGCAGTTTCATAATCTGCCGTGGTATGTGCGATGGAAATTGTGACTTCATCTTTTAAGGCTTCAATAAATTCCATAGAACCCTCTTCTTCGGGGGCAATATCCACAAGCTTAATCAGTCCGCCGGATGCATTCTGAAGACGGCGGAACATGTCAATATCAGGGTTGTGTATATAATGGGGATTTTGAGCGCCCTTTTTTGCAGTGGATATGAAAGGGCCTTCCATGTTGATTCCGCACAAATCTGCACCCAATTTATTCTTATGAGCTTTAGCTGTATTCATAATATCTGTCAACCGTTTTTCGTCAAAGGTCATGGTGGCGGGGACGATGTTGGTAATCCCATTCTTTAGCTGATAATCAGCAATTGCCTGAAGTGCTTCTTCTGTACCGTCACAAAAATCATATCCCGTGCATCCATGAAAATGAACATCAGTCAGGCCAGGAATTGCATAGAGTCCGCTGCCATCAATCACTTCGCTGTCCGGTTCGGAGGATTCCGCAAAAACACCATTTTTAATTTGGATATCTCTTTTTTCGAACTGAAAATCACTGTTAAAAACAACTGCATTTTTGATAATCATGTAAAACTCCTTTCTCTGTTGTAAACCCTGAGTAAGTCTCAAGCTTCATTCCTCTGCCTTCTATTTTAGATGATAATCAGGAAAAAAGATAGTTCTGTTTTGTAAAAGCCGTCCGTAAACTGTAAAGAATAGGAGGCGCTTATGAAAATACTTTTATACCTTTCGGACTTTATGATACCCCTCATCCTGTTTTATATTGTGGGGTATGGGATTCTGCAGAAGCAAAATATTTATGAGGAATTTGTAGTCGGAGCAAAGGATGGTTTGAAGACCGTAGTCACGATTCTGCCTACTTTAATAGGACTTATGGTGGCGGTAGGGGTTTTGCGGGCTTCAGGATTTCTGGACCTGCTGTCAAAACTGCTTGGGGTCATCTTGAACCCTGTCGGTTTTCCCACCCAGCTTGTCCCTCTTTCTATTGTAAAGATGTTTTCCTCCTCCGCATCCACAGGACTTTTACTGGATATCTACAAGAACTATGGGACAGATTCCTTTATAGGACTTGCTGCATCCATCTCCATGTCTTGCACAGAGACCATTTTCTATACGATGTCTGTATATTTTGTGGCGGCAAAGGTGACGAAAACACGATATACATTGGCTGGCGCACTATTTGCCACGTTTATTGGCTTAGCAGCCAGCGTAATTCTGGCAGGAATGATGTGAAGCAACAGTTCAGCCATGCGGATTTTCAGCAGAACAGGCAGAAGAAAGCTTGCTTTCGTAAGGCTGAGCTGCTGACAATCCATATGGCGCTCTGCCACAGCGAGATGAAGCGCAGCGGAATAGAGCTGATGGCTGAACTGTTGCTTTACATCCCGATCGTTCAGCCATGCGGATTTTCAGCAGAACAGGCAGAAGAAAGCTTGCTTTCGTAAGGCTGAGCTGCTGACAATCCATATGGCGCTCTGCCACAGCGAGATGAAGCGCAGCGGAATAGAGCTGATGGCTGAACTGTTGCTTTACATCCCGATCGTTCAGCCATGCGGATTTTCAGCAGAACAGGCAGAAGAAAGCTTGCTTTCGTAAGGCTGAGCTGCTGAAAATCCATATAGTAAAAGAGATTATACTGTGATATAATACGAATACTTGTAGAAGAATTGAGTTGAGGAAGAGAGATTACAATGCAGGAAAAATCAAAAATTACCAATGCGAGATATCTCCAGATTGCCATTGATATTGCTTCCAAAATTGCGGACGGGCAATATAAGGTGGGAGATAAAATATTTGCCAGATCCCATATAGCAAGCCAATATGGCGTATCCAGTGAAACAGCCAGGCGTGCGTTGTGTGTTTTATCCGATTTAAATATTGTGGATATTACGAAAGGAAGCGGCGTTATCATTTTATCCCTTGAAAAGGCAGTGGATTTCAGGAATCAGTACCGGGATTACGATACCGTAGATCAGCTTAGAATGGAAATATTAACAGGTTTAAAAAGACAGACAGAAGAAATGGAAAATGTCAGTAAAAATATCGCCAGATTAATTGATAAGACCAAACGGCTGCATTCTGTTAATCCTCTTGTTCCTTATGAGATAGAAATTACCAGTCATACACCCTATTTGAATAAAGCTAGCTCGGATATTAATTTTTGGCATAACACACAGTCTACCATTGTAGGAATTAAAAGAAAGGATGTCCTCATCATTTCTCCGGGACCGTATGCCATCTTTCAGGAGGGAGATATCTTTTATTGTATTGGGGACGATGCTTCCTATGAACGGGTTAAGAACTTTTTGTATCCGCCGATTTCCGAGGAAACTGATTAATGCAGTCTGTCTTTTGAAATTTGGAAAAACAAACCGCCTGTATCTCGGTAATTCAATTACCAGGATGCAGGCGGAATTTTATAACAGATACCAGCGTTTCTCATGATACGTCTACTTCTTTCAACACCTGTGAATTTGTAATGCTCAGCTTTTATGCATGCTTCAAATTTGACAAAGTGACAACTTGAGTATATAATTAGGTTGTTACTTTGCAATGAAAAATAAAAGAGGTGTAAATTTTTTATGATAAGATTTCAAGAAATAACCAAGAACTTTAAGAACAAAAAAGTACTAAAGGGTATTTCATTTGAGGTAAAAAAGGGCCAGCTGGCAGCACTGATCGGGGAAAGCGGATGTGGAAAAACAACGACACTAAAGATGATTAACCGCCTTATAAACCCTACCAGTGGACAGATTCTGATTAACGGAACTGATATTAAAGACCAGGATATGATCAGGCTCAGAAGACAGATGGGATATGTAATTCAGCAAACAGGATTGTTTCCGCATATGACAATTAAGGAAAATATTGAAATTATCCCAAAGGTAGAAGGTATTGATAAAGCTGCAATGGAGAAAAGAACCTGTGAACTGATGGATATGGTGGGATTGCCGGCTTCGGAATATCTGAATCGTTATCCTACAGAACTAAGCGGTGGACAGCAGCAAAGGATTGGGGTGGCAAGGGCCTTTGCCATGGACCCTGAGATTATACTGATGGATGAGCCCTTTTCGGCGCTTGATCCGATTACCAGATCAAACCTACAGGATGAATTGCTTGCCTGGCAGAGCCAGTTTAAGAAAACGATTGTATTTGTTACACATGATATGGATGAAGCTATAAGAATAGCAGATATGATTTGTATTATGAAAGATGGAGAGATTCTCCAATATGATACACCGGAAAATATTTTGAAAAATCCTGTCAATGATTTTGTATCGGATTTCGTAGGACATAATCGAATCTGGACTTCTCCGGAATACATCCGGGCAAAGGACATTATGATCTCAATGCCCATTACCTGCCCTCCGAATCTTTCACTTCTGCGCTGCCTTGAAAAGATGCGTACATCAAAGGTGGACAGTCTGATGGTGATTCGTCCAAAGACAAATGAACTGCTGGGGATTATTCGGGCGAAGGATATCCGGAATGCGGCGGACCGCTCAATTGAAGTTTCGAATCTTATGGCAGCTGACTTTCTAAGCGTAGGACCGGAGGATAATATTGTAGATGTGTTGAAAATGGTAGATGAAAATAACGTGTCCAATATTCCTGTAGTAGATTCCGATAAGACGCTTCTGGGCCTTATTACAAAAAGCAGCCTGGTAATGACACTTAGCAGACAGTTTTTAGATAATGAGGAGGTGAATATATAATGAAGTCCATTGCTGATTTTTTTAATTATATAATAGCCCAAAAAGAACAGATTTTGACTCTCACCATGGCACATATACGGCTGACTGTAATTGCTGTAGGTCTTGCAATCCTGATTGGAGTACCTCTCGGAATATTAATCAGTTATATAAAAAAGTTAAATAAACCGGTATTAGGAGTTGCCAATGTGATACAGGCTATTCCAAGTATGGCGCTATTGGGATTTGCCATTCCAATTTTAGGAATCGGAACGCTTCCGGCCATTGTAATGGTCGTGCTGTATTCCCTGCTTCCCATTATTAAAAACACATATATTGGCATCAGTAACATCAATCCTCAAATGCTGGAAGCGGCAAAAGGAATTGGACTTACGAAAATGCAGCGGCTTTTTAAAATACAAATACCTCTGGCACTGCCGGTCATTATGGCGGGAATCAGAGTTTCATCTGTAACTGCTGTTGGACTCATGACTATGGCAGCGTTTATAGGTGCGGATGGTTTGGGCTTCCTGGTATTTTCGGGAATTCGTACTGTAAATAATAACCAAATCCTGGCAGGTGCGATTCCGGCATGCCTCCTGGCCCTGCTGGTGGATTTTCTGCTCGGCAAGCTGGAGGAACTGGTAACGCCGGTCAGCCTGATGAAAAGCACCTCAACAGAAAAACTGAAAAAGAACAGAAGAACTGATAAAATCATAATTTCTCTTGCGGCGCTGGGAATTATACTTCTTGTATCGATGAACTTGTTCAGGCAAGACAACAGTGATTCCAGGCGGATTCGAATTGGAACAAAGGACTATACGGAACAGCATATTTTAGGACATATGTTTGCAGATTTAATTGAGGCCAAAACAGATATAAAAGTTGAACGAAAAATTAATCTGGGCGGTACGCAGGTCTGCTTTAACGCTCTTAAGAATGATGACATTGACTTATATATTGATTATAGCGGGACAGCCTATGGGGACACCCTGGGATATCCGCCTAATCCGGATATGGAGAGTGTGTATCAGACGGTGAAGGAAGATTTTAAAGAAAAGTATGATATAGATGTTCTTAAGCAGATGGGATTTAATAATACTTATGTGCTGGCAGTAAGAGAAGATACTGCCGAAAAGTATTCACTGAAAACCATCAGTGATCTGGCCCGGGTGGGAGATCAGCTTACGGCAGGAACCACCCTGGAATTTCTGAACCGTATGGACGGTCTTCCCGGATTAACAGAGAAATATAATCTGTCTTTTCAAGATACCACAGGACTTGACGGTTCAGCCAGATACCAGGCTTTGATGAATGATAATACACAGGTGGTAGATGCTTTTGCTACCGATGGCTTACTTAAAAAATTCCAACTTGTTACGTTGGAGGATGATAAGAAGTTCTTTCCACCATATTATGCAATTCCTTTGATAAACAGTGAAATTGCAGACTCCTGCCCTGAAATTATTCCGGTAATAGAAGAACTTGGAGACTGTTTATCTGATCCGGTTATGGCGGAGCTTAACTATAAGGTGGATGAACTGCAGATGGAGCCTAAGGATGTTGCGCATGAATTTTTAGAAGAACACGGTTTTGTATAAAAACTTGCTGCTTAAGATATTATTTATATTGACATCTTGCGTACAATAAGGTATGATAAAAACAGTAACAGATACTATTATTAACGAAAAGAGAGGTGCTCTGATATGACAAAATATGAATGTGAACCGTGTGGATACATCTATGACCCGGAGGTAGGAGATCCTGATGGAGGAATTGAACCCGGAACAGCTTTTGAAGATATTCCGGATGATTGGGTATGCCCTCTTTGCGGTGCAAGCAAGGATATGTTTATTGTTGTTGAAGATTAAGCAGTCAGAATATGGTACAAAATTACAGCATTGCATGGAACGCTCGTGCAATGCTGTACTGGTTTTTACAGACAGAACTGTAACAATGAAGAGGTAGAAGTATATGAAAACTATGGAACTGAGAAAAAATTTTTACTGGGCCGGAATTGTAGATAAAGATCTGAAGGTATTTGATATCATCATGTATACCGAATTTGGTACGACTTATAATTCTTATATCATGAAGGCGGGAGATAAGACGATACTGTTTGATACTGCAAAAGAACCTTTTTTTGATGAATATCTGGACAAGTTAAAGGAAGAAATTGATGTTACGGATATTGATTATCTTATTGTAAGCCATACCGAACCGGACCATGCCGGGTCTATCGGCAGGCTTCTGGACTTAAATCCGCAGCTCAAGGTTGTTGCAACCGGATGCGCAATTGGTTTTTTGAAACAGATTACGAACAGAGAATTCTTCAGCATTCCAGTCAAGGATAACCAGGAGATGAAGATTGGGAATAAAACCCTCAGATTTATGGTGGTGCCAAATCTTCACTGGCCGGATACAATGTATATCTATATTGAAGAGGAACAGATTCTGGTAACCTGCGATTCCTTTGGCGCTCATTATGCATTTGATGATGTTCTGGTCAGCAAGGTCACGGATCAGGAAGGCTATATGAGAGCCCTTAAGTACTATTATGACTGCATTATCGGTCCATTCAAGCCGTATATGCTGAAAGCCCTTGACCGTATTGAAGATTTGGATATCTCTATGATTTGTACCGGGCATGGACCGGTTCTGGATGATAAGATTGATTTCATCCGCAACATCTACAGGGAGTGGAGTACCGTAGTGAATCCGAATCCTGCAAAGACAGTCATTATACCTTATGTAAGTGCTTATGGCTATACAGGTCTGCTGGCGGACAAGATTGCACAGGGAATCCGGGACAGCGGAGAGATAGATGTCCGTGTCTATGATATGGTTACGGCATCACAGGAACAGGTGCTGGATGAACTGGGCTTTGCCGATGGCATATTATTCGGTACACCAACGATTGTGGGGGATGCGTTGAAACCCATATGGGATCTTACCACCGCATTGTCCGCAGTAACGCATGGCGGTAAGCTGGCCAGTGCGTTCGGAAGTTATGGATGGAGCGGAGAGGGTGTGCCCCATATTGTGGAACGACTGAAGCAGCTTCGTATGAGGGTTCTGGATCCTTTTCGGGTTCATTTCAGACCCAGCGAGGTGGAACAGACAGACGCCTATGAATATGGATATAATTTTGGCTGCGTTCTCCAGGAGAAAGAAAATCCAAAGACAGCACAAGGACCCGCAAAACTGGTTAAATGTATGGTATGTGGTGAAATCTTTGATTCATCCCTGGAGGTCTGTCCTGTCTGCGGTGTAGGCAGGGAAAACTTTGTTCCGGTGGAAGTCAGTGAAACCGGCTATCAGAAAGACAGTAATAATTTTTACGTTATACTCGGAAATGGAGCAGCCGGAATCAGTGCGGCAAAGGAAATCCGAAAGAGAGATAAGACCGGTTCCATCGTGATGGTATCTGAGGAGGATTGCTCCACATATAACCGCCCTATGCTGACAAAGGCTTTAATGGCGGATATTAATGCCAGCCAGATTGCAGTAGAGGATGAGCAGTGGTATGAGGAGAATCAAATCTATCAGCTTTTGGGAAGAAGAGTTGAGAACATTGACACAGAGAAGAAAGAAGTTTTGTTGTCTGACCAGACACGTCTGCAATATACCAGATTGATTTACGCATTAGGATCCGAATCATTTATTCCGCCCATTCCGGGTTGTGAGAAGGAGGAAGTTATCGGTATCCGGAGAGTGACAGATACCCGGAAAATTGCCTCTATGCTGGAGCGCGTTACAGAGGTTGTGGTAATCGGTGGCGGTGTTTTGGGATTAGAGGCCGCATGGGAACTGAAAAAGGCTGGGTGTAGGGTTACTGTTCTGGAACTGGCTCCACAACTGATGGGACGTCAGCTGGATGATGAGGCGGGAGAGATGCTGAAAAGCATCAGTGAAAATCTGGGAATCCAGATTCATACCGGTGTCAGTATCCATTCAATCGAAGGAGAAGAACAAGTGACCGGTGTAAGGCTGAAGGACGGAACCACATATCCGGCACAGCTTGTAATTATATCCTGTGGGGTCAGACCAAACGTGGAGCTTGCCGTGAAAGCCGGAATTCAGGTAGATCGCTCTGTTATTGTGGATGAGCATATGGAGACCAACATTCCCGGCATCTATGCTGCAGGTGATTGTGCCCAATATCATGGGATGAACTATGGTATCTGGCCTCAGGCATTGGAAGAAGGAAAGGTTGCCGGCGCCTGTGCAGCCGGTGACAAGGATATCAGCTATGTGCCGGAGACTCCTTCCTTAAGCTTCCATGGTATGAATACAGCGCTGTTTTCGATTGGAGATAATGGTAAAAATCCTGATCTGATATATAAGACATTGGAGATAAAGGATTGGGGGAAGAAGCAGTATGAGAAATACTATTTTCTTAACAACCGCTTATCCGGTGTAATTCTGTTAGGAAATACCTCCAGGCTTTCAACGATGACGGAAGCAGTAAATCAGCAGATGACTTTTCAGGAGATGTTCGTAAATGTGAAATAACAAGGTAAAACCCCACCTGTGCAGGCGGGGTTTTACAGTATCTATGCCATATATTCATTCAGGAAAGCATTTTTTCCTTTAAGATGGAAAAGGGCATGGGGCCAAGTTCCAGTATTTTTTGATGAAATTTTTTCAGGTTGAAATTATCGCCTTCGGCTTTCCTGCTGGCTTCCCGGATATCCAGAAAATTCAGATAGCCATAGTAGTATTTCAGATAATTTGCCGGCGTCTCGAGAATATACTGGTAGACCCTTGACACAGTGTCATCATCGGCAATCCCGAAATTATTTAAGAATTCGGCTGTTTTTTCCATTGTCCAGCCATGATAGTGAATTCCCACATCCATGATGGAGTAAAGGCATAAATTCATAGAGCGGTTCAGCCAAAGAAGGCGGTTGCGCTGAGGATCACCATCTGCATAGTTATAGGCGTAGGATTCAATATAGGTTGCCCAGCCTTCAATATATCCCCCTGGTGAATACAGGTGGCGGATCAGGGGAGGATTGGTTTCCGAGAAGTAATTGGTCTGATACAGGTGTCCGGGAAATCCTTCGTGAGCCAAAGTTGTATATAACTCAGTACCGCCCATTCCGGTATGAGGGTTGATGTAGATGGCATTAGGACTGTTGGTATCCACAGGAGGAGTCAGATAAAAGGCCGGGCTTAAGAATTCCTGCAAATCCTCATGTACGTATTTTATTTCATAGGATGTTTCGGGAAGGATCGGAAAATCCTTTGCCATGCAAGTTTTCAGATCTTCCAGAATTTCCGTGGGTTCGGCTGTTTCCTGTGCGGATACATCTTCTTTTGCAATGAGCAGAGAAGGGTCATCTCTTATAAGCTGCTGCATCTCTTTTGAATCGGAAACCAGCTGAGTTAAAAGACGGTGTTCAAGCACAGCTACAGAATCATCTGTACCGACCTGTGTTTTAAGCAAATAGATATAATAGGATTTTCCATTCGGGTAATAGACCAGGCCTTTATCGTTCTTTCCGCTTCCTCTTAAAGCATCCAGGCCATCGATTAACTGCTGGTATGCCGGAATCACTACATTAACAATTAATTTATTATGTAGAGTTTTGCAGGAATCACGCTCTTTTTTACTTAAAATGCTCATTTCCTCCAGCTTCTCATTAAAGACTGGAATCAGATAGTTTTCTTCCGGATTTTCTATAAATGAATTGCATTGTGCAATCACTCCGTCGACAGCCTTATCATTCATAAACAGGCCGCGGCTTGCCTTTTCCTGTTCCAGCTGTAAAATGTTCTGAAAATAATCAGGAAGTGTCTTCAGAAGTTTCAGATAATCTAAAACATCCTGCTTTGTACGAAAGGTGTATTCAGCCAGCAGAACAGGAAGCTGTGCCTGAACTCCCAGAGAGGGACTTAAAGGTTCCTGCAGATACCATGCGTCCGGACATTCCAGTTCGGCATTGCAGTTTTCCTCCAAAATGGAGAGAGTTAGCTGATTTTTCTTTGATAGCCGTTTTTTATGAAAGGATGATAAAAGAGCGGCGTGGTTTTCCAGCGCTGCCTGGTACCTGGTATTATCCCCACTGAAAACAGAACCAAAAGTAATCGGGTAGTCAGAGATATTGCAGGAATCTGGTTCTGCCAAGGTATAATGGAGATTAATTGTAGATGAGCAGACCTCGGTACGAAACAGATTCTCGGTGAACTTTTCGAATCTCTTATTCTCAGAATAGAATCCCGGAATAACAAGGACAGCCAGCAGTATCAGCATTAAAAGTGGAATCAGAAGAAATGAGGTAAGGCGTTTTTTGCGAGGGAAAGGGTTCTTCATAGAACAATGATGTGCAGCATATTCATCTGAACATGCTTCTCCTTTCAAGTAACTCTTTAAAATAGTTTATGTGGAATCAGGATTGGAAAGTACGGGTATTTATGTTAAAATATCTGAAAGGAGGCCAACAAGATGAAACGCTATGTTTTTGTGATTGGGTTGCTTACCGTACTGGCTTTTGCCGGCTGCAAAGATAAGAAGGAAGAAATACCTATAGCTGTAAATTCGTCATCCCAGCTGGATGACGAGGATCCCTCGGATGAATTGGATGAACAGCTCCCCGGGGAGGATGTACCGGATTACGATATCGATCTTCCCGATAAGTTGTCCTCATTTACCATCGCAATCTGGGGCGAGACTTATAAAATTCCTATGACATATGAGGAATTTACAGCACTTGGCTGGGTTTATAAGGGGGATGCGACTACAAAGCTTGGGGCAGAGTCTTATGTGGAGAATGAGAAGTTTGAACAGGAGGGCAACATTCTTTATGCGGATCTGATGAATCCCAATACGGAGAACAGCCAGATTTCTCAGTGCTACATTGCCGGTATCCATGTGGATGCAGCAGCTGCTGAAGGGCAAGGAATCTATATAAATCTGCCGGGGAAGATTGTGTTTCAGAAGTCTACGGAGGAAGAGGTTACTGCAGCTTATGGTTCCCCGATTGACAGGTACGAGGAGGGGAAATCCATTCTTCTGACCTATGAATATGGCATGAATAGTCAGGTGAAATTCAGTTTTGATGAAGAAACGAAAGCCATGATGGGAATTGACATCCGCAACTTCCGCAATCCGGAAGGTGAGGAGGAGCTGGAGAATGTAAGCGATGCCGTAACTCCGGAAGTGGAGGCATATCATCCTCCGGAATTTGAAGGAGTACTTCTGCAGGATTTTGTTATCAGATATGATGGAGCATACTACCGGCTGCCTGCTCCGGTATCCGCCTTTTTGGATAACGGCTGGGAATTGGACAAAGATGGATCTGATGAAGCGGTCAAGTCTGGAAAATATGGGTATGCAACGCTTTTAAAGAATGAACAGAAGATATATGCCGTAGTATATAACTATGGCACGGATGCCACCACAATTAAGAATTGCTTTGTGACAACCCTGTATGGGGATTTGGATACTACAAAGATCCAGATAACGGTTGCAGGGGGCATCACACTTGGGATGGGGGAAGAGGAGTTTCTTCAAAAGGCAGCAGAACAGCCCTATGAAAAAACGGAGGATGTGGATAATGGATACGATATCTACACATTCTATGTAAGCGAGGGAAAACTCGATTACACACAGATTACAGTTGATCAGGTACTGCATATTGTCCGGCAGATTAAAGTTGTCCATAACAAGGATGCAGTACAATAAAGAAGGAAGTGATACTATGGAAAAAATTTATGATGTAATCATCATCGGATCAGGTCCGGCCGGATTAAGTGCCGCGATTTATGCACAGCGGGCCAAACTCTCTACAATCATAATTGAAGCGAATTATATCAGCGGAGGCCAGGTAGTTAATACCTACGAGGTAGACAATTATCCCGGACTTCCGGGCATCAGTGGTATGGATTTAAGCACTACGCTCAGAGACCATGCTGAAAAGATGGGAAGTGAGTTCGTACGGGATCAGGTATTAAAGCTGGAGCTGGATGGTAAGGTTAAAAAGGTTGTAACGAAAGATGAGGAATATAAATCCAGGACAATATTGCTGGCTACCGGAGCAAAACACAGGCAGCTTGGTGTGCCGGGTGAACAGAAACTGGCAGGAAGCGGTGTATCCTATTGTGCGACCTGTGACGGAGCATTTTTTAAAGATAAGACCGTCGCAGTAATTGGAGGCGGTGATGTAGCATTGGAGGACGCTATTTTCCTGGCCAGAATATGCAAGAAGGTATATCTGATCCATAGAAGAGATGAATTTCGTGCTGCGAAGATCATTCAGGACAATCTGTTTGCCCAGGAAAATGTGGAGGTACTTTGGAACAGTGTTGTAACTGAAATTAAGGGAGATTTTCAAGTAAAAAGTCTGACTGTCCGGGATGTAAAGTCCAAAGAAGAGAAGGAACTGGAAGCAGATGGATGCTTTATTGCTGTGGGGATTATCCCTAATAGTGAGCTGGCACAGGGACAGTTGGAGCTGGATGCGGGAGGCTATGTTGTAGCCGGAGAGGATGGAGCTTCAAGCATTCCGGGTGTCTTTGCGGCGGGGGATGTGAGGACCAAATTGTTGCGTCAGATTATAACGGCGGCGTCAGATGGAGCGAATTGCATTACATCTATACAAAATTATCTCATTACCGCATAGATAAATTATCTGAATTGTTTTTAATTGTTTGCGATTAGACATAGTGCACAATATATGGAGGAAGCTGTCGAAAAACAGGCTTCCTCCATATATTGTAAGCATATAGTTATACACATCATAAAAGTCGGGAAAGTAGCTGAAAATCGAGTTATACACTAAGTTATCCACATTATGCACCGGAAATGTTGATAACTTAGTGATTTACATAAGAATTTTAAAGAACGAGTGTTTTGTAGAGAACTTATAAATCGTAAGAAATTTAAAAAAACCCGGTGAAAACACTTGACTTTTGAGTAGTCAAAATATAGAATCTTCTGCTAAAAAATAACCGACAATAGTCAGACAAAATAAACAATTTTAGAATTACTATTCTACTGCTTCATTCTTTTAATTACTTTCAGCCTGGTAAACTCTTCACGTTCCTTTTCTTCCAGAGCATCTGAAATATCTTTGGTCAATGCAACATAGTGAGGAATCGTAATATTCTTCAGCGCATTGGCGCGCTTCTGCGTCTTTTTGATAGCAACAGCCAGCCGGTAGGCAGAATTTTCTACCATAGACAGGCGGATGGTCAGATCTTTGACCTTTTGGAATGCGCTGCGAGCCTTATCCAGGGACTCTCTGGTGGTATAGAAAGCATACGTAGGACTTTGTCTGGAAGGCTCGGATTCAACCAAAGGAATTTCCACGCCCATGATACTGCGGGTCTTTATACGGATTGAATCCTCGACAGGAACCGTATATGAGATGGACTGTACATAGTTAATACCGCTTTCTATATTTGCAATTTGAAGGGCTGCATATGCCTCACTAAAGGTCGTATCAATCTGAGACTGGATTTCCTTTGCCTGATCAATCAGGTCCATCATTTCCCGAATCAGGATATTACGTTTCTTATCCATCAAATCATAACCCATGCGGGCAAGCGATAAAGAATTCTTTGCCAGTATCAGATTCCCTTTTGTGGGAAATGTATTCGGATCCATGTAATCCCTCCCTTCCTGATTATATCTTATCCGCTTCAGCTTTTGCCTGAGCGGTCAGATTAACTTCCGTAGGCTGATAATACTGCTCCAGAATCTTAGTGTCAATACGGTCAAGTTCATCCTTTGGCAGGATACCAAGCAGATGCCATCCGATATTCAGGGTTTGCTCAATAGTCCTGTTTTCGTCGGTCCCCTGTCCTATAAACTCATGTTCAAAGGCATTTCCAAAAATCAGATACTGCTTATCCAGGGGCGAAAGCTCGTCTTCACCAATAACAGAAGCAAGGGCCCTGGCATCTCCCACCTTTGCATAACAGGAAAACAACTGATTTGCAACATCCTGATGGTCAGCCCTGGTGTAACCGTCTCCGATGCCGTCCTTCATCAGTCGTGATAAAGACGGCAGTACATTAATCGGGGGATAAACAGACTGTCCATGAAGCTGACGGTCGAGTACAATCTGCCCTTCCGTGATATATCCGGTAAGGTCGGGAATCGGATGCGTGATATCGTCATTGGGCATAGTCAGAATTGGTATCTGCGTAACAGAACCCTTGCCATTTTTTACAATGCCGGCACGCTCATACAGAGTTGCCAATTCGGAGTAAAGATATCCCGGATAACCCTTACGGGACGGGATCTCGCCCTTAGAGGAGGATACTTCGCGCATGGCCTCGCAATATGAGGTAATATCGGTCAGTATAACCAGGATGTGCATCCCCTTTTCAAAGGCGAGATATTCAGCAGCAGTAAGTGCCAGCTTTGGTGTAATAAGACGTTCCACCACAGGGTCATTTGCAAGGTTCAGGAACATGACCACATGTTCTGATACACCGCTTTCCTCAAAGGTACGGCGGAAAAATTCAGCCACATCATATTTGACACCCATAGCAGCAAACACAATTGCAAATTTTTCGTCGGTGTCATCTCCCAGAGAGGCCTGCTGTACAATCTGGGCAGCCAGATTATCATGGGGCAAACCATTTCCAGAAAAAATCGGAAGCTTTTGTCCACGAATCAGAGTGGTAAGTCCGTCAATGGCGGAAATACCTGTGCGAATATAATTTCTCGGGTATTTACGGGTAACAGGATTCAGAGGAAGACCATTGATGTCTGCTCTGTAATCTGAGGTAATGAGACCCAGTCCGTCAATCGGCTTTCCGATACCATCAAAGGTTCTGCCTAAGATGTCTTCGGACAAGGCCATTTCCATGGGATGTCCCGTCAGACGAGTGTGGGTATTCTTCAGGGACATATTCTCTGTTCCTTCGAAAACCTGAATAACTGCCTTATCCTCATAGACGGCCTCTATACGTCCCAGTTTCTTTTGATTGCCTTCTACGGTAAATTCTACAATTTCCTGAAAAAAGGCATCTTTCACACCTTCCAGGACCACGAGGGGCCCATTGATTTCACTTAATCCAAGATATTCAATTGCCATAAAGCGTATCCCCTCCTTATCCATTCCTCTTTAATACGTTGTCATAGAATTCATCAATTGCCCTTCGATAATCATCAAACATCTCCAGTTTATCGTTGGGCACATCATATTTAATAGCAATTACCTTTTCGAATATATTGTCTTCTTTCAGTACTGACATCGGCATACCCATGGTAACCAGTACTTTGGACTTTTTATATAAGTAAAGGATGATTTCCATCATCTTAAACTGTTTATTCATTGGTACGCTGGTATCTTCCTTATGAAAAGCATTCTGCTGCAGAAATCCTAAGCGGATAACCCTCGCAATCTCAAGAATCAGCTTCTGATCATCGGGAAGCACATCACTTCCGATCAGCTTTACGATCTCCATCAGAGAACTTTCACTGTTCAAGAGGCCCATTAGCTGGTTCCGCATGTCTATGAAGTTTTTGTTTACATGATCCTTATACCAGGGTGCCAGATCTCCCAGATACTCGGAATAACTGGTCAACCAGTGAATGGCCGGAAAATGCCGTGCATAGGCCAGAGATTTATCCAGTCCCCAGAAACAACGCACGAAACGTTTGGTATTCATCGTTACAGGCTCGGAAAAGTCACCGCCTTGCGGAGATACGGCTCCGATGATGGAAACACTGCCCTCGGAACCATTCAGGTTTTGCATCATGCCGGCACGTTCATAAAAAGCGGACAGACGTGATGCCAGGTAAGCCGGAAATCCTTCCTCGGCGGGCATTTCCTCCAGGCGCCCGGATAACTCGCGAAGAGCTTCAGCCCAACGGGAGGTTGAATCAGCCATGATTGCCACATCGTATCCCATATCTCTATAGTATTCGGCAAGTGTAAGTCCTGTATAAATGGAAGCTTCACGAGCCGCCACCGGCATATTGGAAGTATTGGCAATCAGAGCAGTACGATCCATCAAAGGATTGCCTGTCTTGGGGTCTACCAGTTCTGAAAACTCTTCCAGAACCTGAGTCATCTCGTTGCCTCGCTCACCGCATCCGATATAGATAATAATGTCCGCATTGGACCATTTGGCAATCTGGTGCTGTGTCATAGTTTTACCGGTTCCAAATCCACCGGGAACAGCCGCTGTCCCCCCTTTGGCAATGGGGAACATTGTATCCAGAATCCGCTGCCCTGTGATCAGCGGCTCTGTGGCAGGATAACGTTTCAGTGTCGGGCGCGGCACACGAATCGGCCACTTTTGACATAAGGTAAGTTCTTTTTCTGAACCATCATCCAACTTTAACTTCAGAATTGTATCCTGGATGGTATACCTGCCATCTGCAGCCACCCAGGTCACTGTTCCGTGTATGTCCGGTGGTACCATGGATTTGTGTACAATGGTTTTTGTTTCCTGTGTTTTTGCAATGACCATCCCACCCAGCAGTTCCTGCCCTTCTTTGACAGTCATCCGGACATCCCATAATTTCTTTGTATCCAGGGAGTCTACATTGACACCGCGGGTGATATACTTGCCGGACGCCTTTGCAATTTCACTTAAAGGCCGTTCAATACCATCAAAAATATTATTCAGGACACCGGGTCCGAGAGTTACCGATATGGCATCATCTGTCGCAGTTACAACTCCACCCGGTTTTAATCCGGTTGTTTCTTCAAATACCTGAATTGTAGTGGTATCCCTTGTCAGTCCGATGACCTCTCCCACGAGGTTTTCCTCACCTACATATACCATCTCAGACATTTTAAAGCCTGTATTTCCTTTCAGGTAGATAACAGGACCGTTGATACCATGGATAATTCCTGTTTTATTCATGTGCAGCACCTCCATGGAAAATAAATGCTTCCTTTTCTTCATTCAACAAAGTGAGAAGAGAATTATCAATTAATATATGCTTTTCCGGAATGACTGCACGGATACCACCCTTAAAGTCCTCTTTGGAAATGATCAGAGTAGTTTTACTGCTGCGCTCCAGCTGTTCTTTTAAATGCGCATCTGAGGGGTTGATATAAATCTCCATGGAATCATCCCCCGCAAAGGCCAGGGTTTCCGTTATTTTTCGTTCCAAATAGGCCTCATATTCGGGTGTTTTCATAAAGACACTAATTTTTTCGTCCACTTCTGCAAACAATTTATTTTTCAGTTCCATATTTTTCTTCGTAAGAGAGCGTTTGATATGAAGCTGCTCTGTGGAAAGCTTTTTATTCAGGTTTCTTTTCAGCTTCTCCTTTTCGGCCTTGAGTTCAGCCTCAGCCTGACGTTCTGCCGTCTCTTTGTGTTCAGTAAAGATTTTTTCCAGAGCTGCTTCATGTTCTTCAATCATAGCTCTGGCTTCGGCCTGGGCAGAATCTATGGAACTATTATAGAAATTTTGTAATTTTTCTTCAATTGTCAAATCTCTCACCTGCCTTATAGTTTAAGTCCAATTGCTTCATTTACATAGGAAGTGATAAAATCGGGTTTACGTCCGGTACCGTGACGATCTGGGATTTCGATGATCAGCGGAAGCTTGTGATTCAATTTAACATCATCAATAATATCCGGAAATGCCTTTCCAAACTTTTCAGTTAGCAGGATAATGCCAATTTCTTTGTCAGCCAGGGTGGTTTCCAGGGTCTTTCGCAATTCTTCCCGTCCGTGTACCACGACGCCCTCAACACCGGCTAAACGCATGCCGGTCTGGGTATCGATATTGTCACTGATTAAATACATTTTCATAATTGCACCAGCCTTCCTTGCACAGTCTGTGCAAGCTTACAGCTTACCAAGTATCATGAAGGAGATGATCAGACCATATAAGGCAATACCTTCGGCCATAGCTACGAAAATCATGGATTTACCAAATAAAGAGCCGTCTTCACTGATGGCACCCAAAGCAGCACTCGCAGAGCTGGCAACGGCGATGCCGGAGCCGATGCCGGATAATCCGGTAACAAGGGCGGCGCCCAGGTAGCCGAGTCCGGTAGCCAGGCCGGCTCCGTCGGCAGCAGCATGTACGCTTACGGTACCGGCCATATTTACAATAGTACCTACAACCAGCACACCAAAGAAGGCAAGTGCATTAATAGAAATTGTCTTTCTATACCTTGCTTTACTTCTTTCCCCAAGGAAAAAAACTGCTGTAGGAATAACGATAGTTAACACAAGCGCTAAAGCGGTAATAATTTGAATCATAGATGTCATAATAGTAAACCTCCGTTTTTAAAATTAATTTTTTATGACCGTGAAGTTATCAGCTTTTCTTCAAAAATGGCTTGAATTCGCGGCCGTTACCTTTATAAAATCGACTGAACATCTCATAGTATTCCAGACGAAGTACCTGGATGCCGACAATCAGTCCTTCCATAGCGCAGACAAAGGCATTACCCAGGACAATAATAATCCAGTTAGGTGACCCTCCCTGCTCGGCACCTGCGAGCATTAGTACAACCTCCATCATGGCTGCATGGCTGACTGCAAAAGCGCCCATACGGACAAAGGAGAGAGTGTTCGACATGTAGCTTAAAGCAACCTCGAAAAGCTCAAAAAAGCTTTGTACAAAGAACATCCCCTTACCGCCTTCAATTGCCGGTGTGCGTCCTTTTACAAGTCTGGTCAGGGGCTCTTTCAGCATGATCAGAATCAAAGGAACCACAAACATCACTACCAGAACCGCTGTTGCGGGAAGTGTGTGACCTGACATATACAGGAATAACACGGCTGTCAGTGCTCCGTAAAATACCAGACCACTGATTGCATTCTGATCAAAATAAGTACCTTCCACATCCCGTGCTTTTACCGCATTGATTATATGCATAATCATGGTCGTTAGAATCAGGAACATCCCAAATGCGATGGCAACCACAAAAACCGTATTCATGGTACCGATAAAAGGAAGTGTAATCATATCCGTCTTAGGCTTCAGCCAAAATGCAGGAATTACATCTTCAAATCCAAAAAAACTTCCATACATAAACCCAAAGAAAGTCGAAAAGACACCTGCCATACTCATGATAGCTGCCAGTGTGATCTTCTTATATTTATACAGAAGCGCTCCTCCGACTGCCAGAAACAATCCCTGCCCAACATCGCCAAACATGCTTCCAAAGATGAAAGTATATGTGAGAGCGACAAAAACAGTAGGATCCATTTCGTGATAACCCGGCAGACCATACATTCGGATAAACATCTCAAACGGTTTAAATATCTTGGGGTTTTTCAGCTTGGTTGGTGGCTGCATTACAATATTATTATCATTGTCCTCAATAAAACAAAAGAGCTTGGGATCATTTGCAATCTCTTTTTGGAATGTCGCCGCATCTTTCTCCGACATCCATCCGCAAAGAATGTAGAAGGTTTCTTTCTTTGAGCTGGTACATGCAGCAAGTTTTCTTATGTCAAAGTTCTCAGACTGTGCGGACAGTCTGCTGTAGGCGGCAGCGAGATCGTCTGTGTGGTCCTTCAGCTGTTCCTGTATTCTGGAATCACAGGAAGCAATCATCTGGTTGGTTTCCTGAAGCTTTTCCGCCAGCTTTGCATGAGCCTCTACAGGAGTTCCTTCATAGGCATCCGGCAGAAAGATGCGCTCAAAGTGCATAGAAGCAAAGGTTGCGTCCACGCGGCTGATATTCTCTCTGACGCAAAAGTAAATGCCCCAGACATACTGGTCATCCGAATGGCACTGGTAAAATACAGTTGCCATATCATCATAGATATAGTTTTTAAGCTTATTAAAATACTCTTTTGGTATCTTGCCAAAACGAAGCTTTAAATGCTTAAAATGAAAAATAGCAGAAATATCATATTCCAGTCCCATAAATGGTTCAATTTTGTCATAAAGCTCTTGATATCTGCTTCTCTTGGCCTCATAGCCGGCTCTTTCTTCATTAATCTGGGTCAAGATCCGATCCAGCTTCTGAACAAAACTAATGGATTCCTCAAGTGTGAGCTTTTTATCCGTATTCCGTCTGTCTTCCGGAAGAAGCTGCATATAGTTTTCTGCAAGCTTCAGCGTCTCTTTGTAAGGATTTATCTGGATATACGGAGTCAAATCCTGCACAGACTTCAGTTCAGCCAGTGCATTTTCCAGATGAATCTCGTACTTTGACAGATACTGGTTGACCACACGGTCAATATCAGATTTCGGACCCGTTATGCTCAGGAATTTCATCTTTATTATCAAAGTAAAACACCTCCGGTATTCCTTATTTTTTTACAATTCAGCTATGCGGAGCTTATAACTGAATTGCAACAAGATATTTGTATGTCTTTTCCTGCTAAGTTTTTCTGACATAGGTCATGGCCTCGTCCGGGGTTATTCGGTAACGCACACATTCCAAAGCAATAATCAGCCGATCCACTTCATGCTCTTTGTGATACAGATAGGAGTATATGGTAATTACCGAATAAGGGTCTTTTCGGGATTCAGTGGAAAGTATATGCTTCATAATGGAGGCATACATAGATTCCAGAGTATCTAAAGTAAAGCCTTTGTACTGACGGGCATAGTAGGTTTGTTCCAACAATGCCTCCAGAGCAGGAGTGCTTTCGGCTTCAACCATTGCGACAATCTGCTGCTTGCTGATACGGTATTTGATTGGTATCAAAAGCGCATAAATGTCTGCAGAGGACATATGATAGTAATTTTTTGCACGATATATCCACTGTAGGTTCAGCATGTCAAATTTACTGCCATAAGCTGTTGTCAAATCCTTTAAATCACGGCCTTGATAGAGCTTATCTTTCATCTTCCAGAGATCTCTGAAATAATATAGATCCAGAGTCATCTCATAATCGAAGAGCGTGGGATTTTCCATCGCAAGCAGCTTTGAGAAAGGTTCATAGTAAACAGTTCCCCGTAAAGACTCTACAAAATCCTGAACTGTAGAACTGGCGGACATCAGCGAAAGGTTTAAGCCGGAGTGCCGCTTAAAGAAGTCCTCAAAAGCAGAAAGATTGACCTGAGTCACACGGTGGTCAAACAAATTCGTCAGGCATTCCTTAATTACAGAAACTTCATAACGCTGAAAATACAGGGTCAAAAACTGGCGTTGCGAAACGTTGGAAAACCTGTATAGTTTAGCGAAATCCCGATATATACTCTGCCGGAGCATCTGCTCGATCTGGACACGATGCAGCTCATTTTCATCCGATAAGCCGAATATAGGTTCATAGGAAGGCCATTGCTTCAGATAATTTACAGCCTGCGGCACAGTCTCCAGTTCCGTAATTTCCCGAAAGTTGGAATCCTTCAGAAAGTGGCTTTCCATGGCACGTATCTTAGTGGTAAGACCGCTGTAGGATAACAAACCGTTCATCTAAATCACTTCCTTATTATTTTTTTATATATTTGTGCAGAGAGAGTATTGTGATTCTCTTCGTAGTAATGCTCCATAGATTCCAGTATGGAGTCCGCACTTTTCCTGAGTTCAAAAAGCTCTTTTTCCAGCTGTTTTGACAGTGTATCCTGCAGGATATCCAGCTCTTTTTCGGTTGAAGCCTCCAATTCCTTGTCATATGAGGCAATCTGGTTTTCCGCCTGAATATCCAGTTGCTTTTTTTGATTGGCAGCAGCATCCAGTATTCGTGAAGAAGCAGTCTCTATTTCCGAGAGCTTGTCAATTATCTGATTCATAATCCCCTCCTTAATAATTTCCTTAAAGCTCAGCATGCAAATCTAAACATTATAGTACCCGATTGCATGTTACTATCATACACCTTTTTAAAAAAAATACTAGTGGAAAATGAAGAATTTTGCCACTGAAAACGCACTGATGAATTATAAAGATGTTTCCTTTGTAAGGATTTTCTGATAAAGTAATAAATAAGTAAATTAAGGCTATAGAAAAGGCAGGTTTATCAGAATGCGTTTAAGAAATATTCAAGGTGCAGCGGAAAGTATTGGGAAATCCGGCTATGTCCTGCAAAACCCGGAAGGTCACAAAGGACATTGGAATCAGGTGTTTGATAGTGGACATCCAATCCATATTGAGGTGGGAATGGGAAAGGGACGTTTTTTAATGGATATGGCAAAAGCCCATCCCGATATAGATTATATAGGAATTGAAATGTATGATAGTGTTCTTTTGCGAGCCGTACAAAAAGCCGAGGCACTTGAGGATTCCCCGGAAAACTTCCGCTTTATCAGAATGGATGCAAGAGAACTCTCATCAGTGTTCGAAAAAGGAGAAGTAGAACAGATCTATTTGAACTTTTCAGATCCCTGGCCTAAGGACAGGCATGCAAAGAGACGGCTTACGTCCCGGCAGTTCTTAAAGCGATATACAGAAATAATTCTTCCGGGACGAAAAGTGGAATTTAAGACAGATAATAAGAACCTGTTTGAATTTTCACTTCAGGAACTTAAGGAAAGCGGATGGGTATTGGAAGGATGCACCTTCGATCTTCACAAGGACGAGGTCATGAACAAAGGCAACATTATGACTGAATATGAAGAAAAATTTTCTTCCTGTGGAAATGCTATTTATAAATTTATTGCATACTACCAGTATACACACGAACGCTAGACGTTCTGTACTAGTATAGCCGATTATAAATACTTTTCTGCTTCATTTGTCTGAATTCCGCGATAACCGCAATGTCAAAGCCTCACCGTAGCCCGCTACGGCTACGTTTTGCCATCACGGTTCTCACCAAATCATCCTCATTGAATCAGTAAGTTATTTAATTTCGGCTATACTAGGGTCAAAAAGGTCATGTTTTTTCATGCAAGCATGAAACGCATGACCTTTTGACCCTGGTATCATATTATAATAGTAAAAAGAGAATCGGTACATTGCTGGCGGATACAGATATTTATTAAATAATGTACTGATTTAAGGGGCATAAATAGGAGATATATGAAGAAATCTGGATTAAAAGAGAAGATGGAAGAGTTTAGTTATGATATGAACGCAAAAAAAGGAAAACTGCCTGTAATCCTGAAATCATTAAAGGAAGTAGACACAAATCTGGCTAAAATGACAAAAAATAAAAAAAAGTAAAGAAATTGTAAAAAAAGGGTTGATTTTTATAATATCATCTATTATAATAACTCTTGCGTTGTAAAATTAATAACGAAAGAAAGCGCCTTTAGCTCAGTTGGTAGAGCAGTAGACTCTTAATCTATTTGTCCAGGGTTCGAGTCCCTGAAGGCGCACTGGAAAGCACTGTTTTCGATGACGAAAGAGCACCGGGGGCGGTGTTTTTGTATTCGAGAGAGCCGTGCAAAATCAAAACCAAAAATTCAGAATGGGAAGCTGGCTTACCAGGCTGAATTTTTGGTTTTGATTTTATAGGGCGAACGCCCTCAAGCGAAATGAAGCGAAGCGGAATTGAGGTTGGCACGGCTCGCCTCCGGAAGCTGGCTTACCAGGCTGAATTTTTGGTTTTGATTTTATAGGGCGAACGCCCTCAAGCGAAATGAAGCGAAGCGGAATTGAGGTTGGCACGGCTCGCCTCCGGAAGCTGGCTTACCAGGCTGAATTTTCGGTTTTGATTTTATAGGGCGAACGCCCTCAAGCGAAATGAAGCGAAGCGGAATTGAGGTTGGCACGGCTCGCTCTTCATATGTTGTTTGAAAGAAGGAATAAAGGTGGGAAAAGAAGTTAAAACAAATGCAATGAGGATTTTGGACAAGCAGAAAATCAGCTATGAACTGATCCAATATGAATGTGAAGAGTTTATAGATGGGATTCATACAGCTGAGAAAACAGGAGCTCCCGTGGAACAGAGCTTTAAAACATTGGTTGTACAGGGAAAGAGTAGTTTGTATTATGTGCTGGTAATCCCTATTGGGGAGGAGATTAATCTAAAAGCAGCAGCCAGGGTGATTGGAGAAAAATCCATAGAACTGATACATGTAAAGGACATTAACGCGATTACCGGTTACGTTCGCGGAGGCTGCAGTCCGATTGGTATGAAAAAACAATTTCCTACGTATGTCGATGAGTCAGCCCGGAAGTTTGAGAAGATTTATGTGAGTGGAGGAAGAATCGGAACAACATTAGCTTTAAGCCCTGAGGAACTGAAGAAAGTCAGCAGAGCCGAGTATGCGGATTTGACATTTTGACTCCCCTTAAGAAGAAGCAGGCTTTTTGCCTACTTCTTCTTAAGTTTATTGATCAGAAGCGGACGATATAAACGCCGCATTGTCTTTATTACCCTGTTTGCATCTCCATCATGAATGATCACATCCGAGTTTGAGGATGGATTTCCAAAAGTAATGGTCTTTTCTACTCCTACATATTCCCTTAAATATGCAATCATGTTTTTCTTACTTGCATTTTTACTGTAAATCCGCAGATAATAGTTTCCTGGAAATTCTTTTGAAGGTTCCGCTTTTACCTTCAATTTCCTGCCGAATTCCTGATTGCAGAGCGCCTTCATAACCTCTGTGATTTTTTCTTCATCAGCAATCACATAGACATAGGTTGCTTCCTGCCCATCAGGAAGTTTTCCGTTAACGTATTGCCTGTATGGTGATTTCCTGTAATAGGTGTATTCTTTTTCTTCGATAGCCGTCATATGCTCGGGGCAATATATCACAGCGATATCGCCGATAAAAGTACTGATAAAGCAGTTTACTTTTATAAGCTCAAAAAAATCCAAAAGCTTTTTAATGGTATCTCCAGAGATAACATATAATTTCAGATATTGATTTTCCCTGACATCATACAAAACAGCCCCATCCATAGCGATAACAGGAAGCTGTAAATCAACATCTTTGATGACTTCAACCAGCGAAGCCGGAGTGCGTTTGGTAAAGACTGTAAACTTTGCTCCTTGGGAAATCATCCGGTTAAGTTCGATTTTGCTGTAAGAGGTGAGGGAATCCCTCATATTTAAAAGCGTATCATCTACACCGGAAATAAACAGGATATCATTATTGTGATAGTGGGGGAGCTCAAAAAGATTGACCCCTATTGCAATCAAGATACCAATTAAAGTATCTATAACTCGATTCAGCGTATATATAATAGGATTATCTCCTACCTGACCCAATGTCACTGCAAACAGGACAACGCATGCCATAATGGAAGTGTTTGTCAGACGTAGTAAAACGGTTGTATATATTACAGGTACGACTGCAAGAGAAATAATTATATATTTAGGCAGACCGCCAAATGCTCCCATAGCCGGTACATACTGAAAAAGTAATACGATGAGACAACCGAATGCGGCACCTATTAAAGTTCCGGCAATACGTTCGAAACCTGTTCTTGCGCTATAATCCATACGTGACTGAATGCAGATGGCAGCGGCAATAATAGACTGCATAATATCCCGCTTTCCTCCGAGAAGCATATGAACTACGAAACATAAAAACACTGCAACCGCGGATTTAATCATACGCATTCCAATTGGTGGAATTTTATTGCGTATGTGAATAGCATGTTTGTTTGACTTATCTCCCAACTTAAGCCTCTTTCCCGTTATTCATAACGTCAAAAGTCAAAATCCCTTTGTCATTATATAGATATTCTACCATATGATTTACAGAAAAGACAGCATGAACTTTATTCTGTAAAACGATATTTCATATCAGCAAAAGTAATTTCATCTCCATTATTCAACTTTACTTCGTCCTCACCCTTCACGGGATTTCCATTTACAAAAGTTCCGTTTCTGGAGCTTAAATCTCCGATGTAAAATTCATCGTCTTTCTTTTTTATTTTTGCATGAATCCGGCTTACTGCAGGTGAATCAAGGACACCGTCTACTGCGTGTGAGAGTTTCCCTACTAAAATCAAATCTTTATTCAAAAGAATGGAAGGCGATGAAGCTGGGGATAAGGCGGAAAGGTAAGGGGTTTCCAAATTTTTGCTGCCAATCAATTCGGTTTCTCCATATAGAGGGGGGAGTGTGTCAGACTGTTTCATGGAGTGACTGGTATCCGCATCACTATTTTCCAGGTTATCAATGGAATGAGCAGAGAAATTCCCTGCTATAAAGCGCTTTACAACATATACACATACGATTGACAAAGCAAGAATTAAAGGTAGCAGGTAAGCCCACAGGGGAAGGGAAAAACACTTGAAAAGGATTAGCAGAATGGTCAAGAATAAAGTAACACCTATTCCGACATATTTATTCTGAAAAGGTTTTTCCTCGTCTTCCGAAGCTGAAAAAAAAGCATCTAAAATTTGTTTTCGCTGCAGGTCTTCACTTTCCAAATCCTCTGGCGGAAGTTCCTGCTTTGTAGAGGATACGGAAGAACTTTCCAAAAGAAGAGCGGATCTCAATGCGTCTATTCCACAATTATCTTGAGTAATTTTGCGGTAAAGACCATAGGCGGTTGTAACAGCAGCCTGATTTTTATGATCTATTTTGGGCAGGAGATGTTCTATCAGTGTCCTAAGCCCCTGACGGATATCTTTCCCATACCCGGGTAAAAAACAAAAGCTGATTTTGGAACTTTCGGAATTTAGAAAGATCAGCTCCGGAGATAAGACCAAATCATCGACATTTAATAAGAATTGTTCTATATATTCCAAAACCTGAAAAATCTGCTCGTACAACTGAATGAGCATCAACGATTCCATACTTTTATGCTCATAAAGATTTTTCAAAGATTGCAGAGATGTTATTTCGTAGCAAAATAGTGTTTTACCATCTACGCCTCTAAGGCTGCAGGTGAGCAGACCGCTAATATCGTTGGACAGGATCATCCGGACCTGATAAGCACTTGTATCGGCTAAATCCGGACTATCCAAGATTACGTAATTATGGTTCAGATCTCTTTTATATTCAATATTCATCTAAAATCCTTTCCGTCCTGCAGTCGTCCGATACTCCGAAGGTTACGGATATACTCCACAGGTTTCAGCACCTCGGCTTTGGCTGAGACACTATAGTTTAAGCTGAACGAGCCTTCCGATGGTAAGATTTTACCTTCATAAGTAGTCTGAATTTGTTGTTTGGAAATAGCCACATTTACATTGGGTGCGTTTAAGGCCAGCGGTGTTTCTTTAAGGAGGAGCTGTGCTTTTTCTCTTTCATTTCCAGGGGTTAGTACTGCTTCATATGCGGCCTCCGTAAACCATATCCGCTGATGGATATAAAAACTAAAGAATAGAACCATGAATAGAACAAAAAGAATCAGAGGTGTTATGAAAACTGCTTCAACAGACATAGAAGCTTTCCGAAGCAGTCTTGGGACGCCGGAAGTTGTATAATTAGTCATAATATAATCCTTTCGGAAGTTCAGGTGCACAAAGTGTACAGTAATATGCACGGGTTAAAATCCTCTAAACATCAGAATATAAGAAATCAGTAAAAAAGGAACGAAGGGGATTTCACTATTCTTATTTAAGCTTTTTTTTAAGAGGGAAAAGGCGGACCAGAGGAAAGCCAACATCAACGCTGCGGCTAATGTAAATATACAATTCTTGAAGCCGTTCCAGACCCCAAATGAAAGAACCAGCAGACCATCCCCATAGCCGACTTTTCCTCCACTGACTTTTCCAATTAACAGAAGAATAAGACCCGGGAGCAGATCGGCTATGACTTCCCAGTGAAAGATGTTTCCGCTATAAAATGTCAGTATCAGGCCCCAGATGCCATAAAAAACCGTGGGAAGAAGATAGATTTCTCTTCTTCGGATATCTCTCCAGGTATTAACCGTAAGTAAGCCAAGTGTGACAATGCTTTTCCAGTCCATTCTATTCTCCTTTTGCGTATTGACATCTACTGCAGAGATTTTGCGCAGATGTCTCATCAAGCTTGACTAAGCGAATACAACGCTTTAGACCACTACACTCCAGGTTATTATGATAGGCTGTTCCACGTTCTGTTAAGTACACATGTCCATGTGAAATACCTTCACCAATGCATTTATCACAAGGCTGATAGCGGGTACCGTCTTTGTTCCTGGACTGTAGAGCAGCATCCAGGGTTTCCGTATAGATATGGAGATCCAGATGGGTGCAAGTGGACGAGGTGTGATAGACGCTTTCATAATCCGTCACATAGACCATCTCACTGCCCGGGCTTCCGCCACTTGATTGTACATCCTCTCCCATATATCCACACCAGATATGAGCTCTTGCGTGGCAGGGTACCTGAATTTTTGGAAGTGGAAAAGGAGAATATGGGATTTGGTATCTCACAGTCTTACTTAAAACCAGGTATCCATCGGGATAAAGTTCTTGTAGACACTCTGATTCGCCGGGGGTATATGCATGCATGGCGGTTTTCTGGGCTTTTTCTTTGAGAGCAACGCTTTCGGTTACATAAATCCTGTAAAAATCCAGCATACTGAACACAGACAGACAGGTCAGGAGAAATAAAGGGAGAATAAAGGCAGCTTCAACAGTAAAGCTTGCGTGTGATAAGGAGGCAAAAAAGGCTGCCCTCCTACCGGTGGAAGTTGGATGAACCTTCGGGGTGAGCTCATCATGATTTTGGGATTGGATACCCGGAAGAGAGTATTTTGTGGTTGAAGGTAAATAGTTTCTTTTTCGCATAGTTTCTTTCTTCTCCGTGTAAAAGGGCACCCTTTTTCACCTCCTGTTTTAGTAGCCATAGCTTCTGCGTATAGAATAATTTCCACTATCCAGTTTCCATAGTCCTTCTACTTCTAAGCTTTCCACACAGTTGTCAATTTGAAAATGAATTTCGGGGTTTTTCAAGTTCATGTTGTACTCGATTAAATCCATAGAAGTATAAACCAGATGAGCCTGAGATTTTGTAAAAAGCAAAAAGCGCAGGTACCAATTGTAGTCCAGACCTCTGCTGTCACTTTTCCTGGTACTATCCAGAACATCTGGCAGGCATGCCAGATTCTCCAGAGATAACTGCCAGGAGGCATCATCTTTAAGAAGCGGAATTTTTCCACCATCCAAAAGCTCGCGGATATCCAATATACTTTCGGCAAAGGCCCAGCAGGCTGAAAGAGCAAGGGATATCACCGGCGTGGCAATCGGAAGCACCATAGCCGAGGCTAAAGTTGCTGCCATTGTATCTGCCTGGGATTTTTTTGAGGGCGAGGTATTTAAATAAATAAAGTTCGATGCTTCCCGAATTGCTATCAGCCGGTTGATAACTGCCTTTAAGTTTTCGGCATCGGTAATTTTTTCTCCGATTATATATTCGGCCTGATAGGTCAGCCCATCTTTTTTATCCGCTGAAGTATAGTTCGGAAATTTTTCCATAATATATTCAATTATCAGAAGCATATCTGATTTGTTGGATTCCGCTACAGGGAGAACCCCCATTCCCTGGTTCAGATTTCTTGAAGAGGGGAGAGCCGAAGGTGTTATCTTGTATTGAGAAATCTGTGCAGGATCTGTGACTACAAGTCCAAGAATTCCCATCCTACGAAGATTGCTGATAACTTCAATTGGATTTATCTCCGGACCGGAGGATAGATGTGGTCTAAGCTCTTCTTCCGTTTCTGGAAAGGATTCCCCGGCGATCTGTTTTTCCTGCTCATAAGCGTCTACAGGATCTTCGGTGGATATTTGATTTTTCTGATGCTCTAAAGATTTTATTTTATCTGTCTGTCCTGTCAGAATATTCGAAAGCTGCTGTATACCAGAAACGCCGAGGGATTGCCGCATATATTCGGTTATCTGGCGAACAAAAGAGTTTCCCGTCTGATCCGTTGCCAAGGTATAACCGGTGATTGCGCCGGATAGGAAGTCTGCTCCAAAAAAATTTCTATTTCCATGCCCATCTGGATTCAGACTATATAAAGCATCTTGCCGGACTGTATCATATAAGCGGTTCATTTGAAGAGATTTACTTCCAAAGCCTCCGTCCAGATAGAACAAATCATATTCATCCAGCAGATCTTTGTCATATTGTGCAAACAGGGAAAAAAGTCCCTGATCCATAGCGGATGCTATCATAACACGTCCACCTTCAGTTCTGACAGATTTCAGCATGCCGGCGAATAGTGACAATAGTATTGTCAGTGTCAGGCAGAGGTATATGGTGATACTTCCCGTCTTTATATTCATGGTATACAGCTCCTTTCTTTGTCTTTTTTATTCAGGCAAATCGGAATGTAAAGAATGATTAAATTTCTTTGCTTTGACTGGTGATTTTTGACAGAATGTCATTTACTAAGCTGACAAGTTGCTTTTTAAATATAACTACAAGTGCAACCAGGACGACTAGAACCAATATAACTTCTACAACAGCAACAGCGTCTTCTTCTTTCCAAAATGCCTGCAGCTCTTTCATATGCCTCACCTCCTTTCCCGGAACGGTTACTTTATGGCTGCTTGAATTATTACAGCGAAAAAGACAGGTAGGCAGGTACGACCAATAGAACTAAAACAATGGCAAACATCATAATCATCGGAATCAATAGTTTGGTACCAGCCTTATCACCGATTATTCGTGCACGCCTTTTTCGGTCTTCAAAGGCATCCTGAGCCTCCCTTTCTAATAAATCCATAATTCCCTTACTACCCTTTTTCAGGCTTTGCGATAAGAGAGTTGCCAATGTTTTATAAGCAGAACAATCACATCTTTTTCCGAAGCTTTCGTAAGCTTTTTGCTCTGAAAGTCCACTTTTTATTTCATGGCAGGTAATTACGATCTCTTCATATACTGCATGAGTTTCTACGGTCCCGGATTTCTGCAGCTTGTTATAATCGAGAGCGATACGTTCAAAGCAGTTACGAATACTGAGACCGGCACTTAATAATAGAAGGAACTTACTTATTATATCCGGGTAGTCCAACATCATCTGCTCCCTGCGGCGTTCCTGAAGTTGGCTGGCTTCCTGCTTTTGGGCAATATAAGCGGCTGAAATGCCGAGGAGAGTAAGAAATAGAAGAGTTACACCCTGAGTAGAGATCTTATACTTCCAGATAATCCGTTTTCCATTTAGGGTTTCCGGAAGAAGGTACTGATTTCCCTCCAGATTCTCATTTGATTTTTCTGCAGTTTGCTTCAATTCCTCACTTAAACTGGAAGCTTCCGGTGGGTAAACTTTAATTGCTCTTTGATAGTGTTCTTTTTTTCCCTGAAGACTAAGTTCTGCATCCAATGTAATTTCAACACCTTCATTGGGAATTTTATCTGAGAGGTTCCCATCATAATCAAGTATGTCGGTACGGCTGCTGATCCAGGATATATTGACAGGACTGTCCGGCACGGATGAGACTAAATTCAGATTGTGGCTAATGTGATTCCATGATTTATTATCTCCTATAATATGTTGATCCAATTGCTGCAGAGCCTGTTCCAGAAACCGCTCAACTTCTCCTAATTTATAATTGCCTTCGGGGATTGTCAGTGTAACTTCTCCGCCGGTGCCGTCACTCAGTTCGTATTCAAGTGTTTCGTCTCTGGTGCCTTCCCCTGGTGTGTTTCTTTCCAATGTATATTCGGTAATTGCTCTTGATGCAATTATGTCTTTCATAAAGAAGACTATGCTGAAGGAAAGGGCGGCCGAAGAGATGAGAATCATTTGTTTTTTCTGCATATATTCCTCCGGTGTAGAATAGTAAAGTAGCGTTGTATCAGACCTCTATATCCACGATTTTAGTTCCCAGAAGATAGGCAGCTCCGTATACAGCCAGACACATACTCATAACGATTCTGCCAATAGGGGTAGTATACATTTCCGACAGAAGAGAGGGAAATGTAAATTGAAGATACAAGATGATTCCCGCAGGCATCAGACTCATAATGGTCTGTTCATATTTTTTTGCAGCAATTCCTGCGTCTATTTCCTGCTTCGTATCTATTTTTTCGCTTAATGTACGCCATATGTCCTGCAAAACCTGATCCAGATTTCCTCCAGTTCGTTTGGCGATTCTAATTACATGGGCAAAGGTTTCTATATCTTCAATTCTGCTTCTGCTTCCGAGGTCTGTGAATAAATCTTCTACACTGACCTTTAGCTGTATCTGATTGTACATTGCATGGAGTTCCCTTACCATTACATCGGATTTCCCATAGGTATGTAGCAGATCCAGATAAGCCTCATGTAAAGCGTTTTCCAGGGAATACCCGGTACGGATTGCAGTGTGCAGGGCAGATACGGCATCTTTGAAATGATAATATAATTTTTGCCGTAAGATCCTCAGCTTACGTCTTTGCTGTTCTTTCAAATAAATCCATCCTGCGGGGAGGATAAGCAGCATACCCCAGATGCTTCGGTAGAACAGATAATTTAATATCAGAGATAAGGCAATTATCTGAAGTGCTATATAAGTCCATTCTCTTGCTGAAAAGACATATCTGTCATAACGTTGTTTCATAGCCCTGCCCTCTTCAGTTTTTCTCTGTGCAGCAAGGAATTTGTCTGCATCAGGGCACCACCCTTTCGTTCGTATAAGGTGTGAAACCTAACTTCTTCCTGTTCCAGTCCCAGAACCTCTGCAATTTCTTCTACCCTGCGCCTGCCTTGAGTATCCCGGCCAAGATGTATTAGAATTTCAACTCCGGAGGCTATTTGGCGGCGAATCGCAGGCAGTGGAAGTTCCATGCCCATCAGTACCATCATTTCCAGACGGCTGATCATCTCGCCAGCTGAGTTTGCGTGTGCTGTCGCCATACTTCCATTATGACCCAGATTTAGGGAAGTGATATAAGATCTGGCTTCTCCGCCGCGGATTTCGCCGACAATAATACGGTTCGGACGCATGCGGAGAGCTGATTTTATCAAATCATCCATGGTAATCTCAAGGCTCTCACCCATATTGGAGGTCCTGCTTTCGAGGCGGACCAGATTACTGACATTTTGTATCTGGAGTTCAGCGTTGTCTTCAATGGTAATAACTCTTTCGGCGGATGGAATAAAGTAAGAAAGTGCATTTAGAAAAGTTGTCTTTCCTGAAGAGGTGCCCCCTCCTATCATAATGGAATAGCCTGAGACAACAAGCTTTTGAAGAAAATCTGCGGCTTCCTGAGTAAGGCTTTCGCCTGAGACAAGACTTGACATAGTAATGGGAGAATCAGGGAAACGTCGGATGCTGATGATGGGGCCATTCAATGCAATGGGCTTTAAAACAACATTCACTCTGGAACCGTTTTCCAGTCTTGCATCTACAATCGGTATTTGTTCATTGACAACCCGGTTGCATTGCCCTACAATTTGCTGTATTACGTCGTCCAGCTTATCGGGCGATGAAAACTGGCGGTCATATTTCTGAATGATTCCTCCCCGTTCAACAAATATGTCCTGATATCCATTTACCATGATTTCTGTAATCTCATCATCGTCAATTAATTCCTGAAGTACATCCAGTTTTCGTATGGAGTCAAACAGTTCTCTGCGTAAGCGATTCTTTTCTGTAATCGTGAGGGGGGTATCCTTTCCGTCTTTTAACACCAGTTCATCAATGCAGTCCAGAATTTCCTGATCATCAATTTCTCTGCTCATATCAAGCTGCTGCAGTAGTTGGTTTCTAAGTTCCTCCATGTGTTTCAAAACAAATTCTCCCTTCTGCGCATTTCCCGAATATGGTCGCCCAGCTCACTCCAAACCAGATTTTCAATATAGGATCTTCCCGTATGGTTTGTGGTATGAAATGGGGGCTTAATCTTTTGAATCTTTTTCGGCAGACTGTCGTGTCCCCAGACATGCAGCAGATGTTCAAACTGTGCAATCTTAGCTATAGAAAATGCATCGCTGCGGATGGGAACATAAATTTGCTCACAGGATTCGAGAATCCGGAACAGCTCATGAACACCGTCCCCAAGGTCCAATATCAAAATTTCGTAGCTGCTATCTTTAACAATCATATCTATGAGTGACATCCACTCCTCACAGGTGGTGCACTGTATATCCATGGGGCATAGTGCGGGTGGGACGAAGTCCAGGTTTTGTATGCTCTGGACCATCCCTCCCAATTTGTAGGGGAGATTTACATTTTCCTGACGCAGAAAATAAAGGAGATCACTTAAGGTATGATCAAAATTCTGTTCAAGCAGAAGGTCAAAGCCTGAGAAATTTTCAAGATTCAGATACAGAACGGCCCGGTCTTTTGCAAGTATCTGACCCAGAGTCAGTGCAAAGGAGGTCTTTTGCGTCCGCCCTATTGGAGAGTAGACTCCGATAATCTGTGTTTCATGTTTTAATACAGGAGTTTCCTGATGTGGTTCTTTGTCTGCTCCATAACAGCTCATAACCTCCCGGATGACGTTGTCGGAAGACTGGTACTTGTATACACTTGGGTATTGATCCAGCTCTGGATGATGAACACCCTCAGATAGTACGATTAGCATATTTACCTTTAGCTGCTTCACCGCATCATTGATGGCCTTTCCAGATATAAGAAGAATCTCAATCGGATGCTCCCGGGCGTAGCTGCAAAGAACTTCGGGGCCGGTAAAAGCCTGAACTTCGAATGGGATATTTTTCTTATGGTTTAAGTACTCCATAAAATTATAAGCGTATTCCACCTCAAGATCACATACGGCAAATATACTTTTATGTCTGTTCATATCAATAAAAACCTCCTATCCACAATAGAACTCCTATTAAGACTGCCACGGAAAAGTGCAGATGCTCCGGGCGGTTCTTGCCAGGCAGACGGTATGAAATTCTCTGCTTTAAGTGAATAAACCGCTGGAAATAAGTTATGAAATATTGCATGCGGTCGAATAACGAATGACAGAAAATTAAGAATGCGAAGGAAAGTATCGCTCCACATAAAAAAGAATAGAGAATGCATATAAATATCTTACCAGGCCCCATAAATACGCCCAGAACAGATAAAAGCTTAATATCACCCGCGCCTAACATTCTTGCAGTAAACAACGGGAACAGCATCACTATGGGGAGCAGGGCTCCGGACAGAAGATAAGGAATCTGGACAGCTCCGTTCAGAAAGAGCTGAAACAAAATGCCGGCAGTCCAGCCTGTCAGAATCCAGTTATTGGGTATCTTCTCGTCTTTTAAATCCATATATACCGCTGCAGTAGTCAATAATAAAGCCAGGAATTCCCCATATACATCACCTCCTGTGAAATTATTAAAAAAGGATGATTCATCTTGCAGATAAAATGCAGATTAGAAAAGAAATCAATGATTTGCAATTGGAATGTTTTGGATGAAGTTGATTATACCCAGATTTTAGCATTTTGTCCAGCAAAATAATGCACAAAAAAATAGGAAAATTTTCTCTCTATTTTTTTTATCTATATATAATTTCTAATAGATTGATTTTTAACAAATTATTCATTATAATCATAGTGAATAACAATTTTCAGAGGTAGATACATGGGATCAGAGAACTATAATGAAGATATCATAGACGAGATGCGAAGAAGTCCGGTATGCTGGATGAATTATATTATAATTGGGATCAATATTGTGGTATTTGCGTTGGTGGAGGCAACAGGAAGTTCACTGGATGCAGCGCATATGGTGGATTGGGGGGCCGCATATACTCCACTGATTAAGCAGGGAGAATTTTACCGTTTGTTTACCTGCATGTTTCTTCACTTTGGAATTGAGCATTTGTTTAATAATATGTTTTTGCTGTTTTTTGTGGGATATTATCTGGAACAATATGTGGGAAAGATAAGGTATTTGATTATCTATCTGGGAGGTGGGCTGCTGGGCAGCCTCGGTTCCTGGGCAATGGAAGTGTCACAGGGAACAGAAATTGTATCGGCGGGCGCATCGGGAGCAATATTTTCTGTGCTGGGAGCCCTTGTTATTATAGTCTGGCACTACAGGGGCCATAAAGGGAATCTCAGTGTGAGACGTTTACTTGCAATGATTGCATTATCTGTCTATGTAGGATTCCGTTCTACGGGTGTAGATAATCTGGCCCATGTAGGCGGACTTCTTGGGGGAGCCTTTCTGGCACTTTTTCCTGTTCGTTTTAAGAAATCGGAAAATGAAGTGTAAACTCTGTCCCCTCTTCTGGAACGGATATTACGGATATGGAACCGTTGTGCCCTTTCATGATCTCTTCACAAATAGCCAGACCAAGCCCGTTTCCGTCTTTTTTATAGGTTACGAAAGGATGGAAGATGGTATCCATCTGTTCTTGCGTAATGCCGCAGCCATTGTCAGAGCATTTGATATCAATATTATCACCATCGCAAGTCAGGCTGATAGTGATTCTCCCCTCATTTGGGGCGATAGCCTCTGCAGCATTGCGAATCAAATTTGAAAACAGCTGATTCATTTTAACAGGATCCAGTTTGATTCTTGGGATAGCGGATTCTTTTTGAAGCACAAGATCTATACCATCCTTTTTTAACATTTCCCGTGCAGATTCAGTAAATTTCACAAGAAACAGGTAAAGATTTATCTCATCTTTGCAAAGATTGGCTGCGTGGTTATAATCTGTAAGCTCGTCCAACAGAGATCGAAGAATCGTCATATTTTCTTCGATTTTGTCATAATAATTGTACGTGGCGACTTCCGGATGATCTTGTACCATTAGCTGCAGGAAACTGTTGATCAGTGTTACCGGATTTCTCACCTCGTGTGAGAATTTTGACAATGTGTAGTTATATTTTTCATCTTTCATGTATATCACCTCTTTAAGTACAGTTTAGCACCTGAAGGCATAATAATCAAACAAAAAAGTTTTTGTTTTTTTGACAAAAAGTGACAAAAAGATGATAAGATAGAAACAAAAGAGTTGTATTTTATGCTTTTTTACAGATACTTAATGCAAATATAAAATTGGAGGTAAAATTATGGACTGTATTTTTTGCAAAATTGCCAATGGCGAGATTCCTTCTGCAACATTGTATGAAGATGAGAATTTTCGGGTGGTGTTGGATATAGGACCGGCATCCGTTGGGCATACACTGATTCTACCTAAAAAACATTATGAAGATGTTTATGAGTTGCCGGATGAGCTGGCAGCTAATGCGTTCTGCCTGGCTAAGAGGACTGCAAATGCTTTGAAGCGGGGGCTGCATCCGGAAGGGCTGAATATACTTCAGAATAATGGAAGCATGGCAGGACAGACGGTATTTCATTTTCATATTCATCTGATTCCCAGATATCGGGAGGATCAGATTGCATTGTCATGGGAACCGGGGGTGTTGGAGGAAAGTGACAAAAAAAAGATCATAAAAAAAGTAAGAGAACAATTTTAACTTGCAGGACTTGACATGAAGAAGACAGAATTTAGGGAAATTTATGACCAGTACCATTCTCTTGTGACAAAAATTGCCTATGATGTTATTGAGGATTTTCAATTGGCGCAGGATATCACGCAGGATGTATTTGTCAGTCTATATCTGAATAGAAACAGCATTGACATGCAAAGAGTGAAAGGATGGCTGATTACCTGTACCACCAGAAAGGCAATCGATTACAGGAGGAAAACCTATTATGAGTGGGAAGTGGTAGGAAAAGAGGATATTACTTATTTGGGAAGTGATACCATTTCGGCAGAGTGTGAAGTTCTTAAAAGGGAGATTTTATCTCAAATATTGGCAGAGCTCTACCAAAAGAACAGACAATGGTTTTACATAATTATGAAAATTGATATTGAAGGAGAAAAACCGGAAGCTGTTGCCAATGAGATGGGCATTACTTTGAATAACCTCAGAGTCAGACATCATCGCGCAAAAAAATGGCTGAGTCATAGATATACTGAAAAATAAGTCTTCTATGCCGGATTATCGAAGCTATGTTCCCCAGAGGCAGCTACTCCTCTGGGAAATTCTTTATGAGCAGGTTTCTATTAAATCCATAATCACTTGAATAGAATCGGTATGACTGCTGTTTTTCATGGCGGTTATATACCGGTTTCTATCCGCATATAATTCTTTGATTGCATCTAAAAGTTTCTGGGAGGTAAGCGATTCTTCTTCAAGTACCATACTGTATCCCTGCCTTTCAAAGGAGCGGGCATTCAAAATTTGATCGCCCCTGCTAGCCTTTGCGGATAAGGGAATCAAGAGGTTTGGCTTGGCCAGAGAACTGATTTCACATATGGCGTTAGCGCCGGCGCGGGAGATCACCAGATCTGCAAGGGCAAACATATCGGGAAGCTCTTTTTTAATATATTCATACTGAACATAACCGGTAACCCCTTCCAAAGACGCATCGACCTTTCCCTTTCCACAGAGGTGTATAATCTGGAAATCTTTGAGAAGTTCGGGTAAGATGGATCGCACTGCATCATTCACAGAGGCAGACCCCAGACTTCCTCCGATTACCATAATAACAGGTTTATTGGCAGTAAAGTTGCAGAAGTTCAGCGCATTCAGTTTATTCCCTGCAAGAAGTTCACGCCGAATGGGCGTCCCGGTCAAAACAGCCTTTTCTTCAGGAAGAGAGGCGAGAGTCTCGGGGAAATTACAGCAGATTCTGGCTGCGGAGGGTATACATAATCTGTTAGCCAGGCCTGGGGTCATATCCGATTCATGTATGATGACCGGAATTTTAAGACGCTTCGCAGCAAGAACAACAGGAACGGCAACAAATCCGCCTTTTGAAAATATAATATCGGGGGACAGGTCTTTCAGATGTTTTTTTGCATTACTGAAACCTTTTAATACGCGAAACGGGTCCGTAAAGTTTTTTATATCAAAATAACGGCGTAATTTGCCGGACGAAATTCCATAATAGGGAATATCCAGTTCCTCTATTAATTTTTTCTCTATCCCTTCATAAGAACCAATATAAGAGATCTGATAACCGGATTTTTTTAAGAAAGGTATTAATGCTATATTAGGTGTTACATGCCCGGCGGTACCGCCGCCTGTCAGAACAATGTGTTTCATGAAGAGCCTCCTGGTATATACAGAATTAGTCATTACAATTCAGTATACAATCATGTGAGGAGGAGGGCAAGAGGAAAAACAAGAAGAATAATAATAAAATTTGGAGAAAAATGTAATTTATTGGAATATAAAACGTATTCTTTAAGTAATGTAAGACTAAATATAAGATAAAGGAGGGGAAAACTTCAATTAATGGGTACCGATTAATTTGCCTGAAGTACAATCCGGTATTTGTGGCATGGGCGCTCTTACATTACTGCCGCAGAAAGGATGGTTCCGCAGGCATAAGGAAATGGGGCAAGGCGCGCCCCGATTTCAACTATAATTCCAAACACACGAATTACAGATAGCAGATGTAAGTACCTCGGCAGATGAGAATTTTCCGGGTTGTTCTTTGTCTGCTATTTGTACGTTATTATAAAAATATTTTTTAAATTTATCCAAATTCAGGGCATTTTGAGGTATACTAAAAGTAGCTACACAATCAGACGAACTGAAAGGGGAGGTTGCTATATGCTGATTACATTTTTAGGTGCAGCCCATGAAGTGACTGGGAGCTGTTATTATCTGGAAGCATGCGGGAAACGTTTTCTGGTGGATTGTGGTATGGAACAGGGTCCTAACGTGTTTGAAAACGAACCGATACCGGTGCCTCCGTCAAATTTGGACTTTGTACTGCTGACCCATGCGCACATAGATCATTCCGGGAATCTTCCTGCAATTTATGCGAAGGGATTCAGGGGACTTGTATATACCACTGAGGCAACAGCGGATCTTTGCGATATCATGCTCCGTGACAGTGCCCATATACAGATGTTCGAGGCTGAATGGAGGAACAGGAAAAACAAGAGACGTGGGAAAGAAGAGTTTATCCCGGCATATACGATGCAGGATGCTATGGGAGTGATCCGTAATATAAAGGGCTACTCTTATAATCAGATTCTTGATATAAGCCCAGGCATTCAAGTGCGTTTTATCGATGCAGGGCATCTGCTTGGATCTGCAAGTATTGAACTTTGGCTTACAGAAGGAGATGTAACCAGAAAAATTGTATTTTCGGGCGATATAGGAAATCTGAACCAGCCACTGATAAAAAACCCTACTTATATAAAAGAGGCTGATTATGTTGTAATGGAGTCCACATATGGCGATAGAAGCCACAAAGCACCGCCTGATTATGTGAAGTCCCTGGCCAATATTTTACAGGAAACCTTCTCCAAGGGAGGGAATGTTGTAATACCGTCCTTTGCCGTAGGCAGAACCCAGGAGTTGTTATATTTTATGCGGCAGATTAAGGAGCAGAAGTTAATTCAGGGAGCAGGAAACTTCAAGGTCTATGTTGACAGTCCATTGGCTGTTGAGGCAACAAATATTTTTCAGGAGCATGATGCAGAGTGTTTCGATGAGGAAGCGGCAGAACTGATCCGCAGTGGAATTGACCCCATCAGATTTCCGGGGCTTCGCATCTCTATTACCAGTGATGAATCAAAGGAAATTAACTTCGACAATGACCCCAAGGTAATTATATCCGCCAGCGGAATGTGTGATGCAGGGCGCATCAAGCATCACCTGAAACATAATCTCTGGAGAGAGGAGTGTACGATATTATTTGTAGGATATCAGGCAGTGGGCACTCCGGGAAGGGCTTTGACAGAAGGGGCTGATACCATACGTTTGTTTGGTGAAGCCGTACAGGTAAATGCCAGAATTATGATGCTGCAAGGTATCAGCGGGCATGCCGATAATAAGGGGCTGATGCAGTGGGCCTCATCTTTTGAAGAACATCCGAATCAGGTTTTTGTCACGCATGGGGAAGAGAATGTCTCCGAAATTTTTGCAGAGCGGCTGAGGAGGGAACTTCAATATGAAGTAACTGTGCCTTACAGCGGTACAGTATATGATTTGAAGGAAAATAAAGTGGTATCCGCACCCACACCAGTCCGTATTGAAAAGGCAAGGCAGGTGGATGCCAGAAAGAGTGCTGTATATGCCCGGTTGTTAGCTGCAGGTGAACGGCTCATGGCTGTCATCCGGCATAATGAGGGAGGGGCCAATAAGGACTTGTCTAAATTCGCTGATCAGATCAATAATCTCTCCGATAAATGGGACAGATGATATAGCAAAGGGGTTTGCATATGTGCGAACCCCTTTGCTATTACTTCATTATAATGCCTGCTTTAATGCCTGAGCAAGCTGATCCGGACATGAAGTTTTCTTAAAGCCGCAGGGAATCCCTTCCAGCTTTTCGATTGCTTCCTTTGCATCCATACCTTCAATCAGCGAGCAGATGCCCTTTAAGTTCCCATCGCATCCTCCGGTAAAGTTTACATTATGGACTTTTCCGTCGGTCAGGTTAAACTCGATTTGCTTACTGCAGGTACCATGGGTTTTATATACCATACCATCATCTCCTTCGTTGTAAAACAGCAAATATCATGCTATGATGTAAGGGTCAAAAGGTATTTTGACCCTATAATAGTATCAGTATATCAGTTATAGATAGAATATTCCAGTATTAATTAAAGCGGCAGGAGGATTTTGAAAGATGAACTTAATCGGTATCATAGGTGCGATGGAAGAAGAAGTTGAAAAGCTAAAGCAGCAAATGACTGCGGTTTCGGTCAGGAATAAGGCTTCCATGGCATTCAATAAGGGCAGACTGAATGGAAAAGATGTGGTAGTAGTACGTTCTGGAATTGGTAAAGTCAATGCAGGTATTTGTACCCAGATACTTATAGATGATTATAAAGTAGATGCAATCATTAATACCGGGATTGCCGGTTCTCTGAAGAACGAGATCAATATTGGAGATATCGTAGTTTCTACCGATGCGCTTCAGCACGATATGGATGCAACGAATTTCGGATATATCAGGGGACAGATTCCGAGGATGGATGTACTGGCTTTTCCGGCGGATGAAAAACTGACAAGTCTGGCCTGTGAGGTATGCCGGGAGGTAAATCCTGAGATCGCTGTATTTGCAGGCAGGGTGGTAAGCGGTGATCAGTTCATCTCCGACAAGGATGTAAAAAAACGCATTATCAATGACTTTGGAGGCTGCTGTACAGAGATGGAGGGAGCTGCAATTGCACAGGGGGCATATCTGAATCGGATTCCCTACGTGGTGATTCGGGCGATTTCAGATAAAGCTGACGACAGTGCTTCCGTGGATTACCCAACATTCGAGCGGAAAGCTATCAGACATTGTGTCAATTTAGTGGAGAATATGGTAAAAAGGCTGTAAAAGAAAAGAATCTGTCGGCATTTGACGAACGATTTTTATGCAAAAAATCATATCTGCGGTATATAATGACAGTACCAAAACGCAAGGGGGTATCATAATGCTGCAGATATGCATTGACATGAATTTATTTCAATACGGTATGATAGCGGCTGGCATCGTGGGGGTATGGTGTCTGTTCTGGAGTAATCATTTTTATAATATGGCAATTCATGATCTAAAACGAAAAGACAAGCCTAAGGGTAAGTGGACGGCCAGGATATTGGAAGAGAGTAAGGGCAGGCAGATTGATAATGCCGATTCATTTATCAGGACAAGGTTATCAGATGCAAGACAAGGCGGCACCCAGATCGGGAGGCTGCAACAGGTAGAAAATGTTGTATTATGTATGTGTGTGGTCCTATTCGCTCTGGCGGGATACGGAGTGATTCAATATCATTATGAAATGTATGTATTATGGCGGCATGGACTGCTGGCCGGCAGCATTGCTTCAGCACTTGTGATGCTGAGGTTTTGTTTAAATCAATCGGAGAAGGAAGAACGGTTGGTGGACGGATGGCGGGATTACTATGAAAATACGATTGTCCGGGATATGAATCTAGTCAAGGGAAGGGCCCGGGAACGGGCGCAGCCGGAGACTTTTCCTGCTACTGACCAGGAACGGGCTAATATTAAGAAAATAAAAGAAAAACGAGCGGAGCAGCACAGCCGGACTGAGGAACAGATTACTCAGATAGAAAAGGGAATCCGGGAAGCGGCTGCATCAGACAGCCGCTTTGCAGGTGTATTGACTCCGGACGAAGAAAAGCTGTTCCGGGAGGTAATCAGGGAGTATCTGAATTAGGCCTGCTTTTGGTTGACTGAAAGGCCGGGGTTTGATAAACTAAACTTAGCCTGAACTATAATAATTGATAGAGTCCAGAGCCAAAGGAGATAAAAGATATGGGAACAAAAGTGACGTTTGATTATTCAAAGGCGATGAAGTTTATCCGCGATGAAGAAGTGGCAGCATTTGCCGGGATTACAGATACGGCAAAGAAAGTATTAGTTTCAAAGAGCGGACAGGGAAATGATTTCCTTGGGTGGATTGACCTTCCGGTCGAGTATGACAAAGACGAGTTTGCCCGTATAAAGAAGGCAGCAAAAAAAATTCAGAATGATTCCGAGGTACTGCTGGTGATAGGTATCGGAGGCTCTTACCTGGGAGCGCGTGCAGCAGTAGAATTTTTAAGACATGGATTTTATAATAACATATCAAGAGAACAGCGTAATACGCCTGAAATCTACTATGTGGGTAACAGCATCAGCAGCAGTTACATAAAGGCGCTGACTGATGTGGTCGGAGATAGAGATTTTTCTGTAAACATCATTTCAAAGTCCGGAACCACGACGGAGCCGGCAATTGCTTTCCGTATCTTCAAAGAGATGCTGGAAAAGCGCTATGGAAAGAAAGAAGCAGCTAAGAGGATTTATGCAACCACAGACAGTGCAAAGGGAGCGTTGAAAAATCTATCCGATGAAGAGGGATATGAAACCTTCGTAGTTCCGGATGACGTAGGGGGACGATTCTCCGTGTTGACCGCAGTAGGTCTGCTTCCGATAGCAGCAAGTGGTGCAGATATCGATAAATTAATGGAAGGTGCAGCGAGCGGACGCGAGATGGCATTGAACGCGCCATATGAAGAAAATGATGCGCTTAAGTATGCTGCAATCCGTAACATTCTTCACAGAAAAGGAAAATCTGTGGAAATACTGGCTAACTATGAGCCAAGCCTTCATTATGTATCTGAGTGGTGGAAGCAGCTCTATGGTGAGAGCGAGGGAAAAGATCAAAAAGGGATTTTTCCCGCATCTGTGGATCTGACCACAGACCTTCACTCCATGGGACAGTTCATACAGGACGGTTCCAGGATTATGTTTGAAACTGTATTAAATATTGAAAAATCTAATGTAGAATTGAAAATCAGTGAGGAGCCCGTAGATCTGGACGGACTTAACTATCTGGCAGGGAAGACCGTAGACTTTGTCAATAAAAGCGCCATGAACGGAACGATTCTGGCCCATACAGACGGTAACGTACCCAACCTGAAGGTTGATATTCCGGAGCAGAACGAGTTCTACCTGGGACAATTGTTTTATTTCTTTGAGTTTGCCTGCGGTGTCAGCGGCTATATATCCGGCGTGAACCCATTCGATCAGCCGGGTGTGGAAAGCTATAAAAAGAACATGTTCGCACTTTTGGGCAAACCGGGATTTGAAAAAGAACGCGAGGAGTTATTAAAAAGATTATAATCGATTTTTATATACTCTGAGCAGATAACCGGATGCTCAGGGGATTCGGAGTTATTCTGTAACGTAGCCTGCAAAACCGGCAGAATATCTCCGGATTGCACATAGAAACATCCTCTATATGGTTAAACCTAAAAGAGGCCAATCGCGGCCTCTTTTAATTCATCCTTCTTCTATGACCTGTATTTCCAGATAGTCAAAATCTATATGATCAATAAAATGATCCTGGTCAAATCTGGTTTTTGCGTGTTTTTTAAATTCTGCGATATTCTTGTCCAACCATATTGGCTTACTTAAATCCCAGTTATCACAAATTTCATTTAAAGAATCAAATACTTTATCAGTTCTGGAATCAGAGGTATCATTACAGATTGTCTGGTCTTCCATCATTTTATTATTTTTAATTAACTTTCCCCACATACGAAACATATCTGTGCATCCTTTCAAATGTTCTATTATTCTAAGTATATCATGAACTTTAAAAATTCTTAATGTTTTTTTTAAATGGAAATAAATATTTACTGTTATGCTATCAGTAAATCGATATTTAAGCTATACTGTAGATGCGCACTACGGATAGCAAGTAAAATGAGGAGAGAGTGAAATGAACATACTGGTATGTGATGATGACAGAGAAATTGTGGATGCAATTGAAATCTATCTGAGTCAGGAGGGATACCATATCCTGAAGGCATATGATGGGATTCAGGCTGTACAGATGCTAGAAAAGGAGGATATACAGTTATTGATTATAGATGTAATGATGCCGAGGTTAGATGGTATTCGGGCCACTTTGAAAATAAGAGAAAAAAGCACCATACCAATTATTATCCTTTCAGCAAAATCAGAGGATGTGGATAAAATCCTGGGGTTGAATATAGGGGCTGATGACTATGTTACGAAGCCCTTTAATCCGCTTGAGCTTGTGGCAAGAGTAAAATCACAGCTGCGCCGCTATACAAAGCTGGGCAACATGGCGGGAGCAGAAGGGCAGGATATCTATCAGGTGGGAGGCCTCGTGATCAATGATGATTTGAAAGAGGTCAGTATGGAGGGAGAATCCGTAAAATTGACACCGATTGAATATAATATTCTGCTGCTTCTGGTAAAAAACCCAGGAAAAGTATTTTCTATAGAACAGATATACGAGAGCATCTGGAATGAAGATGCAATCGGTGCCGATAATACAGTTGCTGTTCATATACGTCATATACGTGAAAAAATTGAGATTAACCCCAAGGAACCCCGCTATCTGAAGGTGGTCTGGGGAATTGGATATAAGATTGAAAAAGTCTGAGAAAGGAAAAATTAATGGCAGAAGGAAATAAAGAGGGTAACATAACAAGCAGAACAAAACCGTTTTTTGGAATGCCTGCGAAGCTGCTTGTTTTTTTGGGACAGCTGCTATGTGTATTTGTCTTTGCACTTTCCATAGGGATTTTAATACTTTTACTCTATGCCGGATTCTCTCCGAATGAGATTGGCGAAAGTGAGCGTTATTTGGAGACTGAAGGCTGCGGGAAAAGGCTGTACAGTGAAATGCATAGTATCGGCGATCAACTCCGGTTGAACCGACGATTTCAGAAAGATGGCATTTTGAATGGAGATAAGGAGGTTGACATTACCCACAGCGAGGTATTGCAGGATGGTTCCGCCGCTTTGGATGAAATATCCCTGAATCCGGAGACGTCTTATACATTGGGTCAGATTCAGGAGTTTTATAATAATGGTTATGCGGATAAATTAGAACAATTGTACTGGGACTATCAGGACGGCAATTATGTGAATACGCTTTCGGGAGACGATTATGGATATTACTATAGCCGATTGAGCAGAGATTACCTGGAAGATACTGAGACGGAATACACAAAAGAAGAGATGCAAAAAGCGGTAGATGCAGCTTTGAAATCGGAGGATTCATCTGCTGCAGCAAGCGAAGACAACTCGGAGATTATCCTGACGGACGGAGAAATTCAGCTGGCGAAAAGTATTCAGGAGCTTTCATCTAAAGATGTAACAACAGTTTCAGATGCCTTTCTATACCTATTTGAAAACGGAGAGGAGCTGGAAAAACAATATCCCAAAACGGTGGCCGGAGGAACGCTGGCAGAATATGCCGCAAGGAGTAAAGGAAATGTTTCCTTACAGGAGCTGTATAGCAGCCTGGTGGAAACTGTAAATGCATACGGTTCTTATACCTCACATGTGGAATTTACAGATAAAACTTATGAAAACAGCAATTTGAGATACTATATAAAAGATGAATCCGGGAATATATTTACCAATGTCTCCGAGTGGAAGGATAAGGGGGTGGATGAGAACGCCGATTTACATGAAGTCTATATCCGATATCAGCGGAAGAATGGAGTTATGACGGATGTAAAGCAAGGAGATGGAGATACCCAGGCCGGAGTATATCTGAAAAATGTCCTTTCAAACCGTGCGGTTCTGGATCAAAATGAAACCGTGTATTTGGGCCTGGACACAAGTTTTCCATATCATGATGATATTTACCAGTTGGCTAAAACCTTCGATACCTATATGCCCTGGGCCAGATTGCTTATTGTATTTTTAATAGTATCAGTTGTCTTGTGGCTGGTTCTGATCGTTTTAGGTACGATTCAGTCAGGACGTAACGCTTATGATAACACAATCCGGCTGTATAACGCAGACCGTATGCCCTCTGAGCTGACATTCATACTGGGGGTTTTTGGAATCGGAATTATTGCTATTGGAGCGGCGGCCGTAGGAGAAAGTGTTGGGAACGAAGCCTCTGTCTGGGTTGTTGTGTTGGCGTCTGTCCTTGCCTCACTGTGTTATGGGATTGGTTTGACCATATACTACAGCTTTGTCCGGAGAATAAAGGGAAAGAACCTGTGGCGGAACAGTATTCTTCACAATATCGTATTTTTTTGCAGGAACATCTATGCAGAGAGAAATACTTCCACAAAGCTTATATTGATTTACGGAGGATTTGTATTTCTTCACTTTGTTTTTCTGACGGGCTTTTCAGGAGCAGGCGTCATGCTATGTCTTATCATGGATGTAATCGTATTGTTTTACCTTATAAAAGAGTCTTCTGAACGTCAGAGTGTGCTGGAAGGGCTTAAGCAGATTGGCTCAGGGGATATGGATTATAAAGTAAGTACCACCAATCTAAACGGAGACAATTTGAAGCTTGCCGAAACAGTCAACAATTTAGGAGAGGGGCTTCAGGCTGCGGTCAATGAAAAGATGAAAAGTGAGCGGTTAAAGGCAGATTTAATTACGAATGTCTCTCACGATATTAAGACGCCACTGACCTCTATTATCAACTATGTTGATCTGCTGAAAAGAGAGAATCTTCAGGAGCCCAGAATCAAGGGATATATTGATATACTGGATGCAAAATCTCAGAGGTTAAAGCAGCTGACGGAGGATCTGGTGGAAGCTTCGAAGGTAAGCTCCGGGAACATCCGGCTGGAATTTATAACATTGAATATTAATGAACTGGTTCAGCAAATGAATGGTGAATTTGATGAAAGATTTAACGGACGTAACTTAAGTATGGTGACGAAACTGTCGGGTGAATTCTTATGTATATCAGCTGATGGACGGCGCATGTGGAGAGTGCTGGAGAATCTTTATGTTAATGTGGTTAAGTATGCGATGCCTGGGACCCGTGTCTATATAGAAACCGGAAGGTTGAATGGCAAGGTATTTTTTACCATAAAGAATGTATCGGAAAATCCCCTGAATATTGAAGCCAGGGAACTGACGGAACGTTTTATCAGAGGGGATGTCTCCAGAAGTACAGAAGGAAGTGGCCTGGGCCTGTCAATTGCCCAAAACCTGACCAGACTCCAGCATGGATCCTTTGATATCTATCTGGATGGAGATCTGTTTAAAGTTACTTTGATGTTTGAAGAGGTTTATGAACAATCTGATACAGCGGAAAAAGAGATGGATGATTAAATCGAATATGCGGTTACCATTCAGCCATGCGCAAAAAATAAAGCATGGCTGATAGTAACTGAATCTATAACAGTCAGATAGTCATTTTCTGAAATACACCATTGATATCAATTCTCCCAAATCCCCAGATATTGTTGGGATATGTGGTAGTGTCGGCCCGGTTTGCACCACGTATAAGCATTCTATTAATATCCCGTCCTGTTATCTGTGAATAATTTCCTCTTATAACCCCCCATTCGAGAAGCATGGCTACAATACCGGCCGAGTGGGCAGCAGCGGCACCTGTACCTGTATAAGAGCCATAACCGCCCACAAGATTTGCGCACGTAAGCTGATAGCCGGGGGCCGCAAGGTCCGGTTTTACCAGCCCAATACTGGTATATCCTCTGCCGGATTCGATTAATATACTGTTACTGTCCTGATTATAAGCGGAGATGGTCAGAACATTCTGTGCATTTCCCGGAGCTGTGATTGTGGTTTCCGGGGAGGACTGCAGAAAAAAAGTCTCCTTTGAAATCAGGTCTCCCGAGGGAAGCCATGAATGGAACGTAAAACTCTCAGTGCTTAAATTTTGTACCTTGAAAATCCAGATGCCTTCCAGTGGATTCCGCATGCGGACCAGAATACACTGATTGCCGGACTCTTGTTCCAGAAGAATGTTATTCACCCAGACGATACTGGATGACAGAAGAAACTCATGACTTACACAGTCTCTCAGCCTGGGATAGATGAGCTGTGTGGATTCGCCCGTGGGAGAGACAATTTCCAGGGTCAGGCTTCCTGTAGAAGAAGTCCAGATTTCCATGGAAAACATGGAATCCAGACTGCTGATCCGCAATTCAAATTCATTAGTAAAAGGGGCGGCGGTTACGTTGGCGAAGTAATGGCGGCGGGCATTTCCTTCATTGCCTGCTGCAGAGGTTATGCCGATCCAGGGATTCTTCGCCAGATAATCGAGATATGTACTGGTGGAGCCCTCCCCGCTGTGCCCGGACTGACTGCATGCCAGTGCAATACAGAGAGAGAGGGGTTGATTTAACGATCGGGAAACCTCCAGAATATATCGGGTTGCCAGCATGATGTCGGATTCCTGGTAGCAGGTAGCTGTTGAAGGAACTAAAAACAATTTCCTAAGGTTCTGCTTGGCCTCTTTTAACTTGACAACAACCAGTCTGGACTGGGGAACTACGCCGCTGAAAGAGTTTGCAGCATCTGTATTCCCGGCCAGGACACTGGCAATCGCCGTTCCATGACCGTTTACGTCGGTAGAGGGTACAACCGAAAGCGGATTTTCATTTTGAAGAGCAATATCGATAACCTCCGAAGTGTACTCCGTACCGTAAGTAAACCCCTGGGGCGGGGTTCCGTCCTGAATTGTCTGATCCCAGATTGAAACAATACGTGTAGTTCGGTCATTATTTATGAAAGCCGGATGCTGATAGTCTATTCCTGTATCTATGATCCCTACAAGCACCCCCTGCCCATACAGAGCCAGATAGGGATTTAACTGAAGGCTTCGTACCCCGGATGCTTCCAGACTGACCAGGGATGCTAAAGTAAAGATAGAAGGAAAGGAATGATACGGGTATCTGCCGAGCATGCACATGTCTGGATTTTCTGAACGCACATGAAGAATAGATTCACGTTCATTAATAGGGGTTATATTTTCACGAAGTTCTGTTGGGGATATAGTAGCATTGTCGACGATCAGATCAATGTATTGTTCATCCAGGATTTTGTCCATATAAATCTCCTAGTTCATTTTTTAAAAAACTTTATTACACTTTATGCCTGATGTCCGTTTAATATGAACTTGATGTTACAGTTTATCAAGAACAATGTAACTCAGCTGATGGTTGAATTGTAAAAGACCGGATGCAATCCAACGCTGAATCACATCCGGCCAAAATACTTATTTTATGATGTTTTGCGAGTCTGTATCTTCTGGATTTTCCCGTTCCAGTTGTTCTAATTCATCCATATGTGCAATTACATCCTGCTCAGTCTGTTCCGCTTCTTCGGGCGGCATATAATTCCTAAAAATCTTATTCAGAAAGATAGAGTTTACATATGCCACAGCAGAAAAACCAAACAAAAACAAAAACAGAATATAAAAAGAAAATACAGTACCCGATGCAAACAGACAAATCAGAGGTGGTCCCACAATCACTGCAAGCATCAGAAGCGTATAGGGCAGATGACGTATGGAAAACAACAAAGAATTTAAAAGCGTGTGTTTAATTGTGTTGTAGAACCTGCTTTGGGATGGAAATACATATAACAGGATAAATACGTATATCAGCAATACAAAATAAAAAACATATTTAATATTCGTAACCGCACCGGTCATGACGTTATTAACAAGATAGATATCCCACGTCAAAAACAGGCCGGCGGCCAGAAGAATCAGCCAGATGATCGTTGACTGCCTGAAGTTTTCTTTAAAAGACTTAAAATAGCTTTTAAATGTATAAGAATCTTCGTTGCGTACCATCTTAATCGTAACATAATACATAGCTGTGATATTCGCCCCAATCGTCACAATGGGAATGGACGTCACAATAAAAATAAGGTTCAGTATCATCAGATCAAATAGTCTGCTCATGACCTGGGAAAATTTGCTGTCAATACTGAAAATTCCACCTAAGCCCATAGTTTTTTGCCTCTTTTCTCTTAATAATTTGTAAGATTATCCGTTCCCAAATCGGAGGCGGATAAAAACCATATAGAAAAGTATAACGAAAAACAGGGAAAAATGCAAATGAATAAACTATAAAAAAAGGATTCGTCAATCTGCATACGAAAAACAGGATTGTTTGTTCAATGTGTCAGAAGTAAATATGGGCAAAGTACATGATAATCAGATTTTACAAAGGTGTCTGACAAAATTTGTTTAATAATGGCATGGTACATGAAAGAGCATTTATGTATACTGGTAGCAGAAGAAAAGATTGGGTGAAAGACCCGTAGAAGTTTAGGAGGAAATGGAAAATGGCAAGCTTATCATTACAGCACATTTGTAAGAAATACCCCAATGGATTTGAAGCGGTTAAAGACTTTAATCTTGACATCGAAGACAAAGAATTTGTTATCTTTGTAGGACCTTCAGGATGTGGTAAATCTACGACCCTTCGTATGATTGCAGGGCTTGAGGAGATTTCTGACGGAACCTTAAAAATCGGTGATAAAGTTATGAACGATGTAGAGCCAAAAGACAGGGATATTGCAATGGTTTTCCAGAACTATGCGCTGTACCCCCACATGACTGTATATGACAACATGGCTTTCGGCTTGAAATTGAGAAAAGTTCCAAAAGATCAGATTGATAAACAGGTTCGTGAGGCAGCTAAGATTCTTGATCTGGAGAAATTGTTAGACCGTAAGCCTAAAGCGCTTTCCGGTGGTCAAAGACAGCGTGTTGCTATGGGACGTGCCATTGTCCGTGATCCGAAAGTATTCCTTATGGACGAGCCGCTGTCAAACCTGGATGCAAAGCTTCGTGTTCAGATGCGTACTGAGATTTCCAAGCTGCATGAAAGACTGGGAGCTACAATTATATATGTAACACATGATCAGACTGAGGCTATGACGCTTGGTACAAGAATTGTCGTTATGAAAGACGGTGTTGTACAGCAGGTTGACACTCCACAGAACCTTTACAACGGACCAGGTAACTTATTTGTTGCGGGATTCATCGGTTCTCCTCAGATGAACCTTATGGATGCAAAAGTGAAAGTTAACGGAAGTGATGTGACACTGACTGTTGGCAAGTATACATTAAAGCTCCCGGCTTCGAAGGCAAAAGCGGTAATTGATGGCGGATATGATGGAAAGACAATTGTTATGGGAATTCGCCCTGAAAATGTCAGCGATTCTCAGATGATGATTGAGACATCCAAAGATAGCGTGATTGAAGCTAAAATCAACGTGTATGAGTTATTAGGTGCAGAAGTTTATCTGTATTTTGACATCGAAGAATTCCCGATGACGGCTCGTGTTGATCCCCGTACGACAGCCAGAACAGGCGATTCGGTTAAATTCGCTTTGGATATGGAAAAAGTACATCTGTTTGATAAAGAGACGGAACTTACAATTACAAACTAGTATAGACGAAATTAAACAACTTGAATATGTTTGAAAGACAACCGAGACAGCTGCAGAATTTTGTGGCTGTCTCTTTTCTATGGGTCACAGTTCAGTTGTCAGTCCGATAACAAAAATGATTTGCCAATTTACAAAAAATACTGTATATTTATGTTAGTTCTTTTGAAAACTAAAAATAGATTCATGGAAAGGAAGTGACTGTTTTGATTACAAGTCAGGTTTTACAAAAAACTATAGATGAATTGAGAAATATAACGAGGATTGATCTGTGTGTGATGAATACGGATGGGAGTACCATCGTCACCACATTTCCGGATAATGAAGTGAATCCGGACAGTATCAGTTCTTTTGTAAATTCGGCAGCAGACAGCCAGGTGGTTCAGGATTATCATTTTTTTAAGGTGAATGATAACCAGAATGTGGAGTATGTTCTGGTAGCGAAGGGAAGCAGTGATGACGCATACATGATTGGAAAGGTAGCTGTATGTCAGATTCAGAATCTTATTATTGCATATAAAGAGCGCCTGGATAAGAATAACTTTGTTCAGAACCTGCTGCTGGACAATCTGCTTTTGGTTGACGTATATAATCGTGCAAAAAAGCTGCGAATCGATACGGAAGCCCGAAGAGTAGTGTATATGATTGAGACAAAGACGGAGAAGGATCTCGGGGCCATGGAAACAGTAAAAACCCTGTTTGCTTCCCGGCCAAAAGACTTTATTACTGCAGTTGAGGAACACAGCATTATAATCGTCAAGGAGATAAAAGATACGGATGATGAGGCTGAAATGGAGCAGACAGCGCACATGCTGGTGGACATGCTGAATGCAGAAGCCATGTCACAGGTTCGTGTATCTTATGGAAATCCGGTGACGGAGATCAAGGATGTATCAAAATCCTATAAAGAGGCGAAGATGGCGCTCGAAGTAGGTAAGATATTTTATGCAGAGAAGAACATTGTTCCATATAGCCGTCTTGGGATTGGTCGTTTGATCTATCAACTCCCGGTTCCACTATGCGAAATGTTTATGAGGGAAGTTTTTGGAGAAGATCTTCCGGATACATTTGATGAGGAGACGCTTGTTACCATTAATAAGTTTTTTGAAAACAGCCTGAATGTATCGGAAACCTCCCGGCAGCTATACGTGCACCGTAATACATTGGTATATCGTCTGGAGAAACTGCAGAAAAGCACGGGTCTGGATATCAGAGTATTTGACGATGCACTGACGTTCAAAATAGCGATGATGGTTGTAAGCTATATGAAATATATGAAAGCGAATGAGTAAATAAAAGACAGAAATGGTAGTGTCAAATGATTTATGAGAAAACCGAGTCAAAAAAGAGGCTCAAACGAACCTTGAAAACTGTAGATATTGATAGCGAATAGCTCTCCGAGGGCTTAGGGCACTGCCCTAAGTACCCGCAAGGGACCAGTCCCTTGACCCGATACGGGCTTTGCCCGAACCCATCCTCGCCGGAAGGCAGGAAAAGGGCGCAGTTGCCCCTTTTCTGCTAGAACAGGATAATCCGTGAACCTTATGTCAAGAAACTTTCGCGGCATATCCTCGTGCGGTGCACTGTGGTATTCCACGGTTTTCTTGACAACGGTTCCGCACCCTTTAGGCAGTTGCTTGATTTTGCATATTTAGAATTGTCTGCTGGCCAAGGAAGATAAGGAGCTGCCATTTACCTGGCATATTCCCGGCACCTTTAAGCAGTTCAACATCATTAAGAATCTTATAGTTGTTGTGTTTGTGAGGACGGAGAAAGTTGTAATAAGCTACCCACAGAGCTAAATCATAGTTGGCACCGTCGATGTTATCAAAACCGTTGGTAGGTCTGTAAGAAGCCTTGTATGTACGGTTGAGCCTTTCAATCATCTGTTTGTATGGTCGGAATTCTTTTGATACTTCATCGTCGTTGGTAAGTCCAATTACCTGGGTAATATCGAACTTAAATTTTTCTCCAAACTCATGGAAAAACTGTTGGGCAGCCAGAGGATAGGCACTATAACCGTCAGCAATGAATTTAAAGTGCTGCGGAAGTTCCTTCAGATGCCTGAAAGCCATTCGCATGGCAAGAATGCAGGGACCGACTCCACGGTTATCAGATACCTGGTAACCAATAATGGAACGGCTGGCAACATCCATGATGAACCAGATATAAGCTTTGATGCCACGGATTTTGATATAGGTCTCATCGGCAGTAAATACTTTGTCGGTTCCGTAATCATAGTTGTCAACGAAAGGCTTGATACACATAGCGGCTGATTTACAGTAGTTGGCAATACTTTGGTGGGAGATGCCGATCCCATAGAGGTCTTTGAGAGCTTGTTTGGTTTTTCGAAGAGAGAGACCAAGGTTCACATGAAGAGTCAGGCACAGAGACATCGTATTGGAATCGAACTTAGTGAATTTAAGAGATGAGGCATTCTTTGGCAGAGAGTTTAAGTCCAGCTTAAAGAAATCCATCGTGAATTCGCGGTAGATGTAATGGAGCTTATATTTGTTTTTGCCATAGTCCTCATCCAGATGCTTTTTATCAACCTTTTTGAGGTTGTGCAGATAATAAGGGCATTTAGGATTCACACATTTATGGATGATAAAGTGTTTGCGGTCTTTCTTGTGAACAAGGCTGTGATTGCAATGAGGGCACTTCAGGACGGAGGTTTTGGAAAAACGGTTCTCCTTAGTGGGAGAAAAATGCGTTTGACAGACCTTACACAGAACCTGGCTTTTCTTCTTGCCATCATTCCACATGAGATAGTCCACAGGGGCATCACATGCAGGGCAGGTACAGTGTTTTGGAATATCACACTCCACCCGGCGAAATACAGGGCGTATAGTTTTGTGGTAGCGCTGCTGGTAATAAGCGATGAGATCCTTCCAGTTCCAGTCCTGCTTGTAGGATATGATTTTGGGAAGCTCATCAATCTTGAATTTCTGGTACTTTGGAGAATGGGAATCATCAAAAGCCCACTGCTTGAGCGGGATGAATCTACAGATAAAGTTAATAAGGTAGCAGATTTGTTTATGTTGGTATTGAATAAGTTGAAGTAAATAAAGTATAATGTCCATGAGCAATGAAATCCTTTCAGGTATTTTGGAGTTTTCGTCGAGGACATTATACCAAAAAAGGGAGGTCATTGCTCTTTTTATTGCAAACTCCCATAAAATCAAGGTTTAGAACAATAAAACAAGGTAGTTATTTGACACTACCACAGAAATAACGGAGGATAAAAGATGATTCAATTGATGGGTAGCGGTGCTTATCTGGTGCACGGGGAACATCTGATTGCTGACGATTATGAAGCCCAGGCAAAGCTCAAATCTCTGACCGGTAAGGGTGCCATAAAAGAGGAGGCTTCCAGGAATACCATTGCATATAGAATTTTAAAAGACCATAATACCTCTGATGATATGAAGAATCTGCGTATCAAATTTGATGAACTGGCTTCTCACGATATTACCTTTGTGGGCATTATTCAGACTGCCCGTGCATCGGGTTTGGAGAAGTTTCCCATACCTTATGTGTTGACGAACTGCCATAATTCGCTTTGTGCCGTAGGTGGAACGATTAATGAAGACGATCATATGTTTGGACTTACCTGTGCAAAGAAGTATGGAGGAGTTTATGTGCCTCCTCATCAGGCTGTTATTCATCAATTTGCCCGTGAGATGATGGCCGGGGGAGGAAAGATGATTTTGGGATCTGACTCCCATACCCGATATGGTGCTCTTGGCACCATGGCTATGGGGGAAGGCGGTCCTGAGCTGGTAAAGCAGCTGCTGAATAAAACCTACGATATAGCTATGCCGGAGGTAGTGGGAGTTTATATGACCGGAAAACCTCAGCCGGGTGTAGGGCCTCAGGATATTGCATTGGCCATTATTGGTGAGGTATTTAACAATGGATATGTAAAAAATAAGGTTATGGAGTTTGTGGGTCCGGGAGTTGCAAACCTAAGTGCTGACTATCGGATCGGCATAGATGTTATGACGACGGAAACTACTTGCCTTTCCTCTATCTGGAAGACTGACGATAAAATCAGGGAATACTATGATATCCATGGAAGAACTGCAGAGTATAAGGAGTTGAATCCCGGAGAGATTTCATATTATGATGGGATGATTACAGTGGAACTTGATAAAGTAAAACCCATGATAGCCATGCCATTTCATCCCAGCAATACCTATACCATAGAAGAGTTGAATGCAAACCTGACGGATATCTTAGAGGATGTTGAGAAGAAAGCCCAGGTAAGCCTGGATGGTAAAGTATCATTCCATCTGAAAGACAAAGTGCGAAATGGCAGATTGTATGTGGAACAGGGAATTATTGCAGGCTGTGCAGGAGGCGGATTTGAGAATATCTGTGACGCTGCTGACATATTGAGGGGGCATAGTACAGGATCTGATGCATTTACACTCAGCGTATATCCCGCAAGCACGCCCATTTACATGAAATTAGCTAAGAATGGTACTTTGGCAACGCTTTTGGAAACAGGAGCTGTTGTAAAGACAGCGTTCTGCGGCCCCTGTTTTGGGGCAGGAGACACACCTGCTAACAATGCATTCAGTATCCGGCATTCAACAAGAAATTTCCCGAACAGGGAAGGATCCAAGATTCAGAACGGACAGATATCTTCGGTTGCACTGATGGATGCCCGTTCTATTGCTGCAACAGCAGCCAACAAAGGCTATTTGACTCCGGCAACAGAGTTTGCCGGTGAGTATACGCATCCGGTATATCATTTTGACAAAAATATCTATGCAAACAGAGTGTTTGACAGTAAGGGCAAGGCAGACCCGTCGGTCGAAATTCAATTTGGTCCGAATATAAAAGACTGGCCCGAGATGTCATCTCTTCCGGAAAATCTGATTTTGAAGGTAGTATCAGAAATCCATGATCCTGTTACGACAACCGATGAATTAATACCTTCCGGAGAAACCTCATCCTTTCGCTCCAATCCGCTTGGATTAGCGGAGTTTACGCTCTCCAGAAAAGACCCCGCTTATGTGGGCCGGGCGAAAGAAGTGAAAGCAGCCCAAGAGGCCCTTCGGGATGGAAATAATCCGGTAGAGGAACTGCCGGAATTAAAAACGGTGATGGATGTGATTTCTAAATTCTATCCAGATGTGAAGATGGAAAGTATGGGGATAGGTTCTACAATTTTTGCTGTGAAGCCAGGGGATGGTTCTGCAAGGGAGCAGGCTGCTTCCTGCCAGAAGGTACTTGGGGGATGGGCGAATATTGCAAATGAATATGCAACAAAAAGATATCGCTCCAACCTGATTAACTGGGGTATGCTGCCATTCCTGGTTTCCCCCGGGAGTCTGCCTTTTAAGAATGGGGATTATCTTTTTGTACCTGAAATTTATAAAGCGGTAAGAGAAAAAGCAGACGTCATCATCGCATATAAGGTTTCAGATAAACTTACGCCTTTTGAGATGAAATTAGGTGACCTGACAGATAATGAGCGTGAAATTATTTTGAAAGGATGTCTGATTAATTACTACAGGGCTGAATAATCGAAGACTTCACACAGGTTATTTTAAATGGCAGGTAATCTATAAGATTGCCTGCTGTATTTACATGAGAAATAGTAAGAATATTCTGACAATATAAATTGATTGTGGAATTAAACTAAATAAATTTAATTGATTGCAAAGAAGAAAAATAATAGAGGAAAAACCAAATAAATGTATTGACATAATACAAACTATATGGTATTATACAGTTAACAAAAGACAAAACAGGTTTTATCAAACCTTCCAGAATCTTACATGATTTATATGGTGACGAGAAAACTATATAAAAGTACTTTAAGAGGAAGAAGGGAGGAGAGAAGGTAAAGGAGGTGCATTCCATTGGGACATGCAGATGTTGAATCAACGATCAATACAAGAGTGGTGTTGTCTGGCGGTTCCCTGTAAGAAAAACCTTTTATCAGCTAAGGCGCGATAATCCAAAAGAGGATATGAAAGATAAAAGGTAGTCTATGCTGACACTTGTATTGAATATACACCACGATAAGAAGAGATTTTCATTCATGTAAAGGAATGGATGAAAACAGAAGGTCAGCCATTGGAATTGAAAGTGTAGATAGATAAAGAGTAAAGATAATTGCCCTTAATTGTTTGTTTAGTTTTTATCTTCACTGAGAGGAAATATGGATATTTCATCTGGAAGTATAATATATCCGCTTATTTATTATACAGAAACTCTTACTTATCAATATAGATAGACACAAGATTTCTAAGTAAGCATCGTTTTGCAGGTTGAATGTTTATGATGCAGGGAATTATTACAGAAAGGATAAATGTAATTAATTAAACTTGAAAGGTATTAAATAAGACTAAGAAAGAAGAGAGTAAAAAAATTGAATAAAGGAAACCTTTGACAGCCGTCATATCAATTATTTTTTGGATATGGCGGCTGTTGTTATGTATGAGTTGACAAATTAAAAAAACTGCGTCATACTAATTATTCATAGAGTTGGTTTTTATGAATATAGGCAATTGGTGGAATGGATGAATTTTAGTGAAAAAGATATTTTTTATGAAGATAAAGATATAATGGTGATAAAAAAAATGGCTGGAATTCCGGTACAGCATGCAAGAACAGGGCAGATGGATCTGGAACATTTGCTTTTGAATTACCTTGCAGCTAAGGAAGATAGTAATGCAAGAAGAATACCATATCTGGGAGTGATTCACCGACTTGACCAGCCAGTGGAAGGAATTCTTGTGTTTGCAAAGAATCAGAAATCTGCAAGGATATTGAACGACCAGATGCAAAAAGGGCAGATGAAGAAAGAATATCTTGCAATTGTGCAGCATCAGCCGGAGATATCTAATGGGATATTGGTTGATTATCTGCTGGAGAATAGCAGATCTAATATTTCAAGGGTAGTAAAAAAGGATGATCCCGGCAGTAAGAGGGCTGAACTGGAATACCGTGTATTAGAAAAGGATGAGTTATATGGGACGGCTTTGGTTCAAATCATATTAAAGACGGGCCGGCGTCACCAGATCAGAGTTCAGATGTCCCATGCAGGAATGCCTTTATGTGGAGACAGAAAATATAATATGAGTTATAATGAGAAGGAAAGTCTGGCCTTATGTGCTTATAGACTTACTTTTCGGCATCCCACATCCGGACATACTCTGATGTATGAATCTACACCGGAAAACCCTTTGTTTTATAGATTTCATATTCAAGATTAACGAAATCTTTAGAAAAAAATCATAAAAATCCATATAAAGTTATATGGACTATTTTTTTTGTTCGTGTATAATATTGCTGTAGGAAAAATACAGATGTGAGACGGCCGGAAACATGGCTGATAAAATTACAAAAGAGATTTTCAGGCAGAAAGGAAGAAAATAGATGAAGTGCTTAAGAATTACAGGGTTATCAATACTTCTTCTGGTAATCTGTATTTCAGGATGTAGCAGTGAGGATAAGGCACAAGTGGAAACATCAAAAGAGCCGATAGTCACGGTAACTCCTGCACCCACAGAGACAGACACACCCACACCTATACCAACAAAAGAGGCTGATATTGAAGTTACCTTATCTAACTCTCAGGAATTGACAGCCGACTATACAACGATGAAAGATATTCCGGTGGAGCGTGGAACTTACATAGCCGTGGTTGCGAAAGGATTGGATTCTACTTATTGGACGAATGTAAAAAAAGGTGCACAGAGGGCTATTAAAGCATTGAACGAAGAACTGGGCTACACAGGGGCTGATAAGGTTCGCATTACGTTTGAAGGGCCGGGTGACAATTCAGATGTAGATGCTCAGATCAATACCATAGATGCCGTATTAGCGGAAAATCCATCGGTGCTGTGCCTTTCTGCTATTGATATGCAGTCCTGTGATGCGCAGCTGGAGACTGCGGCTGAGAATGGAATACCGGTTGTGATTATTGACTCGGGTGTGCAGAATGATTTGATTTCAGCTGCATGTGCTACGAATAACTATACTGCCGGTGAGGAAGCTGCGAGGAAGATGAGTGAGGCTATCGGCGGTTCTGGTGAAATAGCGATTATGGCGCATCAACAAAGTGCACAGAGCAGTATGGACCGCGTTGCCGGGTTCACGGACGAGATTCAGAAGAATCATCCGGATATTACAATTGTGGACACATCTTATGAGAATGAAGAGAAGACGGTGCATGATATGGTTTCAGGGGTGCTGAAAGAGCATATGAAATTGGCCGGATATTTTTGTACGAATGAAGGTATGACGAATAAAACGCTGGAAGCTTTGCAGACAGAAGAAAATACAAAAGTTCAGGTAATTGGGTTCGATTCCGGGCAGATACAGATGGATGCGGTTGCAGCAGGAAAAGAGTACGGCATGATTTGCCAGAATCCGTATGGTATGGGATATGCGTCTATGGTAGCAGCAGCCCGCCTGGCAGCTCATCTCCCCGTAGATCCATATATCAGCTCGGGCTATCAATGGATTGAAAAATCCAATATTGATCTGCCGGAGAATCAGCAATACTTATATAAATGATACCACAACAGAGAGCATGCCTGGTTAAGCATGCTCTTATTCTTATTCACTCTTATGCTGTTCTTTATAGAAATCCTGTACCTCTTTGGATATTTCCGAGCGTATATCAGATAAATCTACTGTATAGGAGTCGTCGCCTGCCCGATCAGCCGGTAATGTGCTGCTTTGATTTAGAGGGATGGAATCGGGGTATTTTTTGACAACTGTGTTGCCGCCGGTCTCCGGGCTTGTTCTCTGTTTTTTCTGCTTTTGATCCTGGTATCCCGTTTCATGAGTTTTTCTGCCGGGTATTCTTTTTGTTTTCTTTTTGGAAGCTTTATGTTTCCCAAGAAGAGTCTTACCCTTTTTTTCTTTACGTTTCCGGGCACTTTTTGCCTCCTTCTTTTTCCAGTAGCCTTTTTTCTTCCAAGGTTTAAACTGTAAGACAAGACCCAAGGCAGAGAGGGCGGCGGCCAGAAAAATTGTTAATACAGTACTTGAATTTGAAATAATCTGCATAATCAGTTTGGCTGAAGCGATTCCACCGCATATGGAGGTAATACAGATAACGACGGTGTGTTCTTTTATAATAGCCAAAAAACCAATCACTACCCCAAAGACTACAAAACCACAGATTGTACTGAAGGTTGGTATAGGGAATAACTGGAATAAGGTCATGATTACAACACCGATGCACAGGAAAAACATCCCTATGCGGTAAAGGAGGAAAGCCAGTGCGGTAAAGATAAGTCCTGCTGCGACAACGGCAGCCCATATTATTTTCTCAGGAAGATTGAGGTAAAGTCCTGCTGCGAACCCTGCTGCCATGCCCAGGAGTAAACCGAAGATGCAGCTCCAGAGTTTGCGAAGCTTGTATCCAAAGAAGCAGTTTAGTAATGCAAGAACAAGGGCTCCCTTAAGAAAGTAAGAGCTATAGGCAGTATAGAATTCTTTCAGAAATCCTCCCGAGCTATCCCATAGCGAATAAAAACTATTAAGTCCGTACATCTGTAATCTCCTTTATGTAAACTGAAAATTGCTATCTATCCTTGATTCTATTACGTTTTTACAGATTTGACAAGGGGGATTTACGCTGTACCAGAATATGATGAAGATGCATATAGTATAGAAACATGAGAATTAGGAGCAGGAGTATGGGTTTGAAGGAGTCTGCGTTTCCAGGGGCTGAAGCTCCATTTTGCCATGAAATGTATCAGCAGCAGGAGCGTGAAAAGGACATGCGAAAGATGCAGACATATTATTCCAGTCATGCAGCCAGAATACAGGAATTGGTGATGCAGGAATGTGATAGAATGGAGTATGATGGGAGCATGATGTTTGATGAGTATCCGGATAAATTGATGATGGAGAATCTTTGCCGGAAAGTTGAGGACCGCTATTATGATCAGGAAGGTCAGGATGATGCCCCTATACAGGCCATGCATAGGAACAGAAGTAATGAAGTAAGGGATTTGATCGGGGTTCTGTTATTTAATGAAATGTTTTGCAGAAGATGCAGGCATCGTCACCGCCGTAATTACTATTATTGATTTCAGGCAACGGAGTCAGCATGAAAGAGACCTGAAATCCGGTCTGTTTTATACTGACTCTGGAAATGTAATGCCTTTTTTACAAAACCTTTAAAAATCTTAAATTATTTATTTTACTGTTGCCCTCTGAACGGAAAGCGATTACAATAGATTAAGTACAATGCTGTCAATTTCTAAGTTGACATAAAATCAGGGGGAAATAATTAACAACGGTTATTGATAAAAGTTCAGGGGAGACATTTGATGAAGAAGGGAGTCATAAAAGTTTTCGTACTTCTGGCCATTTTTGCCGCATCTATGGCAGGATTTTCGGTTTTTTTTAATAGAGAAAAAGTAGTTAATACAAGAGATTTTGAAACACCGGCACTACCGGTGGCCTATATTGGAATCGATCATATATCGGTTAACAGAATGTTTGGATACCGTCAGCAGATGGATGGGACCTCCATGCGGGGAAGCCTTACACCGCTCACTGCAGACAGGGAGTTAACCTTACAGATAAATCCTTATGGAAAAGAAATCAGCAGTGTTGCCTATGAAGTAACATCTGCAGATGGCTTAGAACTTGTGGGCAATGCGAAGGTAAAAAGCCTTGAGGACAAGGACAGCCTAAAGGAGGCTACGTTCCGGCTGGACACACCTATTTTGATGAATCAGGAATATCTGCTGCGCTTTACGGTTAATCTGGAGGGAGAGGCTGCGCCCGTCTACTACTACACAAGAATTATACAAAGATCAGGAATCAATATCGGTACATACCTGGAATTTGTGCAGGATTTTTATGAGAGGTGTATAAACAAAGAGTCCGCCAGTGACCTGACCGCATACATTGAGCCGGATAACACAGCATCGAACAGCAGTTTTAATAAGGTTACAATACATTCAAGCTTTGATCAATTGACCTGGGGAAGTCTGTCACCGGAAATTGTAAAAAGGGCGGTTCCGGTTATTAAGGATTTTAATGAAACTACTGCCAGCATTGCTCAGGAGTATATTATCAGTGCCAAGGATACAGACGGAAATACCGAGTATTACAGCGTCAGTGAATTCTATCGGATGCGTTATTCTCAGTCGCGTGTTGTACTGCTGGATTTCGAAAGAAGCGCGACTCAGATTTTTGATGCAGAGCTGCCTGTGCTTACCAGTCAGGGAATAAGCCTTGGGGTGGTGAACAGAGATGTGCAATATGTGAGTAATAAGAACGCCGATATTGTGGCCTTTGTAGTAGATGGAGATCTCTGGTCCTATAACAGGAGTGCCAATAAGTGCACAAAGATTTTTGGCTTTCGTAATACGAAAGAGACCGATGAAAGGGCTGAAAATACAGAACATGATATTAAAATTGTCCGTGTATCTGAGGCAGGGGACATTGCCTTTGTCGTATATGGTTATATGAATGCGGATGCCCATGAAGGGATGGTGGGAAGCGCGGTATATCATTATTATGCAGAGAGGAATGTGACACAGGAGGAATTATTTATTCCAAGCAGCAATTCCTACGAGTTCTTAAAGCAGAATCTGTCTGTGCTGTCCTATGTCAGTAAGAAGGATCAGCTGTACCTTTTTATCGAAGGGAACCTCTACCAGGTGGATCTTGCAAGCGGCAGCTATAAGATCGTAAAAGACAATATTTCATCTGACTGTTTTGTGATATCAAAAAGCCAGGCATCAGTGGCCTGGATGGAGGAGATGGATGAAAACAATTCCACGCATATCACTGCCATGAGTCTTGAGACAGGAGAGGTACTACAGGTCTCGGCTCCGGAAGGACAGAAAGTTAAGGCCCTGGGTTTTATTAATGAGGATTTGATCTATGGCCTGGCGAATGATGCGGATATCTTAAGTGATACGGCGGGTAATGTTACATTTGCCATGAATAAACTATGCATACAGAATTTTACCGGTGAGGTTATAAAAGAATACCAGCAGGATGGGGTTTATGTAACGCAGGTTAATATTCAGGAGGGTCTTATAGAACTGATACGGGCCCAAAAGGATCAGGATACGTTTATCCCGGTACCGGATGACCATATTATGAACAACCTTATGGACCGTGAAGAGACAGTAACCACGAAGCTGAGTGTCAGTAAGAGAAAAGGCACGCAGGTGGGACTTGAGTTTACAAAAACAGGAAAAACACGAAATTTGTTTGTTCAGAAGACGATGCTGATTGAAGAAGATAATACCCCTACCTTAAAAATCGAGGTTCCGAAACAGGAGACAGAACAGTATTATGTGTACGGAAAGGGAAAGCTTCTGAATGTGAGTACAAAAATCAATGATGCCATACTGGAAGCGGATCAGAATATGGGTGTGGTATTGAACCGAAAGCAGCAATACATCTGGGAGCGGGGAAATCAGTCCGAATCCATGAAACTGGATATAAGTACGGTACCGGAATCGCTGCTTCAGGCTCCATTGGATGAAACCACAATCAAGAATGCGTTGGGTGATGAGTATACGGTCATGAACTTGAGCGGATGCAGCTTATCCAGCGTGCTGTATCAGGTCAGTGCAGGGTATCCTGTTGTTGTAAAGACAGGGGAAGGGACCAGTGCATTAATGGTAGGATACGACAAATATAATACATGGCTGTATGATATAGCAACTCAGCAGATCTATCCTAAAGGAATGAATGACAGTACAGAGGCGTTTGCAGCCGCCGGTAACATCTTTATAAGTTACAGGGTTATTCAATGATAAAATTAAATTTCAGAAAAGTTATTACAGTTCAGCCATGTGAAGTCGAGTTCGCAGGCTGAGCTGTAACTTTTTTAAGCTCTTATTGAGGAAGGCTGTCTCTGAGGCAAAGTGCCCCGTATCCAACCAGGGGATTCGGATATTCATTAAATCCCGGGAGACTGCGTGCACCTTTTCGCAGGTAGGCCTTTACTTTCTCTCCATATAAAAATGTGTCATTCCCTTTTAGAATCCCCCATTCCATCATGAGAGCGGCGCTGCCCGTTACAAAAGGTGTTGCAAACGATGTTCCGGTAACTTCACTGTAGGAGGAGCCTGTTCCCGTACTGGGCGCATTGATTCGTACTCCGGGGGCAACAAGGTCAGGCTTTAATGTTGAAAGTATTCTCGTATAGCCCCGGCCGGAAAAATCAGCATAAGTCTGGATACGGGAGTCATAAGCTCCGACAGTAAGTGCCCGAAATGCAGTGGAAGGAATAGTCAGCGTCGAGTCTGCGGTTGGTGTAAGGAATCTGGTATTCGTACCTATGGAACTGCCACTGGGAAGCCAGAGGTTGTAGGCTCCTTCTACGATATCATGAGGTACCAGACGGAAGGACCAGATACCAGAGGTAATATAGGAATTCGTACCTGAGGGCAGAAAATCAAAATAGATTTCCTGGGTAAAGGCATAAGGGGAAGGCATGCCGTAATAAACCAGAACGGATACGCCCGGCAGTGAAAACCGCTGTGTTCCCGATATGGGATTAACAGGGCCGGCCACTGCACCTCCGGGATGCTGGAGATAAACGTCAAAGTCATCTACATAGGATTTCCAAAGCTGAACATTCAGGTTGGGTTCGTATGTCCCGACACTGAATTCAATCGTTGCTGTGGCATCATTCGTTAAAACTCCGCTTGTGTGAAGCGAGGTGTTTCCCTCATTGCCGCTTCCGATACATATTACATTCTGCCCCAGGTCTGATACCATATTGATATATGTTTCCATAATGGAGTCTCCGCTGTGGGAGCCATAATTATTACCAAAGCTTAAATTAATTGCCAGAGGCATCTGAAGGGAGAGTGAGAGCCGTACTACATAGTCAATGCCTTGAATGAGTTGGGTCGTACGGGGAAAATCCGTACTGGTAGGGGTTCCGAGTTTTACCACAAGCAGTGTACTTTGTGTAGCCACGCCGGCGTTGACACCACCGGAAGCCCGGCCATTGCCTGCAGCAATTCCCATAACTGCGGTTCCGTGTCCGCTGTAATCGGAACTGGGTACAGCGGAAGGATTACCTTGTAGTGCCTCATTAATCTGCGTGTCTGTATATTCAGTGCCGATATTGTAACCCTCCGGCGGTGGGCCTGTGGAAATCGTCTGATCCCACAGGCGCAGAATCCGGGTGGTGCCGTCATCATTCTGAAAGTCTGGATGCTTGTAATCAATCCCTGAATCTATACAGGCCACCAGGATTCCATTCCCGAATAATCCGTTTACGGGATCTTGCTGCAGGGGATTGATACAGGAAATTGCCCGGCCCTGGTAGGTCGCAAAGTTCAGGCGCTTGGGTTTTTCCATATAAGTGATTTGAGGAAGCATGGCGACAGTATCCACCAGTCCTGTCGGTATCACCAGGATGGCATAGTTTCCCAGCAGAGGGGTAACAACAATTCCCTCTTCTCTCAGAAAACTGATATCGCCCTGGTAACGAACGATAACTTCCCATGCATTTTGTTCCGCTTCATATCCGAGATTCAAATTGTATGAACGCCGTCTTTCTTCGGGAGTAGCCTCGAGAGCAAGATTTAATAGATTTTCGATTTTTTGATTGGCCATATAATTCTCCATATGTATATCATTTTTAAAAGATTAATGCTATAATTAAAAGGATTTTGCCCCCTATATCATAATATGTATTTACAGTAGGTATTTATGAAAGGATTAGATGAAATGAAAGAATGGGAGAAACTTGTAAGAAAAGTGACACCGTATGTGCCGGGTGAACAGCCCAATGAGCGGGATATAGTTAAGTTAAATACCAACGAGAATCCCTATCCGCCTGCACCGGGAGTTCAGCGTGTTTTACGTGAAATGAAGGCGGACGAGCTGAGATTGTATCCGGATCCTACGGCTGCCGGCCTGGTTGAATGTATAGCGCAATACTATCAGGTGAAGAGCAGCCAGGTATTTACAGGAGTTGGTTCAGACGATGTGCTGGCTATGGCTTTCATGACATTTTTTAATGGAAAAGATCCTGTCCTGTTTCCGGAAATTACGTATTCTTTCTATGATGTATGGGCAGATGTGTTTCGCATCCCTTACCAGCAGATACCGCTGGATGAGAAATTTCAAATTGTACCGTCAGACTACTTTGGTGAAAACAGGAAAAACGGGGGTATCATATTTCCGAATCCGAATGCCCCTACAGGCGTTGAGCTTCCTCAGGAAGCTATTGAATCCATCCTGTTACATAATCCGGATGTTGTCGTGATTGTGGACGAAGCCTATGTTGATTTCGGAGCTGAATCGGCACTGCCTTTTATCGACAAATATGAAAATCTCTTAATTGTTCAGACTTTTTCGAAATCCCGTTCCATGGCCGGCATGCGGATCGGATATGCAATCGGCAGTGAAAAACTGATTCGCTATCTGAATGATGTCAAGTATTCCGTTAATTCATATACGATGAACAGAACAGCGCTTGCGCTTGGGATAGAAGCGATAAAGGATGATGCATATTTCAAAAAAAATCTGAAGAATCTCATGGAAACCAGAGAATGGGTGAAGGATGAGCTAAAAGGACTGGGCTTTCTATTCGAAGATTCCAAAGCCAATTTTATATTTGCATCTCACAAATCCGTGCCGGCAAAAGAAATATTCGAAGAATTGAAAAAAGAACATATCTATGTGAGATATTTTCCCAAACCCCGAATAGATAATTATCTCAGGATATCGATTGGGACCAGAGGGGAGATGGGGAAACTGTTAAATGCCATGAAGAAGTTTCTGAAATAAAATGTGGGAAGTAAATTCCTGCCGGATTTTTAAATTCCGGCAGGATGACTTATGTATATGACAAAGTATGCAAGAGAAGCAGCCGGCGGCAGGCTTTCTGCATTAAACTTCCGATGACGCTTCCGTTTCCAATATAGAAGTACAATGCGGACAACGAGTAGCTTCTATATCAATCTCTGATTTACAGTAAGGACAGATTTTGGTAACAGCCGGTTCTTCCTTTGTATCCACTTTTCGAAGACTTGCTACCCGATTCATAAATTTTACAAGCAGGAAGATTACAAATGCCATAATTACAAACTGAATCACTTCGGTGATGAACACTCCATAGTTCAAGGTAGGTGCCGCTGCATCTGACGCCTCTTTAAGGGTGCGGTATTTATTTCCATCCAGAGCGATAAACCAGTTTTCGAAATTGACACCTCCGGTTATCCTGGTCACTACCGGCATGATAATGTCGTTAACAAGAGATGTTACGATTTTTTGAAATGCACCACCAATAATAACACCGACAGCCAGATCAATTACGTTTCCACGCATGATGAATTCTTTAAATTCACTGATAAATCCCTTCTTTTCCATAGAATAAAGCCTCCATTCTTTTGTATAGTATAAGAATATTTTAATGAATTTTAAAGGTATGTCAAGAGGTATAGTATTTAATTGACATATGGACATTCTGTAAAGGTATAGAATAGTAATAACTTCAGTATAAAGAGTGGAAGATCATGGATCAGAAATCTCACTACTCAATCAGAAAAGCTGCGTTTGCAATGTTTGCTGTATTGCTGGTAGCAAGCTGTATCGTGGATGCAGTAAGATATCTGCCCGGAACAATTACCGTAAGCAAGAGTACCGTAGGAGAACGGGAATTGCCCATATATTGTGTAGAAACAGAAAAACATCAGGTGTCACTTACCTTTGACCTGACATGGGGAAATGAAAATACCCGGGAGATACTGGATATATTGTCTGCCCGTCAGGTAAAAGCTACGTTCTTTGTGACAGGAGATTGGGTGGACAGTTATCCTGAGGAAGTTAAGCGTATCTATGAAGAAGGGCACGATGTGGGAAATTCTTCCGAAAGTCATAGAAATATGATTCCGTTGACGGATATGCAGTGTCAGCAGGAGATATTGAGTTTACATAACAAGGTTAAAGAGCTGACCGGTCATGAGATGTATTTATTCCGGGCGCCGTTTGGGGATTATGATAATCAGGTAATCGCGAGTGCAAAAAGCTGCGGCTATTACAGTATTAAGTGGGATGTGGACAGCTTGGACTGGAAGGACTACGGTGTGGATTCTATCGTACAGACTGTAACGCAGAATAAACATTTGGATAATGGCTCCATAATTTTGTGCCATAATGACGCAAAGTATACCGCCAAGGCTCTTGACAGCCTGATTGACAACCTGCAGAAACAAGGCTATGAACTTGTACCGCTTTCTCAGATGATGTATCGGCAAAGTTATTATATCGATCACGAAGGACGGCAGATATCAGAAGAAGAGTAGGAGAGAACCCACTGTTTGAGTCGTTAAAAAGCAGTGGGTTTTTACTTGTGTTTTCTGCAGTGAAATAGTAAAATCATGTCAGACGGGTTGACTACTCTGGAAAGAAATGAGGAAAAAAGATGAAATTTACGAAGATGCATGGATGCGGCAATGATTACGTATATGTGAACTGTATGGAAGAAAACGTTGAGAATCCCTCCCGGATGGCAAAGCTGGTGAGCGACCGGCATTTTGGAATCGGGTCTGATGGTCTGATTCTGATAAAGCCTTCCGATGTGGCCGATTTTGAAATGGAAATGTACAATGCGGATGGTTCCAGGGGAGCTATGTGCGGTAATGGGATTCGATGTGTGGCCAAGTATGTCTATGAATACGGACTGACGGATAAAACCTCAATCAGTGTGGATACGAAAAGTGGTATCAAGTATCTGGAGCTGACCATAAAAGATGGAAAGGCGGTACAGATTCGGGTAAATATGGGCGAGCCGATTCTGGAAACTGTAAAAATACCGGTGTTGGCCGATGAGCAGGAGCTGATTAACGCTCCTATATCAGTGGATGGGAAAGAATACCGAATGACCTGCGTTTCTATGGGAAATCCGCATGCTGTAATCTACATGGATGATTTGGAAAATCTGAATATTGAAAAGCTTGGTCCGAAATTCGAACATCATGAACGTTTTCCGGATCGGGTAAATACGGAGTTTGTCAAAGTTTTGGACAAGCATACCGTACAGATGCGGGTATGGGAAAGAGGATCGGGAGAAACCCTGGCCTGTGGCACCGGTGCATGTGCGGTTGCGGTTGCAACCATCTTGAACCGTTTGGTGGACGGAAACCAGGTTGAGGTACGGCTGCTGGGAGGTACTCTGCAGATTACCTGGGACAGAGGAGAAAATATCGTGTACATGACAGGACCTGCCGAGATTGTATTTGATGGAGAATTCAAGTGGTTTTAAGCGTGCGCCAATGAGAATGGGGCATGTCCCTCAATAAAGGGATTTTCTTTTTGATAGATAAGTGATACAATATCTTGTATTGGGAAAATCAATAAGAACAATATATTGTAAAACAGGAGGACAGTATGATTTGTATTATAAAAAAAGACGGAACGAAAGAGCCTTTCGATGCCGCTAAGATTGTTCGCGCGGTAAATAAATCTGCCCACCGGATTCTATATACATTCTCTCAGGAGGAGATTGATTTTATCTGTAAGTTTGCGACTGAGCATGCAAACTCTCTGGGAAAGAAGGATATTCTGATTGCGGATATGCATAACATCGTAGAAGGAGCACTGGAAAAGGTTAATCCATCCGTGGCCAAGAGCTACCGTGACTATCGAAATTACAAGGTAGACTTTATACATATGATGGATGAAGTCTATACCAAAAGTCAATCTATTCGTTACATTGGAGATAAGAGTAATGCCAACACAGACAGTGCGTTGGTGGCGACCAAACGAAGCCTGATTTTTAATGAATTGAATAAAGAACTGTATAGAAAATTTTTTATGAACAGGAATGAACTTCAGGCTTGTAAAGATGGATATATCTATATTCATGATCAGTCAGCCCGTCTGGATACCATGAATTGCTGCCTGTTTGACGTGGCAAATGTTTTACGTGGTGGGTTTGAGATGGGGAATGTCTGGTATAATGAACCCAAGACACTGGATACGGCCTTTGATGTCATGGGAGATATTATATTAAGCACCGCCGCCCAGCAGTACGGCGGATTTACAGTGCCTGAGGTGGATAAGATCCTGGCTCCTTATGCAAAGAGAAGCTACGATAAATATAGAAATGAATTTCTGAAATATTCGGATGAGTCCTGGTCCGGCAGGGAAGAGAAAGCCATTGAATATGCGATAGATAAGGTCAGAAGAGATTGTGATCAGGGATGGCAGGGAATTGAATACAAACTGAATACCGTAGGCTCTTCGCGCGGAGATTATCCATTTGTTACAGTAACTCTGGGACTCGGAACTGAGCCGTTCCAGAAGATGATTTCTGTTTCACTCTTGCAGGTACATCAAGGGGGACAGGGGAAAGAAGGACATAAGAAACCGGTACTGTTCCCTAAAATTGTATTCTTATATGACGAGGTAATTCACGGACAGGGTGGTATCTGTGAAGATGTTTTTGAAGCCGGCGTGGAGTGTTCTTCTAAGACGATGTATCCGGATTGGCTGTCCATGAGTGGAGAGGGATATATATCCAGCATGTATCAGAAATACGGACGGGTGATCAGTCCTATGGGCTGCCGTGCATTTTTAAGTCCCTGGTATGAGAGGGGTGGGATGGAACCAGCAGATGAAGATGACAAACCTGTTTTTGTCGGGAGGTTTAATATCGGAGCAGTATCACTTCATTTGCCAATGATTCTTGCTAAATCCAGGAGTGAGAATCAGGACTTCTACGAGGTACTGGGTTTTTATCTGGAGATGATACGGGATCTGCATCGCAGAACCTACGATTATCTGGGTGAAATGCGGGCATCTACCAATCCGCTGGGGTACTGTGAAGGTGGTTTCTACGGTGGAAACCTGAAGCCGGGAGATAAAATCAGGCCACTTCTGAAACCTATGACAGCGTCGTTCGGCATCACGGCACTCAATGAACTGCAGGAACTTTATAATGGAAAATCCATTGCAGAGGATGGGGAATTTGCCCTGGAAGTTCTTAAACATATTAATGACAAAGTGGCAGAGTTTAAAACTGCTGACGGAATTCTCTACGCTATCTATGGAACGCCTGCAGAGTCCTTATGCGGCTTGCAGGTAGAACAATTCCGCAGGATATATGGAATTGTACATAATGTCTCTGACCGCCCCTATGTCAGCAACAGTTTCCACTGTCATGTGACTGAAGACCTGACTCCTATTGAAAAGCAGGATAAGGAAGGACGCTTCTGGGAATATTGTAACGGTGGAAAAATCCAGTATGTCCGCTATCCAGTAAGTTATAATCGTCCGGCAATCCGCTCTTTGGTTCGAAGAGCTATGAAAAAGGGCTTTTATGAAGGAGTCAATCTATCGCTTGCCTACTGCGACGACTGCGGCCATGAGGAACTTGAGATGGATGTGTGCCCTGTCTGCGGTTCCGGTAATCTGACAAAAATAGACCGTATGAACGGTTATCTGTCCTACAGCCGCGTACATGGTGATACCCGGTTGAATGAAGCGAAGATGGCTGAGATAGCAGAGCGTAAATCAATGTAAACTTATTTGAAACAAAAATTTAAGATTTATACCCTTTCTTTATTTGTAAGATACTCTTATAATTATGATACCAGGGTCAAAAGGTCATGCGTTTCATGCTGGCATGAAACGCATGAGTTTGGGTCTCCTACATCATAATTATAAGGGGTAAACCATGCATATATATAGAAATAAGAAAAAAAGGGACATACGAGTACAGAATCACACGTATTTCTGTGAGTTTTGTACTCGTTATTTTCGTTATGCGATCGTAGCGGCGGGAATGGGAATTATGCTGTTGTCAGGATGCGGAAATAAAAACAAAACAGAAATTGCACTGATTACAGATGCCCAGGGCATGAGTGAACAGACATCCGAATACTCTGCTCTTGCAGGTGTTAAAAAGTTTGCAGAAAAGAATAACAAAACATATGATTCTTTTGCTTCAGAGGAAAAGAGCACGAGGGGATATGAAGAAACTATCAGTAAAGCATTAAAGTCCGGCGCTGAGGTAATCATCTGTCAGGGAAAAGAGCTCGAGACAGCTGTCTACGATATGCAAAAAGCGGATTTAAGTGTCAAGTTTGTCCTCTTGGATGGTGTGCCCCATGCAGCAGACAGTGAAAAGGAGAAGCTAAGAGGCAATACCCATGCGGTATTGTTTTCCAGAGAACAGGCCGGCTATCTGGCGGGATATTCTGCAGTAAGGGAAGGCTTTACAAGTCTGGGATTTATGGGTGGAGAAAAGGAAAATTCCACTATACAGTATGGATCCGGATTTGTGCAGGGTGCCAATGAGGCGGCTAAAGAAATAGGCCTCGGCGCAGAGCAGATAACAATCCGATACAGATATCTGGGTACTGAAATCACCTCTCCGGATGTGGAACAAACTGCCCAAAGCTGGTACAATGAAGGGTGCCAGGTGATATCCAGCTGTGAGTTTTCCATATTAAATGCGATTGGCAAGGCAGCAAAACAAAAGGACAAACAGGTCATCACAATGGACAACAGCCTGAAAGCGTTTCCGGGGACTGTTCTGACATATGTGGGAAATGATTATGCTTCTGTTACATATCAGATACTAAACAGTATAAAAGAGAAATCGTATGCGGGTGGAGAAAGGGAGATCGTAGGTGTCGATACCAACAGCGTCTGCCTGGATATGAACAAATCATCCTTTCAAACGTTTACAGCAGATCAATATAATCAGCTTTGTGAAGAATTGAGCAATGGAAAACTGGAAGTGAGCAGGGAAAATGTTACTAAAGATTTAAAAAAATATAAGATAGTAAATGTGACCCTGAATATGGAAAATAACACATGAAATAGTACATGATATCACAAAAAATTCTCAGGTTCTGTCCGTTTTTTTCTTTTATCTTAAGGATTATTACAAATTCATAAATTATTTACAATTTTTTCTATTTTGAGGGGTTGCATCTCCGAATGATTTATGTTACCATGTATAAGAATTGAAAAAAATGTTTCGGAAATGTTACAAACTAATTAGAAATCTGTTTTAAGGGGAACGATATGAAGAAAAAAGTATTGGCTATGAGCCTAGCTGTTGTACTTAGCTGTGCACAGGTGATGGTCGTAAACGCAGATACGATTGATGAAGTTCAGAGACAAAAGGAGCAGACAAGCAGTCAGCTGGCTGGTACAGAAGCACAGATTGACGCGCTGGAAAGCAAGAAAAATCAACTGACCAGTGAAATCAATGAGTTGGATGCAAAGTTAGTCAAAACCATTGCTTATGTCAATGAACTGAAAGACAGTATCTCTGAAAAAGAAGCTGAGATTGAAAATACGAAAACCAAGCTGGCCGCTGCCGAGGCAGACCGTGATCAGCAATACTCCGATATGAAGCGGAGAATTCAGTATCTGTATGAGAACGGCGGTAACGGAGCCTGGGCAACCGTTCTTCTGGAAGACGGAAATATCAGCAGTATGTTAAGCAGCGTTAAGCAGACACAGGAACTGTATGATTATGACCAGAATGCATTGGAAGACTACATATCTGTTGTACAGCAGGTGGCAGACCTTGCCGAACAGCTCGAAACAGAAAAAGCCGATTTAGTAAGTATGGAGGCAGAGCAGGAAGAAGAGCAGAAGAATCTGGAGAATATTCTTTCTGAAAAAAAGGCAACCTCTGCCGATTATGATAATCAGATTGCATCAGCAGAACAGAAAGCAGCGCAGTATCAGAGTTTGATTGAACAGCAGAATACCAAGATTAAAGAGTTGGTAGCAGAGCAGCAGAGACAGCAGGAAGAAGCGGCCAGACAACAGGCGGCAGCGGAAGAAGCAGCAAGACAGACAACTACCCGGTCGAATGCGAACAGTACAGCCGGAACCAGCTCTAACAGTAGAGGGACATCGAATGAAAATTCAGGAAGCAGAGGCAGTTCTTCAAATTCTACTCCTGCTCAGACAAATACTGGAGGAAGTGGAAATACCTCAACAGGTAAGACCGGGGGCAGCGGTTCGAAGGATCAGGGATCTGCATCCACTGGTTCTGCTACAGGAAGTGCAATTGTAAGTTATGCATGTAATTTTATTGGTAACCCATATGTATGGGGCGGTGAAAGCTTGACAAACGGTGCGGACTGTTCAGGATTTATTAAATCTGTATATGCTCATTTCGGATATAGCCTTCCTCGTACCTCAGGTGCTTTAAGAAGTGCAGGACGCGGAGTATCTTATGCAGAAGCACAGCCGGGAGATATTATCTGCTATGAGGGACATGTTGCCATCTATATGGGCGGCGGACAGATTGTACATGCTTCCAACAGTGCACCATATCCTCAAGGTGGAATCAAAGTAAGTTCAAATGCAGCGTACAGAACAATTCTTGCAGTAAGACGTGTGATTTAATCTGAAAAAGTAAGATGCGAATATTTGTTTGAACATATAGTAAGTACAGAAAAGGCACGATCATCAAGTGGTCGTGCCTTTTTGCAGCTCTTTGTTGTGAGGCGCTAATTATGTTCAAGTGTCAATGGTAAAACTAAAAAGATAAATAATATTGACATATAGATCAGAATTTGCTATTATCTACACATAGAAAATATATGTGGATTGTTACGGAGACGGCAAAACCATCTAATAAGTCAGCAAATTTCCTGATTTTATTGATGGTTTTTTTGTTGCTTTTATTGGATAACCCACAGGAACCCGATGGAGCCAGTATGGCCATAATATGTTATAGAGGAGAACAGATGAAAAGCTTTCAGTATGTGATTACCGATTCGTTAGGATTACACGCACGCCCGGCAGGGCTGCTGGTGAAAGAAGCCGGGAAACAGCAGGCAGATGTTAAGGTTACCTTTAAAGACAAGTCTGCCGACGGCAAGAAGCTGTTTGCTCTGATGCAGCTTGGCATCAAGTGCGGCGATGAGGTCACTGTGACAGTGAGCGGAGCTGATGAAGAGATTGGCTGCAAGCAGTTGGAACAGTTTTTTAAAGAGTATTTATAAAAAAGTTGATATATTTCCAACTGGAAGATAAATTCAGTAAATCTCAGTATTCCATTCTTGATAAAAACATAAAAAATTAGCACTCAACCCTTGACAGTGCTAATAATAGGTGTTATATTCTGAATAGAACATGAAAGTTATATGATTTATGTTTATAGATTGGAGGTAGAGTGATGAATATAAGTAAATTCACACAGAAGTCTCTGGAAGCGGTACAGGGTCTGGAAAAGACTGCTTACGATTTTGGAAATCAGGAAATAGAACAAGAGCATCTATTATATAATCTTTTGCATCAGGAGGATGGATTAATCCTTAAGATGATTGAAAAGATGGAGATTGATAAGCAGCATTTTCTAAATAATCTGGAGACGGTATTAAGCAACAGAGTAAAGGTACAGGGCGGCCAACCTTATATTGGTCAGCATTTGAATAAGGCATTGGTGAGTGCCGAAGACGAAGCAAAGGCCATGGGAGATGAGTATGTCTCCGTGGAACATCTGTTTCTGGCCATGCTGAAACATCCGAACCCGAACATGAAAAAGCTGTTTCAGGAATATGGAATTAACAAAGAAAGGTTTTTGCAGGCACTCAGTACAGTACGTGGTAATCAGAGGGTTACCAGCGATAATCCTGAGGATACTTATGACACCCTGGAAAAGTATGGAGTGGATCTGGTGGACAGGGCGAGAAACCAGAAGCTGGATCCGGTCATAGGAAGGGATGAGGAAATTCGTAATGTCGTCCGGATTTTGTCCAGAAAAACAAAGAATAATCCGGTTCTGATTGGAGAGCCGGGAGTCGGAAAGACTGCAGTTGTAGAAGGACTGGCTCAACGTATTGTCAAGGGAGATGTTCCGGAAGGTCTGAAGGATAAGACAATCTTTTCGCTGGATATGGGAGCCCTGGTAGCGGGTGCGAAGTATAGGGGCGAATTTGAGGAGCGTCTGAAAGCGGTTCTGGAAGAGGTGAGAAAAAGTGAAGGAAGAATCATCCTCTTTATTGATGAACTTCATCTGATTGTCGGGGCGGGAAAAACGGAAGGAGCCATGGATGCCGGCAATATGCTGAAACCCATGCTGGCACGGGGCGAACTGCATTGCATCGGTGCGACTACCCTGGATGAATACCGGCAATACATTGAAAAGGATGCTGCTCTGGAACGGCGTTTTCAGCCGGTGTTGGTGAATGAACCGACGGTAGAGGATACAATCTCTATTTTAAGAGGATTAAAGGAACGCTATGAAGTTTATCATGGGGTAAAGATTGCCGATGGAGCCTTGGTGGCAGCAGCCACGTTATCCGATCGTTATATCAGTGACCGTTTTCTTCCGGATAAGGCGATTGATCTTGTAGATGAAGCCTGTGCACTGATTAAGACCGAACTGGACTCCATGCCTACGGAATTGGATGAGCAGCAGCGTAAAATCATGCAGATGGAGATTGAAGAGGCGGCTTTAAAGAAGGAGACGGATAACTTAAGCAGGGAACGGCTGGAAAATCTTCAGAAAGAACTGGCTGAACTGCGGGATGCATTTAATGTGCAAAAGGCACAGTGGGAAAATGAAAAGAAGTCTGTTGAGAGGCTTTCTTCTTTACGGGAACAAATAGAAGATTTGAACCGTCAGATTCAAAATGCACAGCAAACGTATGATTTGAATAAGGCTGCAGAGCTTCAGTACGGAGAATTACCCAGATTACAGCAGCAGTTGGAAGTGGAAGAAGAGAGAGTAAAGAGCTCCGATTTGTCGCTGGTACATGAGAATGTTACGGATGAAGAGATTGCACGAATTGTGTCAAACTGGACGGGAATTCCGGTTGCAAGGCTGACAGAAGGTGAACGAATGAAAATTCTGGGTCTGGAAAGTCAACTGCATGAGAGGGTTATCGGACAGGAAGAGGCCGTCTCTCTGGTTTCTGATGCGATTATTCGTTCAAAAGCCGGAATTAAGGATCCTTCCAAACCGATTGGTTCTTTTCTGTTCTTAGGTCCTACCGGAGTAGGTAAGACAGAATTGGCAAAAACCCTTGCCAGGCAGCTTTTTGACGATGAAAACAATATGGTGCGTATTGACATGAGCGAGTATATGGAAAAGTATTCCGTATCCCGTCTGATCGGAGCACCTCCAGGATATGTAGGTTATGAAGAAGGCGGGCAGCTTACGGAAGCAGTTAGGAGGAAACCGTATTCGGTGGTGCTTTTCGATGAGATAGAAAAGGCACACCCGGATGTGTTCAATGTACTGCTGCAAGTGTTGGATGACGGGCGTATCACGGATTCTCAGGGAAGGACGGTAGACTTTAAAAATACCATATTAATTATGACTTCCAATATAGGTTCCTCCTATCTGTTGGAGGGAATTGAGCTAAATGGCTCTATCAGTGAGGAAGCGCAGACGATGGTCAGCAATGAGCTGAAAGCGCATTTTCGTCCGGAATTTTTGAACCGGTTGGATGAAATCATTTTGTTTAAACCTTTGACAAAGGATAATATAGGTGGTATTGTAGATTTGCTTATGAAGGAATTGAATGCACGTATGAACAACCAGGAGCTATCTATCGAACTTACTTCTAAAGCCAAGGAGTTTATAATAGAAGGCGGTTATGACCCGGTGTACGGTGCACGACCATTGAAGCGATTTATACAAAAGAATGTGGAAACACTGACAGCCAGGCTGATTCTGGGAGGATCCGTAAGTACGGGAGATACGATTTTAATCGATCTTACCTCCGGCAGGCTGGAGGCGATTATCAAGCCGGAGGTTGAGGTGATATCATAAAGTACCAGGGTCAAAAGGTCATATGTATTTCATGTAATCGAACAGAGCTGCTTATCCTGTTATGAGACAGGACAGGCAACTCTGTTCTTTACTTATTTACAGCGTATACGGTATGGGTTATAATGAAAAGAATCTGGAGGTGCTTATGTTTGAGAGCAAGGAAGTAGAAGCATATAAAAGCTTTGCCTATGTTTATGATTTATTTATGGACCATGTGCCTTATAAGGAGTGGTGTGAATATCTGGCGGAGCTTTTAAGGGAGCACGGAGTCCGGGATGGTCTGGTTCTGGAACTGGGTTGTGGAACCGGAAGTATGACGGAACTTCTGGCGGGTAAGGGCTATGACATGATTGGCATTGACAATTCCGGGGATATGCTTGAAATAGCTATGGATAAACGTGTGTCATCCGGGTATGATATTTTATATCTGATGCAGGATATGCGTGAGTTTGAACTTTATGGAACGGTAAAGGCGATTATCAGTGTCTGTGATTCCATGAACTATATCCTGGAAGAGGAAGAGCTTCTGCAGGTCTTTCGTCTGGTAAATAATTACCTTGATCCTGCAGGCTATTTTATCTTTGATATGAATACAATTTACAAGTATGAACAGATCGGAGATTCCACCATAGCTGAGAACAGGGAGGAAGCCAGCTTTATCTGGGATAATTATTATGACAGGGAAACCTGTATCAACGAATATGAATTGGCCATCTTTATTCCGGAAGGGAATCAGGGGTTATATCGGAAGTACGAAGAGATCCATGAACAGAGGGGGTATCCCCTGAAAAAGATTCAAAGCTTACTTGAACAGGCGGGGATGAAGTTTGTAGCGGCTTATGATGCGTTTTCGCATGATGAGGTAAAAGAGGACAGTGAGCGGATTTATGTGATTGCACAGGAATCCGGGAAATTATAAGGAGCGTAGGAAAGAGATGGATTATATTATAAGAGCAACAGCGGCAGGAGGCCAGATCAGGGCTTTTGCAGCGACTACAAGGGATTTGGCAGAAGCAGCAAGAGCGGCTCATAATACCAGTCCTGTGGCAACAGCGGCGTTGGGCCGCCTTCTGACTGCCGGTGCTATGATGGGAATCATGATGAAGGGGGATAAGGATATTCTGACACTCCAGGTTCGCGGTGACGGCCCCCTTGGAGGGATTACGGTTACTGCCGATTCGAAGGGCAGTGTCAAGGGGTATGTTCTGAATCCGGAGGTGTTGATTCCTGCCAACAGTATAGGAAAACTGGATGTTGGAAGAGCCGTGGGACAAGGTTATCTTACAGCTATTAAAGACCTGGGATTAAAGGAACCATATTCCGGCCGGGTAGAGTTACAGACAGGTGAAATCGGGGACGATCTTACCTATTATTTTGCTGCCAGTGAACAGGTACCCTCTTCCGTGGGACTGGGAGTTCTGATGGAGAAACATAATACGGTAAAGCAGGCTGGTGGATTCATCATCCAGCTTATGCCGTTTACGGATGAAGAAGTGATTGAAAAGCTGGAGAAAAACCTGTCAGAAGTAACTTCAGTTACCGATATGCTTGAAGAGGGTTTAACTCCGGAACTGATTCTGGAAAAAGTACTGAAGGGTATGGATGTGGAATTTAATGAAAAAGTGCCGGCCAGATTTTATTGCAACTGCGACAAGCATCGTGTGGCAAAAGCATTAATCAGCATTGGAAAGAAAGAACTGGAGCATATGATCGGGGACGGAGAAGCTGTGGAACTGAAGTGCCATTTTTGCAACAGTAGTTATATCTTCAATATTGAGGAGTTAAAGGAACTTCTGGAACTCGCAAAAGGTTAAGATGTAAATGGAAAATGAGGTAGAAGATGAAACATGGATTTGTGAAGGTTGCCGCGGCAACACCTGAAGTAGTGGTTGCTGATTGTGTGGAGAATGCAGTAAGGATTGTGGATAACATTCGTCAGATGGCACTTGGTGGTGCAAAACTCATGGTTTTGCCGGAACTTTGCCTGACCGGATATACCTGCAGTGATTTGTTCTGGCAGGAACGGCTTCTGGAGGAGGCAAAAGATCAGCTTGGACGTATAGCAAAGCAGACAAAGGATATCGATGGACTGATTTTTCTGGGACTTCCATGGGAAGATCAGGGAAAACTGTATAATGCTGCTGCGGTACTTTGCAGGGGAGAAGTACTTGGTATTGTCCCTAAGAAGCATCTGCCTAATTACAATGAATTTTATGAGAAAAGACATTTTGCAGAAGGCAGGGAAGCGGTTCATATGACCGGCTTTCAGGGTAAGGAAATTCCATTTGGCATGAACCTTTTGTTCCGCTGCAGACAGATGCCGCATCTTGTAACGGCGGCGGAAATCTGTGAAGACTTATGGTCTCCCAATCCCCCCGGTACAGCGCATGCCCTGGCGGGTGCGACTGTCCTTGTGAATCTTTCTGCCAGTGACGAGGTGACGGGAAAGGACGCTTACAGAAGAAGCCTGGTGAGCGCCAGCTCTGCCCGGCTTGTCTGCGGCTATATCTATGCAACGGCAGGAGAAGGCGAGTCCACGACAGACCTGGTATTTGGCGGACAAAATCTGATATGTGAAAATGGCACGCTGCTGTCCGAATCCAAACGCTTTGAGAACGGAGTCATCTTTGCAGATCTGGATATAGACCGTCTGATTGGGGAACGAAGGAGGATGACCACATATCCGGCCGGGAATCCGGAAGGATATCAAATTGTGGATTTTGATCTTGCATTGGTGGAGACAAGGTTAGACCGAAAGTTCCCGTCACAGCCCTTTGTACCTGCTGATATGGAGCAGAGGAATGAAAGATGCGATGAGATTTTGAATATACAGGCTATGGGTCTGAAGAAAAGGCTGGCACATACCGGATGTGAATGTGCAGTAATTGGCATTTCGGGAGGCCTGGACTCCACCCTGGCTCTTTTGGTCGCCACAAGAGCCTTTGATAAGCTGGGAATTGACCGTTCCAATATTCTCTGCGTGACAATGCCCTGTTTTGGAACTACGGACCGAACCTATCAGAATGCCTGTGAGCTTACCCGGACGATTGGTGCAACACTCAAAGAGGTGGATATCAAAGATGCTGTGACACTGCATTTTCGGGATATCGGACAGGATATGGAGAAGCATGATGTGACCTTTGAGAATGGACAGGCCAGAGAACGGACACAGGTGTTGATGGATATTGCCAATCAGAAAAATGGTCTGGTGGTGGGAACCGGTGATTTATCAGAGCTGGCTCTTGGCTGGGCAACCTATAATGGAGATCATATGTCCATGTATGCGGTCAATGCCTCAGTGCCCAAAACTCTGGTAAGGCATCTGGTAAAATACTATGCGGAAACCTGCGGGGATGATAAACTGGAACATATCCTGATGGATGTACTGGATACACCCGTAAGTCCGGAACTGCTGCCACCAAAGGATGGAGTGATTTCACAAAAGACGGAGGATTTGGTGGGACCGTATGAACTTCATGACTTTTATCTTTATTATATGATTCGTATGGGGTATGCGCCTGAAAAGATTTATCGGATTGCCAGGCTGACGTTTCGGGATCTGTATGATGATGAAACAATCCTGAAGTGGCTGAAAAAGTTTTATTGGCGCTTTTTTTCGCAACAGTTTAAACGCTCCTGCCTCCCGGACGGACCCAAGGTGGGATCGGTTGCGGTTTCGCCGAGAGGGGACTTAAGGATGCCCAGCGATGCCTGTGTAAGAATCTGGATCAAACAATTAGAGGAGATGTAAAGCGTTTTCCCCTTTTCATAATGTAGGACTTGGACGCATAAACTGATTTAGGTGTAAATCAGCTTATGCGTCCATTTTATGATGATACCGGAGTCAAAAGGTCATGCGCAGAAATTTGCAGGTATCAGGCATCAAGTTATATTGAAAGGGAGGGGCGAATGTTAGAACAGAAGTCTTTGACAGAAGTGGAAAAGAAGTTAAATACAAATCTGCAGCAAGGGCTGTCAGAGAAAGAAGCCGGACAAAGAAGGAAGGAAGAGGGTTTCAATGTTCTGGCCGAGCCCAAGAAAAAATCTATGCTCAGTATGTTTGCAGAGCAGTTAAATGATCCGCTGATATTTATTCTTCTGGTGGCAGCAGGAATTTCCATGTTTATGAGAGAAATGAGCGATGCGGCGATTATACTTGTAGTGATTGTAATTAATGGGGCAGTAGGTGTGATACAGGAAGGAAAGGCCCTGAAAGCCCTGGAAGCTCTGAAAAAGATCACCAGCCCTACTGCGATAGTAAAGCGGGACGGTGTCTATAGGGAGATTCCGGCAGCGGAGCTGGTGACCGGAGATGTGGTTGCGCTGGAGACAGGATGCCAGGTTCCGGCCGATCTCCGTCTGATCACTTCCTTCAGCCTAAAGGCAGAAGAATCTGCCCTGACCGGTGAATCCTTGCCGGTTCAAAAAAACTCCGGAAAGATTACAGATGAAAAGCCGTCCCTGGGTGACAGAAAGAATATGGTGTTTATGTCCACCAGTATTGTATACGGAAGAGGTGAAGGCGTTGTTGCCGCCACAGGCATGAACACTGAAATCGGAAAAATTGCCGGGATGCTGGGGGATGCCCCCCAAGAGGCTACCCCTTTGCAGAAAAGGCTTGGGGAAATTGGAAAGATTTTAAGCGCATGTGCGGTAATTTTGTGTATTGCATTGTTTGTAATTGCAGTCATTCAACACCGAAATATTCCGGAAATGCTGATAACAGCCATATCTCTCGCAGTTGCTGCAGTTCCGGAAGGACTTCCGGCTATTGTAACAATCGTACTGGCTTTAAGCGTTTCCCGCATGGTAAAGGTCAATACTATCGTTCGCAGACTGCCGGCGGTGGAGACACTTGGCTCTGTAAATATTGTATGCTCAGACAAGACGGGAACTCTGACTCAAAATAAGATGAAGGTGGTAAGGTGCTATACCAATCAGACTTATATTCCTGTTGAAAAACTAAAGCTATCGGAACACAGGGAATTTCTGGAGGGATTTACACTTTGCAATGACGCTATGATTTCCGGTGGGGTATCCATGGGGGATCCAACCGAAATCGCCTTAATGGAGATGGGAGCATTCCTTGGAATCAGTAAAAAAAATCTTGAAGAAAAGATGCCTCGTGTGGATGAATTACCCTTTGACTCCAGACGAAAGATGATGACTACGGTCCATCAGGGCAGCGGAAAACGGGTGGCTTATACAAAAGGCTCCAGCGATGTTCTGACAAAACGCTGTACCAGAATTTTGAAAGCCGGTCAGATCGTCCCAATCTCGGGAGAAGACAAAAGGCAGATAGAAAGAGCCACAGGAGAGATGAGCAGTCAGGCACTACGGGTTCTGGGGCTGGCTATGCGCCCTGAAGCAGCAGCTCCGGAGGAAAATAATCTGGTGTTTGTAGGGCTTGTAGGAATGATGGATCCACCGAGGGAAGAGGCTTCCGAAGCTATAACCGTCTTTAAGCAGTCCGGGGTAAAGACGGTTATGATTACAGGGGACCATGTGGAAACCGCATTTGCCATCGCGAAGCAATTAGGTATTACAAGCTCAATAAAAGAATGTATTACAGGGGAAGAGTTGGAACAGATGTCAGATTCTTCACTTGAAGGGCGCTGCATGGAATTAAGTGTATTTGCCAGAGTATCCCCCCAGCATAAGGTCAGAATTGTGAAAGCGTTTCGTGCAAGGAGAAATGTGGTTGCCATGACTGGCGATGGTGTCAACGATGCCCCTTCTTTGAAAGCTGCCGACATAGGCATAGCCATGGGAAGATGTGGAACTGATGTTGCTAAAAACGCAGCCGATATTGTATTGACCGATGATAATTTTGCCACCATTGAGCGGGCTATTGAGGAAGGAAGAGGAATCTATGAGAATATCAAGAAGTCTGTACTGTTCTTGCTGTCCTCGAATTTTGGAGAGATTATAACCATGTTTCTGGCAGTGATTGCGGGGTTAAGTTCTCCTTTAAAGGCCAGCCATATCCTTTGGATTAATCTGATTACAGATTCTCTTCCGGCACTGGCGCTTGGCGTGGACGAAAACGATGGAAAGCTACTGATGCAGAAGCCCCCCCGAAGTGCCAGGGAAAGCCTGTTTGCGGGGGGCGGGCTGTTCTGTACCTTGTTTTATGGAGGTCTGATTGCCGCTGTAAGCCTGATTGCATTTTTCAGTGTTCCTTATGCTTTTTTAAGCAGTCATAGCATGGCTGTCACGCTCGAAAACCTGAAAATTGCTTTATCACAAAGTGAGATTCTGATGCGCGCCCAGACCTATGCATTTACAGTACTGGGAATATCTGAATTATTTCACGCAGTTGGTATGAGAAATGTTGAGAAGTCATTTTTCCTCAATCATCCTCTATCCAATAAGCTGATGCTTGCGGCATTCTTTATAGGATTGGGACTGCAGATATCTGTGACTGAGATTCCGTATTTTAATGCTGTTTTTGAAACTGTACGGCTATCTTTGGGTGAATGGCTGAATTTAATCTTTTTATCCTCCATGCCTTTGTTTGCTCATGAGATGTTCCTTCTGGATCCTGCCTCCTGGTTAAAGAAACTTCATAAAAGCAAGGACAATCAGAAGAATGCCGCTGAGCCAGGAAAGATTTAGGGAAAGCTTTTCTGCTATTTTATTCCCCAGCAGGCATCCCAGCAAAATGGCACAGGCCCCTACAAGTAACGAAAGTAATATTGTAAGGGGCACATGCAGTGGGAGGACACCTGCCCCAAAGCCTACCGCAGCACTGTCCAGCGACAATGCAACTCCCAGGGAGACAGCCTCTCTGGGAGAAAGTGTATGGCTTTGATCCATATCTGCTTTATCCGGATCCGCATAGACGGTCAGGATAAAAGAAAACTGCATCAGTGAGAAATGAAATTCCGGTGCATTCTGTCCGCTTTTCCGAATCAGTGCCTTTAAGGAGCTGTCAAAAAGTTTTACAATTCCCAGCCCAAACAGTATTGCAAAGCAAAAGATCCGAATCAGATTCTCTGGGAGAAGTGGACTGATTACTTTTCCCAAAAGCAGAAAAATCAGCAATATACCGGCGGATATCCCATCCATGATAGCTGCTGAAAGAAAAGGGATTTTAATCTTGTTCGTGCCATAGGCAAAGCAGGCCACAAAGGCATCTATGGAAAGCGCTGTCACCAACACCAGTGATTCAAGAATAATCGTATATACTGTCATGTTATACCAACATACATTTTTTATTATAATATGCAGCTTATATTAAATATGTATTGCATTCTAAGAGCTAAATTGATAAACTGGTACAAGACATACTTGAATGGTCAATCGAATGGGAGGCAATATGAAGGTATCTGATAAAACACAGACATTAATAGATGGCAGCTCTGTTATCCGCAAACTTTTTGAGGAGGGAAAAGAACTTGCCCGGAAGGTCGGAGAAGAGAATGTATATGATTACAGCCTGGGAAATCCGTTCGCCCAAACACCACCTGTGGTAAAGAGAAGCATTACAAAACTGTTAAATGAAAAAGAGCCGGGATATCTGCATGGATATATGAAGAATGCCGGATATGATGAAGTCAGAAGTGCGGTAGCTGAATCTTTAAACAGACGTTTTGACATGAATTACAGCATGGATAATATTATAATGACAGTCGGAGCGGCGGGGGGGCTGAACTGCATCTTCAGTGCCTTACTAAACCCCGGAGATGAGGTGATCTGCTTTGCACCGTTCTTCGGCGAGTACCGGAGCTATGTGATGAATTATTATGGGAATCTTGTGGTAATTCCGGCTCACATACCCGACTTTCAGTTAAATCTGGAACTCCTCGATGATTACATAAATGAAAGAACGAAAGTGATTCTTCTGAATAACCCCAATAACCCGTCTGGTGTTGTATATACCTCTGAAGCATTAGAAGAATTAAATCGAATTATACGAAAAGCGGAAGTGCGCATCGGCCACTCTATCTGTGTTGTCTCAGATGAACCATACCGTGAACTCGTATATGATGGCCTGCAGGTTCCCTATATGCCCAAGCATGTCAGGAACTGTATCGTATGCTATTCCTTCAGCAAATCGCTTTCTCTTCCGGGAGAAAGAATCGGGTATATGGCCATATCTCCGGACATGGAAGACTATGATCAGGTTGAGAATGGATTGATTGTAAGCAATCGTGCTTTGGGATACGTGAATGCGCCTTCCCTGTTCCAGCTTGTGGCAAAGGACTGCCTGGAGGAAAAGGTAGATATTGAAATCTATAATAAAAACCGAATGCTGCTTTATGATAACCTGCGGGCGATGGGATTTTCCTGCGTGAAGCCTGAGGGGGCGTTTTACCTGCTTCTTAAATCACCGGAAGAAGACGAAGAGGCATTTGTCATGGAAGGGAAAAAACATAATCTCATTATGGTTTCTACCAGGTCTTTTGGATGTCCTGGCTATGTAAGACTTGCATACTGCATTCCTTATGAAACAATTAAAAAATCCCTGGACGCTTTCCGGAAATTAGCGGAGCATTACAGAGCATGAAACAGGCAGGGGCAGATATATAATATGTGTATATCTGCCTCTGCTCCTTTTTAGCAAACTTCCTGTTTGTGAGTTACTTCTCTGCATCTACTGCTTCAGCTTTCGTCAGAGCTGATTTTACAGCTTCTAAAAGCAGCATGGAGGTATATTTATTGTCGTCGGAATAGGTGATATTTTCCGTAGATTGAGTCGTATAAATCTGACTTGCGATGTCTTCCAGGGTCGGCTCCATCAAAGGATACATGGCAGTAGTAACTTCACTTAAGTTTATCAATTCTATAGAATTGATGTGATCCTTATCTACGGTCACCTGTACGTCGAATGAGTTGCCATTAAGCTCGATGGAAGCCGTATAGATACCTGGCGTATATTGGGTTTCGGTGACTGAAGCCTGGGATGAGGCAGTCTTATCCTGGGATTCCTTACCGCCAAACATCACAAAAAGCAGGATAATGGCTACAACAGCCAGTAGAAGAAAGATCGCAGTATAGATCACTTCCTTCATATGTAGTACGACAATTTTAGTTTTTGAACTCATAGACGGTACACTCCTTTTGCATTCTCTATAAATGATATGAGTTTATCCAAAAAAATATGCGTTATTTACCGCAATATTTGCCAGATAAAAAGCAATTATTGTAAAGCCAGAAAGGATAAAGCTTGCTATAGTATAGTTTAGTGAGTGGCCTGTAAAAAGTTCCTATTCTCGTTACAGGGCAACGAATTATAATATTATGGCTGGAGGATTCGTATGGACAGAAAAGAAGCAAGAAAGCGTGCCAAAGAGCTGGTATCTCAGATGACTTTAGAAGAGAAGGCCAGCCAGTTGAGATATGATGCACCGGCAATTCAAAGACTTAATGTACCTGCTTACAACTGGTGGAATGAAGCGCTGCATGGTGTTGCAAGAGCAGGGGTTGCTACCAGCTTTCCCCAGGCAATCGGTATGGGTGCAACCTTTGATCCGGAGCTTTTAAAGGAAGTGGCCGATGCTATCGCAGATGAGGGACGTGCAAAATACAATACCTATGCGGCACATGAAGACAGGGATATCTATAAAGGGCTGACCTTTTGGTCTCCGAATGTAAATATATTCCGGGACCCGAGATGGGGCAGGGGACATGAAACTTATGGGGAGGATCCCTATCTGACCAGCCGTATGGGCGTGGCTTTTGTAGAAGGCCTGCAAGGTGACGGAGAGACGATGAAAGCAGCAGCCTGTGCGAAACATTATGCGGTTCATTCCGGGCCGGAGGCAATTCGTCATGAATTTAATGCCGTGGCAACCAAGAAAGATATGGAGGAAACCTATCTGCCGGCGTTTGAGGCATTGGTAAAGGAAGCACGGGTAGAATCCGTCATGGGAGCTTATAACCGCACCAACGGAGAGCCTTGCTGTGGAAGCAAGACTTTAATCCGGGAAAGATTGCGCGGAGCATGGGGGTTCCAGGGGCATTTTGTATCCGATTGCTGGGCAATTGCGGATTTTCACATGCATCATATGGTTACTTCAACCGCCCGGGAATCTGCGGCCATGGCCCTGAATGCAGGTTGTGACTTGAATTGTGGAAATACTTATCTGCATATTTTAAGTGCATATAAAGAGGGTCTGGTAACAGAAGAACAAATTACAGAATCTGCCGTCAGGCTTTTTACCACCCGCTTTCTTCTGGGATTGTTCGACGGCAGTGAATTTGATGAGATCGGGTATGACCGTGTGGAATGTAAGGAGCATCTGGAACTTGCACATAAAACCGCCTTGGAAAGTATGGTTCTGTTGAAAAATGATGGTATACTGCCTTTGAAGAAAGAGGCTTTAAACGCGATTGCCGTCATCGGTCCGAATGCAAACAGCAGAGCCGCGCTGATTGGAAACTATTACGGAACATCATCTGCGTATATTACAGTTCTGGAGGGGATCCAGAGGTATGTCGGAGAGGAGGTAAGGGTTTATTATTCAGAAGGCTGTGCTCTGTCTAAGTCCAGGACAGAGGGGTTGGCCGGGGAGAATGACCGTCTTTCCGAGGCTCAGATTGCAGCTGAAAACAGTGATGTTGTGATTCTGTGCCTGGGTTTGGATGAAACCTTAGAGGGGGAGGAAGGGGATGCCGGAAATGCGTATGCATCGGGAGACAAACAGGATCTTCTACTGCCGGAAACGCAGAGAAAACTGATGCAGACGATTGCTGCAACAGGTAAGCCGGTGATCCTTTGTCTGATGGCCGGAAGTGATATCGATATGAGCTATGCTGCGGAGCACTTTCATGGTATTCTGGGGTTGTGGTACCCGGGAGCCCGGGGAGGAAAGGCAGCGGCAGAAATCCTTTTTGGAGATGTATCTCCATCCGGAAAACTTCCTGTTACTTTTTATCAAAGTCTGGAGGAACTGCCTGCGTTCACGGACTATTCCATGGAAGGAAGAACCTACCGATATATGAAGGGAAGAGCACAGTATCCGTTCGGATACGGTCTGACTTACAGTGAGGTTCGGGTAATGAAGGCTGACGCAGTAGAAGAAGCGTATGGAGCAAGTGTGCGGGCCGTGGTGAAGAACTGTGGAAATGTGGAAACAGATGAGGTGGTACAGGTTTACATTAAATGTATGGATTCTGCCCATGCAGTGCCGAATCCGCAGCTTTGTGCATTTTGGCGTATACATCTGCTGCCGCAGGAAGAAACAGAGGTTGAACTTCCAATTCCAGAGAGAGCCTTTACTGTGGTGGATGACAGCGGAAAGCGCTTTGTGGACGGAAGACAGTTTGAACTTTATACAGGTGTCAGCCAGCCGGATGAACGGAGTTTTGAACTGACGGGATCAAGACCTGTTCGGACGGAGTATACAAGGAAGTTTGTACGCTAATGTCTTTGTAAACTATTTATGATAATGCCGCCTAAAATTCCAATCACTGCCCCTGTAACAAGTCCCGAGATAATTAAAAATGGAAGGTAGTAGACAAGTGCGCTGCTGTTTACTACCCACATAGCCACGAGAATCTGACCGATGTTGTGTCCGACTCCCCCAATGATACTCACACCTGTTACTGAGAATTTTTTGCATCTGTTTGCGGTTGCCATAAGCAGCCAGCTAAGCAGTCCGCCCCCAAAGCTGAATAGCATGGTAGATAAATTCCCGAAGGTGAACCCTACCAGGATCATCCGTACGATGGATAAGGCAAAGGCTTGCTTTGATCCCATCAGAAATAAAGCGGTAACCACAACCAGATTGGCCAGACCGAGCTTAATTCCGGGAACCGGTACAGGAATCGGGATCAGACTTTCTATATAACTTAGAATAAATGCCAGGGCAATCAGTATGCCATATGTTGCTACATTTTTTGTTTTCATATACCCTCTAGTGGACCATGACATCTACATCACTGTCTTCCCCGCCACGGATTTCTACTGTCACTTTATGGGGCAGGCAGATGATGGATTCATGGTCATAGTGAATTGCCCTGTGTTCCACACAAATCTTATCCGGACAGTTTGCCTCTTTCATCCTTACCTTTCCATCCTTGATTTCAAGGATATTGTAATCCGCCGTCTTTTCTCCGATGAGCAAAGTTGCATCTTCACTCAGCGGCAGGGTTTTATATATCTTTTTATCAACGGTTACAATAACCTCTCCACCTTCTTTTTTATTCCATGTCATACATAGTATTGCCACAAGAGCAATGATAAGGATTCCGGCAATAAGTATCCAGTCATTTTTTTTTAGTTTTATCATACATCGCACCATTTTTCAAAACCACTGCTATACTTTGTACTATAATTCGGGAATACCCACAAGGCTTCTACACCGTCCAGTTTTTCAATCAGCTTACTTCCTTCCTCATATGGCATGTTAAATACTGCCGTAGAAAGGGCATCCGCCATGCCGGAATCTTTACATATAATAGAAACAGAAAGAAAGTATTCGGCAGGCATCAATGTTTCCGGGTCAATAATATGATGATACTGTTTTCCATCTACGGTATAATACCGTTCATAGACACCGCTGGTTACCAGTGACTCCCCTGATAAATGCAGAATATAAAGGGTTTTATCTTCACTGGATAAATCCGGATTTTGAATTCCGACACTCCAGGGAATCTCCTTTCCCTTTTCATCGAACTTGTTTCCGATTGTTCTTACATTCCCACCCACGGATATCGACCCGTTCGCAAAGCCTGCTTTTTGCAAGGTGACTGCCGTGCGCTCTACCGCATATCCTTTGGCAATGGCACCCACATCCAGGCTCATCTCGGGATCCTTCAGATAAACCGTGGATGCCTTTTCATCAATAATCATATCGTCTATATTGATGTGAAGGTTGCGTGCTTTTAATTCCTCGTAATCAGGAAGCGTAGCGGATTCCGGGTCGCTTTGACCTGCCGTCCGGTGGTCGTGCCATAAGGAAAGCACATCCCCAAAGGCGATATTTACCTTGCCATCTGTCTTCTTATCCATTTCCCCAGAAAAGGAGAGAAGATCCAGGATTTTCTGATCCACTTTTACCGGCTTTACACCTGCATTGTCGTTAATCGTCTTTATATTATTCACGCCATCATAATCGTTATAGATGTCAAAAAGCTGATTATATACTTCCAGCTCATCATAGGCCATCTGGCTGTATCTTGTAAACACATCCTTGTTTTCTGTATATCCCACAATTACGCTTACCGTGTCAAAAAGCTCAAGAAAGCTGGCGTCGTAACGCTTTTTTGTATGTCCCGAGCAAGCCGGAAGTGATGATAAGATTGTGAATCCTACTAAAATTGCTGCTATTGTTTTACTTAACTTCATCCCTATTCCCTGTATAGTTGGATTATTTTGCGTTTGCTGCAGCCTTTTCAACTACGGATATAAAAGGTGATACATGCACTGTTACAGAAGAAATTAAATCCGCATCTGCAGCAAGTCCTTCACTGTCCACGGAAATTCCGCCGACTTCTGCTGCTGTTTTTCCCGTTACATAAGCAGAAAACGCATCCGCCTCTTCATACCACTCTTTGCCGATAGAAGAAGCTTTCTTCATCCCATATGCATTGCCAAGCTCCTGCTTTGTTTCTACAGCGGCTTTCAAATCAGAAGTGATTTTTCCTGTTGTATCAAAGTTTACATCACCTTGGGACGCGTCTACATAGCAGCTTGTTATCTTGCTGTCTGCGTCCGTGGTTACAACAGAATACATGGAATAAGCCTGTGCAAGGCCCTTTTCCTCAGCGGTTGCATCTTTTGAGCTGGACATCTGTGTATCAATGCCCAAACCAATCGTATCTGTGCCTTTTGCACCTAAATCCTTCGCATTGGCAACAGCTTTTTCAACTGCGGAGACAAAGTCACCGATGTGGATGGTTACAGAGGAGGTCAGATCCTCTTCCGTAGGGACGCCCTCGTCATTTACAGCGATTCCTTTGATCTCATCTACTGTTTTTCCTATCGTATATTCAGCAAAGGCATCCGCCTGCTCATTCCACTCCTTACCGATAGAAGAAGACTTTCCCAGTCCGTATTCAGAACCAAGTTCCTGCTTGGATTTAAAAGTGGTCGAAGCATCTGTTATAAGCTTGCCTTCTGCGGAAAAGTTGATTTTTGTCTGGGCAGAGTCAATTTTGCAATCCAGAATTTTACCATTCGCATCAACCAGCACAGCCGCTGCCGTGGAGTCTATCTGTGCCAGGCCATCCTCTGCTCCCGCAGGCGCTGAATTGGAAATAGATGTACTTACGGAAAGTCCGGTTTTCGCTGCATCAGAAGCCGGTTCAGAAGTTGAAGATTCGGGTTCCGCCGATTCAGATGTTTCTGATTTTGCATTTGAGGTTTCCGGCTTTGATGATGCATTTCCCCCTCCGCAAGCGGTGAGTGTTCCCAGTGTCAAAGTGCTGCAGATTAATAAAGCTGCTATCTTTTTCATATGATACCTCCATTTTATAGAGCCGTCAAGGCGGCTGAATTTTATTTCAATCCGGTTATCCGGATGAATAACGAGAAAATCAGATTCTGTTCAGAACCACGGCCAGAAATACGGCCAGGGTGTCAGCACCCATAATTAGAATAAAGTTCATGATACTGAGATTAAAGGTCGTACCCTTATCCTGCTTCCTAAAAAAGGCTCGAATATTCTTCTGCACCGGTAGGATGGTAAGAAGAGAGAGCAGCATTACCGGCGGAAGAATCTGAAACAGGACCATCAGAACTGTGGAAACATAAGTCATGTAATAAAGCCCCGCAAACAGAAAAAGAGATTTTTTCCCGATATAATAAGGGAGTGTATGTCTCCTTACTGCAATATCTTTTTCTAAATCACAGATATTATTCGCCAACATAATGTTGGCTGTTACTGCGAAAGGTGTGATAGAAAAAAGAAGCAGAGTAAGTACCGGGAGAATCTGAATGGACAGAGAGACTGTTTTCAGACTCAAACGATAAGTTAAGAAGGTTCCCTCCGGTGAATTAATATACATCAGGAGGAAGGGAATTACTACTCCATAAAAAAATCCGGATATCACTTCTCCAAGAGGCATTCTGGAAATCGGAAGAGGACCGTAGGTATAGCATACTCCGAAAAGGAAGCAGATTCCGCCGGTAACCAGAACAACCAAATCCGTCAGAAAGGCAAGATAAAGCCCGAAAGCAGCGCTGATTCCAAACAGAACATAGATAATCAAAAGTGCCTGCCTCCGTCCAAAGGCAAGAATCTGATCATTCTCTTTTGTGTCAATATAGTTGTTAATTGCAGTAGTAGTCAGGTCAAAGAAAAACATTCCTGCAAAAAAAACCAGTGTTTTGCCCCAGTGCATTTCCTGTCCCTGATATAAAAGAAAGCCCATAGTTAGAAGGAATGTCAATGTACTTGTAATTTTTGTCTTTATCTCAATATAATCAAAGAATTTTGCAGGCAAGCTTTTTATCCCCTCTCTATATTTCAACTTTCAATCCAGTTGCTTTTTTAACAATTGCAGTAATTTTTAAACGCTTTTCTTCTGTTACCTCCAGCTTTTCGATCGTACGTTCCGCTTTCCTATAATAGCGTCTAATCATCTGCTTTGCGTAATCCAGGCCGCCCGACGCTTCAACCGCCTGATTGATTGTATCTCTTTCAACATTTCCGGTGGAGGCCTTCTGCTTAAAATCAGGAAGCTTCTCCAAGGCATGGATGAAAGGAAGGGTAATTACACCCTGTTCGTAATCCGACTGAACAGGTTTTTTTGCCTGCTCTATAGTCTCATCAAAATCCAGGCAGTCATCTTGTATCTGGAAAATCAAACCGGCATAGTTTCCGATTTTTCTATATTTTTTGACCTCTGCCGGAGAAGATCCGCCTAAAATCGCACCTGCATGGAAAGAAGCTTCGAAGAGGGCAGCTGTCTTTCCGGATATGATTTTTATATATTCGTAAACACTTAAATTCAAGTTGTAGTTATTTACGTTCTGTAACAGTTCTCCGAGACACAGCCTGCTGATATAATCTGGTATATCAAGTTTTACGTAGTTCTCCCGGTCCGGAATAGCCGAAGCCATCTTTAATGCAAGGCTTAAGAGGTAATCTCCGCAAATGACTGCTGTACGCTTTCCATACTTTTTCTGAAGTGTTTCTGCCCCCCGCCGTAAGTCTGAATTATCAATCACATCATCATGAACGAGCGAGGCCAGATGAATGGTTTCGATTGCTGCCGCTGCGTATGCTGCTCCGGAAGGGATCAGTCCTTCCGGATCTTGTGCGCAAATCAGTACGGAAACCGCACGAATCATCTTACCCTGAGAGGTGGACAGATGCGTCAGATATTCATTGATGATGCGGGGAGATTTGGTAAGAGCCTTGTGTATCTCGGTCTTTACAAGTGTGAAGGCTTCTTCGTATGTTAATTTCTCCATGTTATCACCTATAACTTTTTTAGTCATGATACAGATACCACTTCCGGATCAGGGGCAGCTTTTTCCACCATTTTTTCAGAACAGGCATCACATAGTAATCAAGACCCAGTGTTCTTCCGGCACCGATTAATACTGCAATTCCTGCAAAAACCATCCAGAAGGTACCCAGATATAAGCCTGTGGTGCATACAAACATAAACTGTAAAACGAGGGATACCGCTGCCGCCGGTGAGGTAAAGAGTCCGCCCATCAGTGCGAGCCCGATTAAGATTTCTGCGATTACAATCAGAATCTGCATAAACATCTGCACACCGTTATTAGGCAGAATCACCTTATCTACAAACCAGTTTATAAGAGGAACATCCAGCTTAAATGCAAAATCACTTAAGGTTGAAGCAGCAAGGTCAGCCCCGCTGACAAATATCATCTTGAAAAGCCCCAGGATGTTCCAGTTAAAAATCACGTGTCCGACGGAGGCGGCGGCATCGGCGGCACCGGTTGCCGAACTGACAACATCTGCTGCGGAACTACTTGCAGCAGCGGTCGTTGCTGAGCTTATCGAGTCGGTGACCGCTTTCCCGGCACCGGAGTTCAAAATACTGTTATACCAGGAGACTGCACCGCCGAAAAAGGCCTGTAGTTTTGGTTCGTTCAACCAGCCCTCTACAATCTTCATGATTCCTTCAAACAACCATACGGCGCCCAGCCAGAATCGCAGAGGAACAAGAAGAAAACTGGGCGTTCTGTTGGAAAAATGTCCGCCTACAAAGCTTCTGCAGTTGCGGATGGTAAAAAATTCATGTTTGACATAGCTAAATATTTTATTCCAGCCCAATACCTGGATGAAATAAATAATATTAATAAAGTGTTTTGCAAACATAGCCAGGAAGGACGGTAAACGGAAGAAATGTCCCGGGAGACCCACATGAGCGACTCCGTAACGGCCTCCGATACAGACCATGACACCGTGGAAGGCCGGTTTGTATTCCTCCGGTTCACCTTTCCCCGTCAATGCACAGACAATATTGTGAGCGGCAGTTCCGGCACTTTGCTCACAGTTTTCGACCATCTGGGGAACGGATACTTCCTGCCCGTCCGGAACATAATACATGTTATCGCCGATTACATATACGGATTCATCTTTTGTAGAACGAAGATAGTTATCCACCGGGATACGTCCGCCTCTTTGCTTTTCCAAAGCATCAGCGGCAGCAGCAGCCACATTGCTGCTCTGGATTCCAGCTCCCCAGATTACAGTTCCCATGGTTCTGGTTTCATTCTTTCCGTCACAGGCTAACTCAATCGTATCTTCCGTAATACGGGCTACAGATGTACCCATACGAAGTTCAACCCCCATCTTCTGCAGCCTTTTTGCAACCTTTGCAGACAGCTTTTCCGGAAGATTCGGAATTGGCCTGCTTAAGGCATCCACATTTATAAGGGTCACTTCATCTCTGTTTACTTCATATTTTTCACAGAGAATCGGTACATATTCCGCAAGTTCTCCGATCATCTCAACGCCGGTAAAGCCTGCGCCTATTACGTAAAAGGTAAGCATTTTTCTGCGTTTTCCGGTGTCTTTTTCTGCGGAAGCCTTCCGGAATGTATTTAAAATATGATCTTTTAATACAATAGCGTCTTCATAGGACCAAAGTTTGTAAGTATACTCCTCCGCCCCAGGAATTCCGTAAAAAGTTGGTCTGGAGCCGGAAGCCAGCACCAGATAATCATATGCGTAAGAGGCGGCTTCGCCCTTTACTGTCTTTGCCTCAAAATCTACTTCGGTTACTGTATCCAGCTTCACAGCGACATCCCTGCCGGCAAATACTTTCTTTAAGCTGATTTTAATGCTGTCTTCATCCACCCTGCCGGCAGCAACCTCATGCAGCTCTGTAAGCATAGTATGGAAAGGGTTTTTGTCAATGATGGTAATCTCAACATCACCTTGTCTTTTTTGTTTTTTGATTTTTTTGGCGATTTTTTTTGCCGTAAGAATTCCGGCATAACCCGCTCCGATAATTACAATTTTCTTCATACACGCTCCTCCACGGTCTTGTTTAATTTAGAATGCCCCTTTTTTTCAGAAAAAATGTGGCATGAGAGTTTGTTAATTATTTAACGACAGGGTTGCAAAAAGTCTACGTTTCCAGTATAATAAATGAATATATTCAAGTACATATTTGTTTATAATAAAGGATAACTCTATTAGCTGCAAGTAGGTACTTTAAAGTGCCCAGGTATCTTTTAGTATCCCTGGATTTTGTTAAGAAATCGGATAACATGCCCATGCGGCTGCTTGAACTGAAAATGAAAGGTGTATGTTATGGAAACAAGCATGGATAAACATGAAAACTGTTTTTTTAAAGAAACATGTCTTAAGGAGGAGCTCTGTCCCATGGTACTGGTACATAAACTGCTCTCCGGAAAGCGGAAACTTACGATTTTATGGCTTCTAAGCAATAGAGTTATGCGTTATAATGAAATCTTAAAATGTATACCTGATATTAAAAAAAAGATGCTTACCACGCAATTGAGAAGTCTGGAAGAAGACCATCTGATTACACGGAGAATCTATCCTACAGTTCCCGCAAAGGTGGAATACGAGATAACGGAAATCGGAAAACAGACGGTACCCATTATGGAGATGATGCATCATTTTGGTATTTCTTATATAAATACCTTCCATGATGAGATGACGCTTCGAAAACGTGCAGAATAACTGAAGAAACAGACGGAGGCCAGGATGTCATTACAATTGATTCTCGGAAGCAGTGGGGTGGGGAAATCTCATTACAGCTTTACGCATATAATAGAGGAGTCCCGGAAACATCCGGAAAAAAAGTATCTGGTAATCGTACCGGAGCAGTTTACGATGCAAACCCAGAAAGAGCTGGTATCGCTGCATCCTGATAAAGCTATATTGAACATCGATGTCTTAAGTTTTCACCGCCTGGCCTACCGGGTGTTGGAGGAAGTAGGGGGAGCGCCGCATCCTGTACTGGAAGAGGCCGGAAAGACTTATGTTTTACAGCGGGTGGCTCAGGAACAGCAGAAAAACCTGAAGATCCTGGGTGCAAATCTGAAGCGGATGGGCTCCATATCTCAGATGAAGTCTCTGGTTTCCGAGCTGATGCAGTACCAGGTAGATGTAAGCGGTCTGGAACAATGGGCAGAGGAGGCAAAATCCAAGCCCTTACTGGCCGGCAAGCTTTCAGACGTCTCTGTAATCTATAAAGGATTTATGGAATTTATAGAGGGGCGTTACATCTCCGGAGAAGAGATTCTGGATGTGCTTTGCAGGCGGATGGGGGAGTCCAGGCTTGTGCGTGGAAGTATGGTGCTTTTGGATGGATTTACCGGGTTTACCCCGGTACAGAATCAGGTTGTGGGAGAATTGCTGCAGCTGTGTGAACGTGTGATGGTGACAGGTACCATCGATAAGGAAGAGGATGCATTTCACTATGAAGGCCCCCACAGACTATTTTCCATGACAAAGAAGATGATACAAAAGCTGACACATATCTGCCGGGAGAAGCGGGTCTCGATAGAAGAAACGGTTTATCTGGATCATAATGAAAACAGCCGGTTTGCACATGCGCCTGCTCTTAAAGCACTTGAGGCCAATATTTTCAGGTACAACGGCAGACAATATAAGGAAAAGCAGGATGAAATCACCATAAGTGTGATGGAGAATCCAAAAACAGAGCTGGAGGAGGTGGCACGCCAAATCCATAAAACTGTCCGGGAACAGGGCTTCCGTTACAAGGATTTTGCGGTTGTAACCGGAGCGCTTGAGACCTATGGATACTATGCGGAAGAAGTATTTCAGAAGCTCGATATTCCCTGCTTCGTGGATGAAAAGCATTCTGTATTGATGAATACTCTGGTGGAATTCATGCGTGCAGCAGTGGATTTAGTCGTTCAGAATTTCAGCTACGAGAGTGTATTCCGATACTTAAGATGTGGTATGAGCGGCTTGTCTGTGCAGGAGACAGATGAGATGGAGAACTATGTAATTGCCCTTGGAATCAGGGGAATCCGGAGGTATGAGGAGTCTTGGGTTCGGGTTTACCGGGGGATGGATACGTCCTCGCTTGTGTCTGTCGAAGCCCTCAGAAAACGCATGATGGAGGAGATTGGTTCATTTGCCCGTGCGTTCAGGAAAAAAAATCTCACAGTTGAAGAACGGACAAGAGCGCTTTATCAGCTGATTTGGGATTGCCGGATTCAGGAAAAAGTGAAAGCACAGGAAGCGGCGTTTCAGAGAACTGGTAATACGGCAATGGAAAGGGAATACAGTCAGATTTTCGGCATCATGATGAATCTTCTGGATAAGCTGGTAGAGGTGCTGGGGCAGGAAAAGGTCAGTATGGTTCATTACCAGGAAATTCTGGAGGCAGGACTTCTGGAGGCAAAGGTAGGGCTGATTCCCCCCACCGCCGATCAGGTGATGATTGGTGATATGGAACGTACCAGATTAAAAGATGTGAAAATCCTGTTTTTCGTGGGCATTAATGAGGGCGTGATTCCAAAGCCTGTTTCCAGGAGCGGAATTTTATCAGAGACAGACCGGGAATACTTGTATTCGAAAGATGTGGAACTGGCACCTACCAGCCGGGAAGAGATGTATATGCAGAGATTTTATCTCTACTTGAATCTGACGAAGCCATCCAAAAAGCTTTGCCTGTCCTACTGCAAATCGAGCGGTAAGGGAGAGGCTCTGCTTCCGGCATATCTGATCGGGATGATTCTGAAACAATATCCACAGATAGAAGTCCGGGATGTCCGCAAAGCATGTGATCTGGAACGGATGGAGACACAAAGGGACGCCGTGATGCCCTGGATCGAGGGATTGAGACAATGGAAAGAAGGGGGAGAATCTTCGGTCTGGAAAGAGCTCTATACCTGGTATTGTAAAAATGACAGGTACAAAAACCAGATGAAGGAGCTGGTGGAGGCCGCCTTTTACGAGAATCCTGTGGAAGCGGTAAGCAGAGCAGTAGCCAAAGCCATGTATGGCAATGTACTGGTGAATTCAGCTACACGTCTGGAACAATTTGCGGCCTGTGCATTTTCACATTTCATCAAGTATGGACTGGAACTTTCAGAACGTGCTACTTATGAGTTCAATGCAGCGGATATGGGAAGTATCATGCATGAAGCACTGGAACGGTTTTCCAAAAAGCTGAACGAAAGAGGACTCCGCTTAAAAGAGCTGACGGAGGATCTCCGGGGAGCACTCATTGATGAAAGTGTAGAGGAACTGGTACATAGTTACGGAAATACCATTCTTGACAGCAGTCACAGGAATCAGTACATGATTACCCGTGTGAAGCGTATGCTTCGAAGAACCGTATGGGCTTTGCAGGCTCAGGTTGAGAAAGGGATGTTTGAACCGCAGGGGTTTGAAGTTTCCTTTGCGACGGAAGATGATCTTTCAGCCACGAACATTCATATTTCCGCTGATGAACAGATGAAGCTTAAAGGGCGGATTGACCGCATGGATATCTGTGAAACAGAGGATAAGGTTTATGTGAAAATCATAGATTATAAATCGGGAAACACCTCTCTTAACCTGATAGAACTGTACTATGGGCTGCAGATTCAGTTGGTGGTATATATGAATGCTGCCCTTGAACTGGAGCAGTTAAAGCATCCCGAAAAGGAAGTGGAACCTGCAGGAATTTACTATTATAAAATCGGGGATCCGCTTGTTGCGGCAGCAGACGGAGACAGTGAAGAAGTAATCATCCGGAAAATCCTGCAAAGTCTGAAGCTGGATGGGCTTTCCAGAGCAGAGGATGAAGTGATACAGCTTCAGGATCAGACACTGGGTGCCGGAAGCAGTTCTGCGGTAATTCCCGTGGGTTATAATAAGAACGGAAGTCTGAGCCGCTACTCACATGTAGCCGACGGACAGGAATTTTCGGTTATCAGCCGTTTTACGAATCAGAAGATTCAGGAGATAGGAAGGGAGATTCTGGAAGGCTATGTACAGGCATCCCCCTATAGGCTGGAGAATAAGGATGCATGTACCTATTGTCCCTATCATGGAATCTGTGGCTTTGATGAAAGAATTGATGGTTTTACTCATCGAAATCTGAGAAAAGAGAAGCAGGAAGAGATACTGAAGAAAATGAGAGAGGAACTATAAGTATGGCTGTATCCTGGACAGAAGAACAACAGAAGGTAATCGATTTACGAAACCGGAATATACTGGTCAGTGCAGCGGCCGGTTCCGGTAAGACAGCAGTGCTTGTGGAAAGAATTCTTTCCATGGTGACGGACGAGGACAATCCCATCGATATTGATTCTTTGCTGGTTGTGACATTTACCAGGGCGGCAGCAGCAGAGATGAAGGAGCGCATTCGAAATGCACTGGAAGCAGAGCTTTTAGAACACCCGGAGAATGAACACCTGCAAAGGCAGAGTGCTTTGATACATAATGCCCAGATTACAACAATTCACGGGTTTTGCACCTATGTGATTCAAAACTATTTCCATATGATTGATTTGGATCCGGTCTACCGGATTGCGGATGAGGGAGAGCTGAAGCTTTTAAAAAATGAAGTGCTGCAGGAGCTTTTAGAGGAGGCTTATGAAAAATCAGAAGAGGAGTTCTTAAATTTTGTAGAGTGGTATGCCCCCGGAAAGAGTGACAGCGGTATTGAAAAATTAATCTTAAAGCTCTATGACTTTGCCGTCAGTTATCCTTTTCCGGAGGAGTGGCTGAACGGATGTCTGGAAATCTACGAAGCGGACAGCAGGGAAAAGATAGAGGCCGCCGGATGGATGCAAGAGCTGTCTGAAGAGATGCACACACAGCTTGCCAATGCGCTTGAAATCACAAGACAGAATCTGAAAAATGCAGAAAAAGCAGACGGTCCATACATGTATATTCCTATGCTGCAGGCGGATGAAGAGCTTATACAAAGCCTTATAGAACTGAATACCTATGATGCTCTCTGCGCAGGATTCAAGAACATCCAATTCCAGACACTGTCCAGAAAAAGGGATGATTCGATAGATGAGAACCAAAAGAAACAAGTAAAAGGATTAAGAGATGATGTGAAAGCCATATTGGGTGAAATCCGTGAGAAATACTGTCCTAAAACTATAGAAGAGATTCAAAGGGAGCTTTTCATCTGCAGAGGGCCGGTTCGTGTTTTAATACACCTGACGGAACGCTTTATGGATATTTTTGCGCAAAAGAAGCGTAAAAAGAATCTGATGGATTTCTCGGATCTGGAGCATTTTGCGCTGAAAATCCTGGTAGAAAAAGAAGGCGGTACCTATATCCGAACCGAAGCGGCCAAAGAACTGGCTGATCGCTTTTCAGAGGTTATGATTGATGAATATCAGGACAGTAACTATATTCAGGAATTTTTGCTGGAAGCTGTGTCCAAAGTGAAAGACGGCACTTATAACCGTTTTATGGTCGGGGATGTCAAGCAGAGTATCTATGGTTTCCGCCTTGCACGCCCGGAGCTTTTTCTGGAAAAGCAGCAGCGTTATACACTGGAGGAGGGTCTTGAACAGAGAATTGATTTACACAAAAATTTTCGAAGCAGAGCGAATGTACTGGACACCATCAATGATATCTTTGGACAGATTATGGCGCAGGAGCTTGGGGGAATTGAATATGATGAGCAGGAGGCTCTTTATGTCGGGGCAGATTACCCGGAAGGGGGAAATCCTGCATTTGGGGATACCGAGGTCCTTCTTATTGACAGTAAATCTCCTGAATTAGAGGACAGTAAGACAAGGCAGCTGATGATTGAAACCGAAGCGCTTACAGTGGCTCAGAAAATACGCTCGATGATTGGCTGCGAAATGGTGTGGGATAAGACTTTGAAATCTTACCGCCCTATGGAATATAGAGACTGTGTGATACTTCTGCGTACCGTAAGTGAGTGGGCGGATATCTTTTCCCGGGTTTTGCAAAGTCAGGGGATACCGGCATATACCTCCTCCAGGACGGGGTATTTTTCTGCTTTGGAGGTCGTGACGGTCCTTAATTACTTGAGAATCTGCGATAATCCCAGGCAGGAGATACCATTTGCTGCTGTACTCCATTCTCCCATAGGAAAATGTTCGGCAGAAGAACTGGCGGCTGTAAAGAGTACCTATCCTGAATTGAAGATATATGAAGCCTGTACCCGCTATGCAAAGGAGGGGGGCAAAGAGACAATTCGGATAAAGCTGAAGGGATTCTTAGACGGACTGCATGACATCAGACAGAGAACCCCCTATACACCCATCCACCAGTTAATTGTGGAGATCCTGGATAAGACGGGATATGGAACCTATGCCGCAGCGATGCCGGCGGGACAGCAAAGAGAGGCAAATCTTCATATGCTGGTGGAAAAGGCAGTTGATTTTGAAGCTGGCAGCTATCGCGGTTTGTTTAATTTCGTTCGCTATATCGAGGAAATTCAGAAATATGAGGTGGATTTTGGGGAAGTCAACATACATGGTGAGACGGCGGATACGGTTCGAATTATGAGCATCCATAAGAGTAAAGGCCTGGAGTTCCCGGTGGTCTTTGTGTCAGGCATGGGAAAAAAGTTCAATTTTATGGATGCAAATGGAGCCGTTGTACTTCATTCCCAACTGGGAATCGCCTCCGATGTGATTGATACGAAAAGACGGACGAAGGACAGCTCACTCATAAAGCAGGTAATCAGGCAGCGGATGGTAAAAGAGACTCTGGGAGAAGAGCTTCGCAATCTCTATGTGGCACTGACAAGGGCAAAGGAAAAGCTCATCTTAAGTGGATCGGGAGATTTGAAGAAATGGATCGAGAGCTGTACGCATCTTATGTATGATGAACGGAGGCACCTCTATTATGGACGGCTTACGGGAGCAAGATGCTATATGGACTGGGTGATTCCCGCACTCGCAGGGCATCCTGCATTTGCCCCTGTGCATGAGATGTTCGGACAAAAGTTTTTAAGGCAGGGGCCTTTATCTGGAAGCCCGACAGGACTTCAAGTGCATGTCGCAGCACCGGCGTCTCTGGTAGAACATGAGATGATTGCCCGGATGGACCGGGTGGTAAAAAAGCAGGAGCTGTTGGACTGGGATATTCAAACACCCGGGGAACCCCGGATACAGAAATTGCTGGAAGACAGGTTTTCCTATGTATATCCCTATGAGAAACTGGCATCCATACCGGTTAAGATGACCGTATCCGAATTGAAAAAGGCCGGAGAGGAGGAACCCGGTGAAGAACTTTATCCCACCCCGGATATTGTTCCGCTGATTCCGAAATTCGTGCAGAACGAAGTGTCTGCTCTGGAGGGTGCGGCCAGAGGAACCGTATATCACAAGGTATTCGAAGAACTGGATTACAGTCGGCTGATCATACATATAGACGAACCCCTTCCGGAGTTAAACCACCAGCTGGAGGAGATGATTTCTCAGGGAAAACTAAAAGAAGAAGATAAAATCTGCCTGGACACAGAGGACCTGGTTCGATTCCTTCATAGCGGTCTGGGCAGGCGGATGTGCCGTGCAGGAGCGGATGGAAAACTGTTTCGGGAACAGCCATTTGTCATGGGAATTCCGGCAAAAGAAGCTTATGAAGACTGGCCGGAACAGGAGATGGTTCTGGTGCAGGGCATTATCGATGCTTACTTCGAGGAAGAGGACCAGCTTGTGATTGTGGACTATAAAACCGATAAGGTGCCGGATAAAACGGGGCAGTCTCTGGTGGAAAAGTATGGAAAGCAGCTGCTGTATTATAAAAGAGCGCTGCAGCAGATCACAGGAAAGACCGTGAAAGAGATGGTAATCTACTCCATTACATTGGGGAGAGAAGTTTTTCTTTCCTGATATGGCCGCTGCGAATACATAACAAAGTGAGTGAGGAAATCTTACGCATGGTTGTGTGTTTGCGGCGGCTTTAGCTTCTATAACAATCTTAATAAATTCTTAAAGAAAATCCAGTTGACTTTTTTGCATATGTATAATACTATACAGTATATAATATAAAAATAAAAATAATATGATTTTGGAAATAGTATGATACCAGGATCACAGAGTGCGGAACGATTCGTAGTATCATAGTGAATTGTGAAGAAAGGAGGAGTGACGGCATGGTTTTTAATACTGGCGCAGCTCTGCTGGATGCGATTGTACTGGCAGTTGTCTCCCATGAAAAGGAAGGCACTTATGGGTATAAGATCACGCAGGATGTAAGGGAAGTAATCGGCGTGTCGGAATCTACTCTGTATCCGGTACTGAGACGGCTGCAGAAAGATGAATGCCTGATGGTTTATGATATGGAATTCGGTGGCAGAAACCGCAGATATTATAAGCTGACAGAAAAAGGTGAGGTGCAGCTCCGGCTGTATAAGATGGAGTGGAAAAGTTATTCCAGAAAGATTACAACGTTATTTGAAGAGGGAGGAACAGGCGTATGAACAGAATAGATTTTATGGCGCAACTGGAGCGCCTGCTCTGTGATTTGCCGGAAAATGAGAGGCAGGATGCCTTATGCTATTACAATGATTATTTTGACGACGCCGGGGAGGAGAAGGAAAGCTCCATCATTCAGGAACTGGGCAGCCCCGGAAAAGTTGCGGCTACGATTCGTGCAAGTTATCGTGGTACTTCCGAAAACCATGGAGAGTATACGGAGAATGGATACCGGGACAGTCAGTTTTCGGAGAAGAGCCAGATGCCGGTTCAAAGAAGCACCGGGGGCGACAGCCGGAAGCAGCAGGAAGAATCCCATGGCCGGTCATATCAGGGCGAGAAGCAGAGCAATCAGGGACATAAACGCCGCGGAGTGGGTGGGTGGTTTCTCATCATTCTTGCGGTAATTATTCTGGGACCGGTTGTTTTCGGGGTCGGAGCAGGGGCAATCGGGACGTTGGCCGGAGTGCTGGCGGCTATAGCCGCATTGCTTATTTCCGGATTTGCAGTGGCCATAGGAGGAATTGCGGGAATTATAAAAGGAGCTGTAATTATGGCGGCGTCTCCCGGATCCGGGCTGGTGGCTATAGGGGGTGGTTTTATCCTCCTGGCAGTCGGATTATTGCTGATTCTCTTCTTCGCATGGCTTTTATTTAAGATTTTGCCAAAAGCCTTTCGCGCAATTGTCAACTTTTTGTCCAGAGTATTTCACCACGGACGAGGAAGAGATGAAGGAGGTGAAGCGCATTGAAAACATGGAAAAAGGTATTACTGATCGTCAGCGGAATCGCTCTGGCTATAGGAATTTCCTGCGTAATTATCGGATTTGCTCTCGGCTTTAATCCGAGAGATATCACAACAGGAAGAGCCAATAGGCATATGCTTTATGAATGGGATTGGGACGATTGGGATAACTGGGATGGATGGTGGAATAATAGAGGCAGTGACAGAAATGCCTCGGATTCACGGGAAGCAGCATTCACAGATATATATAATTTGGATATTGATGTAAAATACAGCAGTGTCGTTCTGAAAGTCTATGAAGGGTCCGAAATCAGGGTTTCTGCCAAACGACTGAATGCTTCCAAATATACAGCAAAAAGTGCGGATAATACACTATATATTATGGATGAAACCCACCATACCGCGAAAGGATCTGAGATTACAATTCTTATACCCAGGGATACACATTTTGATGAAGTATCCATGGACGTAGGAGGAGGTGAAGTGAAAATCGACACCTTGAATTCCAATGAATTTTCAGCAGAAATCGGAGGAGGCCGTCTTTTGGTAACCGAATCTCTGAATGCGTTGGAAGTCGATTGTTCTGTTGGAGCCGGCCAGATTGCGTTATCAAACCTGACATGTACAGAGCTGGAACTCGATTGTGGAGCCGGTCAGGTAACTGCTGTTATAGAAGGAAGCCAGTCTGATTATCGGATGGAAGGTGACTGTGGAATCGGGCAGATTCAATTTGGAACCGATCATTTTTCAACCATGGGAAAAGAATTTACCGCAGGAACAGGATCTAAATTAATCCATGCAGATTGCGGTGTCGGACAGATTGATGTACAATTTAAGCAACAATAACATGAGAGAAAGGAAGTAATATTATGGATCAAAATAAAAGATTATATCGTTCTTCGACAAATTATATGCTATGCGGAGTATGTGGAGGAATCGCTGAATATTTCAACATTGACCCTACACTTATACGGCTGGCATGGGTACTTATAAGCGTATTGGGTGCAGGTTCCGGAATTATTGCTTATATTCTTGCGGCAATCATTATTCCCAAATAAGAAAGGGTACAAAATTGTAACAGCTAGTATAAATCTTCATAATCTGGTCACACTCCTAAATAGTTAAAGAAAGGAGTGTGACTTTTTTGAGTACCAAAAAAGAAAAAAGGATTGACTTAAATAATCTGACCTCTGAAGAAGTCATGAAATATGAGATTGCCAGAGAACTGGGATTGCTTGACAAGGTGTTGGACAGCGGATGGAAGACCCTGACGGCGAAAGAGACCGGACGTATCGGCGGTCTGATTACAAAACGTAAAAGAGAGGCTCAAATCGATAAGATGGATACATCCACAGAGGAACTGAGAGGATAACCTGACAAAAGTGTCATTATGCATATGGAGTAAACCCGGCAGAACAGGACGGATACATCGAGCGGTGGTGTACCCGCCCTGTTTATTTTATAGAAAAATGTATTTAATTAAAAGCTGGAAGTATAAAGTCAGGTGTTATATAATGATACCAGGGTCAAAAGGTCATGCGCTTCATGCCAGCATGAAAAAGTAAAGAAAGGGATACAGTTATGAAAGAGATAAAGATTTCGGATACGGTCCAATATGTAGGTGTGGATGATAAGACTCTGGACTTATTTGAAGGTCAATATAAGACGCCGAATGGTATTTCATACAATTCTTATGTAATATTTGATGAAAAAATCGCAATTATGGATACCGTGGATAAAAGAGCTACATACGAGTGGACCAGGAATTTGGAAGGGGTTTTGGATGGGCGGGCTCCAGACTATCTGGTAATTTCCCATATGGAACCGGATCATGGAGCAAATGTCAAGAATCTTACGGAAAAATATCCCGAGATGAAAATCGTGTCAAATGCAAAGGTTTTTACGATGCTGACACAATTCTTTCATATGGATTTTTCTGATCGCGGTATTGTAGTGAAAGAGAAGGATACACTGGAACTTGGAACACATACCCTGCAGTTTTTTATGGCACCTATGGTTCATTGGCCGGAGGTAATGGTTACTTATGAGCAGTCGGAGAAGATTCTGTTTACTGCCGATGCGTTTGGAAAATTCAGCACTTTAGATATAGAGGAAGACTGGACGGATGAAGCCAGAAGGTATTATATCAACATTGTCGGAAGATATGGGATGCAGGTGCAGAATCTCCTAAAGAAAGTGAAAACTCTGGATGTTCGGAAAATCTGTTCTTTACACGGTCCGGTGCTGGATGGAAACCTGGAGTACTATCTGGAGAAATATAGTACATGGAGCAGTTATGAGCCAGAGGATAAAGGCGTTTTGATTGCCTGTGCGTCCATCTATGGGAATACCGCAGAGGCGGCCCGGAAGCTTGAGGCTATACTAAAAGAGCAGGGGGCCGGCCGGGTGGTATTCTGTGATTTGACCAGAGATGATATATCCCAGGCAGTGGCTGATGCGTTTCGCTATGATAGGATGGTTCTGGCATCTGTTACCTACGATGGACATCTGCTCCCCTGCATGGAGGACTTCCTCTGCCATCTGGAGCTGAAGAATTATCAAAAGAGAAAAGTAGCCGTCATTGAAAATGGCTCCTGGGCTCCCGCAGCAGGTAAATTGATACGGGGATATATAGAAGGCATGAAGAACGTGGAAATCTGCGAAACATCGGTGTCCATCAGATCTTCTGCCGGCGAAGAGGATGTGAAGAAGCTGGGAACTCTGGCGAAAGAACTTCTACAGTAAAGAGATACCGAAGTAAATAGACAGGAGGCTGTCATAAAATGATTAGAATTTTTCATTTTGTGACAGCCTCCTGTTTTGAGAATCAATAAATCACTTAAATATGAAAGTCATCGTAAGGAGTCTGCCGTAGTCCGGAGTTCCCGTATTTTCTCACCGAAGGTTTATGCCTGCTGATCAGGTACAGACAGAATCCGGTAAGCAGAAGTCCTATCAGCATTGCAAGAAAGCTCAGATAGTTATTAAAGTACTTATCCTCCAGATCCATCAGGAACGTGCCGAATAAGTTAAAAAAGGCATGAAAGGTCATACTGGCCAGCAGTGTATGATACTTCTGTACTAAATAACCCATTAAAAAACCCAGCAGGAATGCATAGATTCCCTGAACCAGATTCATGTGAAAAATTCCAAACAGAAGTGCCTGTAAAAAGTTTGCGAGAACATAGGAGGCTCCTGCTTTCCGGAATAAGTTCATAGTGAGTCCCCGGAAGGTCAGTTCTTCTACAACAGGAGGCAGTATCAGGGTGGAAAAGACCCATAGAACCGAGTAGGTGAGCATTCCGGAATTTTCTATCAAATCATTATAATTGTCGACTGAGTGTGGCATGAAAACCGCAAGCAGAATAAATAACAGGCTCATGGAGTGGCTCACACCGAGGGCCAGAAAGCCGACAGGCACAATGGAGGAAGGACCAAAGCTGCCGGTTTCCAGTTCTCTTTTTCTTTTTTTAAAAAATGCATGATAATACCACAGTGCTGCAGGAATCAGTGCACAGGTATACATAATAACAGAAATCAAATTCAGATTGTTCATGTAGGCATTAAGTGCCGCATCGGTGCCCTGACCGAAGCCCAGAGCCATATGATAAATCATCATAAAGAAAACGATGATATTCGGTACCAGAAGGACAATTCCCATAATCATTAAAAATGGCAAACAGGCATATAAGTATTTGCTGATTTTTTTCACGTTCCGTCTCCTCATATTCGCAGGTATTTTTTCCTCAGGTTTATTTAATAATAAGTATATCATAGATTTGTAAATTAATTAATAACATTTGCACGAAAAAAGCCTCATAAATTTGTGAATTAATTTGATTGAAAATGATTGAATTTAAATGATATTAGATTTATAATTAGATTACAATCAAAAACGGTCAAATATGAGAGGAGGAAACACATGGTCTATACGGTAACCTTTAACCCGTCTCTTGATTATGTGGTTGCAGTCGATGATTTTCAGCTGGGTATGACAAACCGCACCACATCGGAACAGTTATATCCGGGAGGGAAGGGAATTAATGTTTCTGTTATACTAAAGCACCTGGGAGTAGAAAGTACGGCACTTGGCTTTACCGCCGGTTTTATCGGCGAAGAAATCCGGCGAAATGCGCAGGAAATCGGGGTAAATGCCAGCTTTATCCGGATTGACAAAGGGAACTCGAGGATCAACTTAAAGCTGCGTACAATTGAAGGGACAGAGATTAATGGACGCGGGCCTTCTATCCCGGTTGAGAAGGTACATGAACTTCTGGAAAATCTGGAACAATTACAGGACGGGGATGTTCTGGTACTGGCCGGAAGTATACCTGCGAGCATTCCAGACAGTATTTATCGTGATATTCTGAAGCGGGTGGCTGAAAAAGAGATTATGACAGTCGTAGATGCGACCGGGGATCTGCTGGTCAATGTACTGGAGTACCATCCGTTTCTGATAAAACCAAACCAGCATGAACTCGAGGAGATTTTTCAGATTCAGATTACAGAAAGGGGTGAAATCGTGCATTATGCGAAGCTGCTGCAGGAGCAGGGAGCTAAGAATGTTCTGGTATCCATGGGAGGAAAAGGAGCCATCCTTGTTGCAGCTGACGGCGAAGTATACGATGCAGCAGCACCAAAGGGAAAACTGATGAATGGGGTCGGAGCAGGCGACTCTATGGTTGCCGGATTCTTAAGCGGCTGGATGGCGGAACATAACTATCAGCACGCATTTCACATGGGAGTGGCAGCCGGAAGTGCAACCGCGTTTTCAGAATATCTGGCAGAGCGGGACGAAGTAGAACGTGTCTATCATCAAATTATGAAGGAGGATATGTGAATGAGAATTACAGATTTACTGGACAAAAGAAGTATTAATCTGAATGGAGCGCCTCATAGTAAGAAGGAGGCATTGGACCAGATGGTTGAGCTGATGGTCCGATCGGGAAAGATCAATGATAAGGAAGCATACCGCAGGCTGGTATATGCCAGAGAAGAAGAGAGTACGACGGGGGTCGGTGAAGGCATTGCAATTCCGCATGGAAAAGGTGATGCGGTGGACCGTCCCGGGCTGGCAGCAATGGTCGTACCGGAAGGTGTGGATTTTGAATCGCTGGATGGAGAGCCTGTAAGCCTGATCTTTTTAATTGCAGCGCCAAACACAAAAGATAATATTCACCTTGATGTATTAAGTAAATTATCCGTATTAATGATGGATGAGGAATTTGCGGAAGCACTGCGCCATGCAGGCTCGGCAGAGGAATTTTTAAAGATTATTGATGATGCAGATACGGAAGAGAACAAGGCTGATGCGGTGGCAGAAGTAAAAGAGGAGGGTCAGAAGAAGATTCTGGGTGTCACTTCCTGTCCGACTGGTATCGCCCACACCTATATGGCAGCAGAAGCAATTGAAAAAGCTGCCAAGGCGAGAAATTGTTTTGTGAAGGTAGAAACACGTGGTTCCGGAGGAGCGAAGAATGTTCTGACACAAGCCGAAATTGATGAGGCGGACTGCATCATAGTTGCGGCAGACGCACAGGTTCCGATGGATCGATTCAATGGTAAAAGATTAATTGAAGTACCGGTTTCGGAAGGAATAAGCAAGGCCGGCGCTCTGGTAGAGAAGGCTTTGTCCGGTGACGTCCCGGTTTATAAGGCCAGCGGAAAAGACGGCAGTGCATCCGTTTCTTCAGCAAAGAGCGGCAGTATCGGACATCAGGTTTACACCCAGCTGATGAACGGGGTGTCTCACATGCTTCCATTCGTGGTTGGCGGCGGTATTTTAATTGCCTTGGCCTTCCTGATTGATGGATTAAGTATCGATATTAATTCTCTGTCGGCAGAGGCCCGTGCGAATTTCGGTACGATTACACCGGTTGCAAAGCTGTTTAAAGACATTGGCGGAACAGCATTCGCTTTCATGTTTCCGGTACTGGCAGGATTTATCGCTATGGCAATCGGAGACCGCCCGGCCCTGGCACTGGGCTTTGTGGGAGGTATGATGGCTTCCCAGGGTAAATCAGGATTTCTGGGTGCTCTGGTTGTTGGATTTGCAGCAGGATACCTCGTTCTTGCCTTGCGCAAATTATGTGAAAAGCTTCCTCAGGCAATCGAAAAGATTGCACCGGTTCTTATCTATCCTGTAGTCGGAATCCTGGGAATCGGGCTGCTTATGAATTTTGTTGTTGAACCGATTATGGGTGGAATCAATACCGCATTAAATAATGGATTGACTGGAATGGGTGGATCTAGTAAACTGGTATTAGGAGCTCTGCTGGGCGCTATGATGGCAGTCGACATGGGCGGCCCATTCAATAAAGCGGCTTATGTTTTTGGAACAGCATCTATTGCTTCAGGAAATTACGATGTGATGGCAGCAGTTATGGTCGGCGGTATGACTCCGCCCTGCGCGATTGCACTGGCAACCTTATTATTTAAGAATAAGTTTAATAAGGAAGAACGGGAGAATGGCCCTATGAATTTCATTATGGGACTGGCATTTATTACTGAAGGGGCGATTCCTTATGCAGCATCCGATCCGCTGCACGTTCTGCCGGCATGCCTGATCGGTTCCGGTGTGGCAGGAGCACTTTCTATGTTGTTTAAGTGTACACTTATGGCACCTCACGGTGGAATATTTGTTGTCCCTGTTGTTGGGAACGCCCTGATGTATCTGGTGGCGTTAGCAGTCGGAACCGTGGTGAGTGCAGTTCTTTTGGGTGTATTTAAGAAAAAGGTTACGGTATAAAAATAAAAGTTGAAAAGGAAGAAAGCGATGAAGGAATTCAAATATGTGATAACGGATCCGGAAGGAATCCATGCACGTCCTGCCGGGATGCTGGTGGCGGAGGCGAAGAAGTTCAACAGCAGCATTAAGCTGACAAAGGGTGAGAAAAGCGGAGACTGCAAGAAGATATTCGGACTGATGGGACTGGGAGTAAAAAGCGGTGAAGAGGTTTCATTTACCATTGAGGGTGATGATGAGGATACTGCTTTTGATGCAATCCGGGAATTCATGAAGGAGAACTTGTAATCATTTGGCATTGTACTTTCTAAGGAGAGAAGCTATGAAGAATTATCAGGGAAAAGCAGTTGTCGGTGGAATTGCAATTGGAAAACTTTGTATATACCGCAAGGGTGAGCAGAAAGTGAAACGTGAAAAGATCACCGATACGGATCGTGAGGCTAAGCGCTATATAGAGGCGCGCGAGGAGGCATCCCGGCAACTCGGGATGCTGTATGACAAAGCACTTTTAGAAGTCGGTGAGGCTAATGCAGCAATTTTTCAGGTCCATCAGATGATGCTGAACGATGGTGATTATAACGAGTCTGTGGAAAATATTATCCGGACCCAGAGTGTGAACGCCGAGTATGCGGTGGCAGCTACCAGTGATAACTTTTCCCAGATGTTCGCTGCAATGGATGATGATTACATGAGGGAGAGAGCTGCTGATGTAAAAGACATATCAGAACGTGTTCTTTCTGTCCTGGGAGGGCGTAAGAGCGGTGCTCCGGATATGAAGGAGCCGTCAATCATCGTCGCCGACGATCTGGCACCATCAGAGACGGTACAATTAGATAAGGACATGGTGCTGTCATTTGTTACAGCCAGGGGGTCTGTCAATTCCCATACAGCGATTCTGGCACGGACGATGGGAATTCCGGCACTGATTGGTACCGGTATCCCGGTGGAGCAGCTGGTGGATGGCAAGACGGCGGTTGTTGACGGATTTCATGGAGTTATCTACATCGATCCGGATGAAGAGACATTGGAAAAGATGAAAGCGCTTCAGGAGGAAGACAGGCAAAGAAAAGAACTTCTGCAATTACTTAAAAATAAAGAAACAGTGACAATTGATGGGAAGAAAATCATGCTTTATGCGAATATCGGTGACATCAAAGACCTGGCTCTGGTTCGTCAGAATGATGCCGGTGGAATTGGATTGTTCCGAAGCGAATTTATCTATCTGAACCATGACCGGTACCCTTCTGAAGAGGAGCAGTTTCAGATTTATAAAACGGTGGCAGAAACAATGGCGGGTAAAAAAGTAATTATCCGTACACTGGATATAGGCGCAGATAAGCAATGTGACTACTTCGAACTTAAGCCGGAGGAAAATCCGGCTTTGGGATATCGGGCAATCCGCATCTGCCTTACCCGTCCGGAGCTGTTTAAAACGCAGCTGCGTGCGCTGTTCCGGGCAAGCGGATATGGGAATCTGGCAATTATGTACCCGATGATCACATCCGTTTGGGAAGTACAGAAAATTAAAGAAATTGTAGAGGAAGTAAAGGCGGAGCTGAGTGAACAGGGAATCAGCTACGGACAGCCGCAGCAGGGGATTATGATCGAGACACCTGCAGCAGTCATGATCAGCAAAGAGCTTGCAGAGCATGTTGATTTTTTCAGCATCGGAACCAATGATCTGACGCAGTATACCCTGGCAATTGACCGTCAGAATCCACAGCTTGACGATTTTTATAATCCCCATCATCCCGCAGTACTTAAAATGATCCGTATGGTCATAGAAAATGCTCATAAGGCGGGTATATGGGCCGGCATATGCGGGGAGCTCGGGGCTGATCCGGAATTGACAAAGGAGTTTCTGGCCATGGGGATTGATGAGCTGTCTGTGTCACCGGGAAGCATCCTGCCCATTCGGAAGATAATTCTGGAGACCGATATTGAATCATATAAGCAGAAAATGGAATCTTAAGGCGGAGGAGCTATGCTGACAGAAAAGCGTTATGGCATGATTTTAGAGCTTCTGGAGAAGAAAAGGACAATCACAGTGACGGAGCTGACGGAACTGCTTCATGCCTCGGAATCGACGATACGCCGGGATCTGAATGCATTGGACCAGGCCGGAAAACTCGTGAAGGTATTTGGAGGAGCAATTGCAGTAGACCTGCCATTTCATCCGGAGGAGCCATCGGTTGCCCAAAAGATGGAATTGATGCAGGAGGAGAAGAAGCGGATTGCCGGATATGCGGCAAATCTGATTAAGCCGGATGATTTTATATATCTGGACGCAGGTACCACTACAGGTTTTATGATTGACTTTATTGTAGGGAAGAACGTGACAATTGTTACGAATGCAGTCGATCATGCCAGGCGGCTGGCGGCAGCGGGAATGCGGGTACTTCTGATTGGCGGGGAGCTGAAGGGAACGACGGAGGCAGTCGTGGGAAATCATGCGATATTAAGTCTTCAGGACTACCACTTCAGTAAGGGCTTTTTTGGAACGAATGGTATAAGCAAAAAGGAAGGGCTGACAACTCCGGACTATAATGAGGCCATGGTGAAAAAAACTGCTGTGAATTCCTGCCGCGAACGTTATGTACTGTGTGATTCAGCCAAGTTTGGGAATATAAGTTCGGTGACCTTCGCTCCTTTAAATGCTGTAAAAATAATAACAGACAAAGTACCTGCGGGAACATTTGCAGAAAATCGGAATATAATTGTTGCTTTTTAAAAAGCTATAAACTTCATCTGACAGAACCGTCCATTTTATGGGCGGTTCTTCTTGACACACCCGAAATCATGGATTATAGTAAGAGAAAACATTCATTATCAGTGTACCTTTTACTCTAATTCCTCTGCTGGAAATTCAAATCTCAGAAAAATTTCGTGTTATCGGAAATTTCCCATCTTGTAGTAATACAGTATTTATTTTGGAGGCAAACAGAAGATGAAAATTACAAAAATCAGAATAGGGGAGATTTCTGTACCCCTTAGAACACCGTTTAAGACGGCGCTTCGAACAGTGGACAGTGTGGAAGACATTATTGTCGAAATTCATACGGATACAGGTAATGTCGGATTTGGAGAGGCTCCGCCGACAGGAGCCGTCACCGGTCATACAAGGGGTGCGATTATCGGAGCTTTGAAGGAACATATTACGAAAAGTATTGTCGGCCTGGACATCGGGAACTTTGAAGAAATCATGCTTCGGCTTAACCGGTGTATTATAGGAAATACCAGTGCAAAAGCGGCTGTGGATATAGCCCTGTATGATCTGTATGGCCAGCTGTATCAGGCGCCCCTTTATCAATTGCTGGGCGGGTACAGGAAGGAAATCATTACGGATATCACCATAAGTGTCAATTCTCCGGAAGAGATGGCCGGGGATAGTATCCATGCGGTAAAGAGAGGATTTGAAACTTTAAAAATCAAGGTTGGAAAGGACGCCAGAACGGATCTTGAGCGAATGAAGGCGATAAGAAATGCTGTCGGCTATGATGTAAAACTCAGGATTGATGCCAATCAGGGCTGGAAGCCCAAGGAAGCTGTCCAGGCACTTCGGAAGATGGAAGACGCCGGATTAGATATCGAATTTGTGGAGCAGCCTGTGGAGGCTCATGATATCGAAGGTATGAAGTTTGTGACAGATCATGTATCTATTCCGGTTCTGGCTGATGAGAGTGTATTTTCCCCGCAGGATGCCTTGACCATACTTCAGAGAAGAGCAGCAGATCTTATCAATATAAAACTTATGAAGACGGGAGGGTTGTACAATGCACTTAAAATCTGCTCAATCGCTGAGACATATGGTGTGGAGTGTATGATAGGATGTATGCTGGAGGCAAAGGTGAGTGTCAATGCGGCGGTTCATCTTGCAGCAGCAAAGCGTATCATTACGAAGATTGATCTGGACGGACCGGTGCTTTGCAGTGAGGATCCTGTTGAGGGAGGAGCAGCTTTTGACGAGTACAGAATTACACCCGGAGATGCTCCCGGTCTGGGAATCAGAGGAGTTAATGGAATAAGGTATCTGGATTAAAGAAAGTCAGGAGATGAGGGAAGGAGAAATTCTATGCTATTTAATTTACCACCTATTTTAGGATTACTGCCACTTGTGATTTATATTATCTTGTCATTTAAGGACATCAATCCTGTGTTGAATGTCGGCCTTTGTGTTGTACTGAGTGCAATTCTTACAAAACAGCCGTTTTCCTCTTTTGGAGGAGTTCTGGCGGATTCTTTGGGTTCGTTTCTGGGAATTATCGGGTTTATCATTATGCTGGGTTCCGGGCTTGGTGCGATTCTTCAAAAGACCGGAGTTGCTGAATTCCTGGTTATGTCACTTACGAAGAAGATAGGTGTGGACAGTGAGAAAAAAGCAATTATCACAACCATGATAAGTTCTCTGGTTCTGGTGTCACTTCTGGGAACACTGGCAGGTGCGAATGCAATTATTGCGCCTATTATTATACCGCTGGTTGCTGTCATAGGTCTTACCCCATCGACGGTCGCAGTCGTATTCATGGGCGCGGGACTTACAGGAATGTTTTTAGGCCCCTATACACCTCAGGTTGTAACGATTATGGGAATTACGAATTTGAATTATGTAAATTATCTGATCGGGGTAGGAATTCCCCTTGCAATTGTTGTGCTGGTGATCACCTTTCTTATGGCTAGCAGAATTCAGAAACAGACGAAAGGTGTTTATGCATATGAGGATGTTGAGGAAGCGGACGGTGCATACACTGCAGCCCCCGAGGTAAAGCGTGCATCTATAGCCTTTGGTATCTCTATGCTGGCATTGATAATATATGGAATCACATTACAAAGCGGTTCAACCTATGCTATCCTGGTTATTGTTGTATCTGCAATTATCACCGGATTTGCGGGCGGATTGAAGGCGGATGATCTGGTCGATACATTCGTGAAGGGCTGCTCCCGCATGATGTGGCTGTTTATCATGTTTGTGTTGTTTAACCCATTCATCAATTTTGTTGCCGAAGCCGGAGCTTTTGAAGCCCTCGTTTCGCTGCTGAAACCACTGCTGAAATCACAGAGTAAGGTGATATTCTCACTGGTTGCCACTTTGACTGGAATTTTTGGCGTCGGCGGAGCCGCAACAGCGGATAATATTGTTATGGATAATATGTTTAAATCCATTGTTTCGAGCCTTAATGTTTCCCCCACTTTATGGGGTTTAATACTGCTTGTTTCCGGTCAGATCACATCATTTGCTTATCCCGAAGCCGATATGGTCGGCCAGATGGGTCTTGCAAGATCCAAGGATATGAAAAATCTCGTAAAATATGGAGTAATAGTAACTGCCTGCTCAGTGGTACTCGTTGTGATCCGAGCTTTCTTTGGATAAGGAGTGGGAAAGAATATGTTAGAAGAAAAGATAAAACAATTTATCGATACGAAGGCAGGAAATGTATCGGTGTATGTTAAAAATCTGAAAACAGGTGAAGAAATAAAGATCAATGAAACACTTGTGTTTCCATCGGCCAGTACAATCAAGCTTGCCATCATGTCAGAACTGTTAAACACAGTCAATAAAGGTGAGCGGAAGCTGGAGGATACGGTTGAATTAAAAGCGGAGATGAAAACCGGCGGTGACGGTATTTTAAAGGAACTGGATTATGGACATAGATTTTCATTAAAAGAAGTAATGACACTTATGATTATTGTAAGTGACAATATGGCCACCAATATATTGATTGATTTATTGGGTATGGACAATATCAATCAAACAATAAAGGATCTGGGACTTGAAAATACCAAGCTGCAAAGAAAGATGATGGATTCCCAGGCTGTAAGGGAAGGACGCGAAAACCTTATTACTGCAAAAGACGCAGCGCATATATTGGAGCTTATCTATCATGGCGAATGCGTGAGCAAGGAAGCAAGTGATTTGATGCTTGAGGTGCTGAAGAAGCAACAGGTGAGAGGAAGGCTGGATTTATATCTGCCCGAAGAAGTGGTAATCGCACATAAAACCGGAGATCTGGATAACCTGGAGCATGCTGCCGGAATCATATATCTTCCGGAGGGGGAATATATCATCTGTGTCCTTACAAATGAAGTGGAGACGAATAAAGACGGGCGGGAGATCATAGGCGAGATATCAAGAACAGTTTATGAAGAATATATAAATGAGCAATAAGGAGGGTTACAGGGTTGCCTTTTCGTTTAGAACTGGCGGCCCTATTTTATTTTGCATTAACTTTGAGACAAAAGGTCAATCTATGTGGAAATTCAGTCAATTTTTTTTTGCCTTTTTTCAGGTATAATGATAATCAATTCGTAAGTATGGAGGTAAAATGAATGGCAAAGCTATTTATCAATGCAGAGGCAAAAAAAGGAAAAATCAACAAGGAAATTTATGGACATTTTTCAGAACATCTTGGAAGATGTATCTACGAAGGGCTCTATGTTGGGGAAGATTCAAATATTCCAAATGTAAATGGAATGCGAACGGATGTGATTGAGGCACTTAAAGAGATGAAAATCCCTGTACTTCGCTGGCCGGGGGGCTGTTTTGCAGATGAGTATCACTGGAAGGATGGCATCGGTCCGAAGGAAAACCGCAAAAAGATGATTAACACACACTGGGGTGGAGTTGTAGAGGATAACAGCTTTGGAACCCATGAGTTTATGGAACTCTGCTCACAGCTTGGGTGTGAAACTTATATTAATGGGAACGTAGGAAGCGGAACAGTGCAGGAGATGTCAGAGTGGGTGGAATATATGACCTTTGAAGGAGTCTCCCCCATGGCAAAGCTGCGTGAGGAAAACGGTTCAAAAGAGACGTTTCCTGTGAACTACTTTGGGGTAGGAAATGAAAACTGGGGCTGTGGCGGGAACATGCGTCCGCAGCATTATGCCGATGAATACAGAAGATATCAGACCTATGTAAGAAATTACGGCACGAAAAAGAAAATATACAAGATTGCCTGTGGCCCGAATGTGGATGACTATGAATGGACAAAGCAGGTGATGGAGATAGCCGGAAACTTCATGGATGGATTGTCACTGCACTATTATACACTTCCAAATGACACATGGGAGCATAAAGGAAGTGCAACTGAGTTCAGCGTGAAAGAGTATTATACGACATTGAAAAAAACGTTGAAGATGGAGGAGCTTATTCATCTGCATGGCGCGATTATGGATCAATATGACCCCGAAAAGAAAGTCGGTCTGATTGTTGATGAGTGGGGTACCTGGTATGATGTGGAGCCGGGAACAAATCCGGGATTTTTATATCAGCAAAATACAATGCGGGATGCACTTGTTGCTGCAATGAATCTGAATATCTTCAATGAAAATTGTGATCGTGTGAAGATGGCGAATATTGCTCAGCTTGTAAATGTGCTTCAGTCCGTTATATTGACAGAAGGTGCCAAGATGATTCTTACACCGACTTATCATGTGTTTGAGATGTACAAGCATCATCAGAATGGAACACTTCTTGGCAGCGATCTTGTCTGTGACAGTATTGAAACTGATCTTGGAGAAATACCGACTGTAACAAAATCTGTATCCGTTGACGCAGACCATGTAATGCATATCACGCTGGGAAATACTTCGGCAGATAAACCCGAAGCTGTTGAAGTTACTCTTACAGGGGCTGCATTATCTGATGTCAGGGCGGAGATGATATGTGGGGATATCCATGACATGAATACATTTGAAAAAATTGCTGTTGAGAAAAGGATTCTTGATACAATCAGCAGCACTGAAAATCTCTTGTCAATCGAACTTCCTGCATGCAGTGTTGTCCATATATCTGCCAGGCTTAAGTAAAGATGTGGGAATGCAGGGAGAAGAGCGTCATGGCTGTTTGTAAAAGATGCCTGTTGTACGAACAGGCCGAAAACCCCAAATATAGGAACCTTTTGGACTACATAGACCGCATACCCAAGGCAGAGAAGGTGGCCGATGATGTATACCATGCCAGAAGAGAGGTCTGCAAAAGCTGTGACTATCTTTTAGAGGGGATGTGCAGACTGTGCGGATGCTATGTGGAACTGCGTGCTGCCATGAAGACAAAACCATGCCCTCATGTTCCGGAGAAGTGGTAAAACATATAACTTTAAGAAGAGAAAGAGTGGATTTTTTCCATTCTTTTTCTTTTTAAAGTTATAGCAAATCCTGCAGCATGAAACCAAGCGTCAATTGCAGCCGTACATCGAGGCTTGACATGTTCAGATTAAGAATTTCCGCAGCACGGTTTAACTTATAGTTTATCGTATTTCGATGTACAAATAATTCATCGGCTGTTGCCTTGACGCTTCCGTCATTCTTAAGATAGCACCAGAGAACTTGGGAAAGGTCGGAATTATTCTTCTGGTCATATGTGATAAGCGGCGTGATTGTTTTTTCATAATATTCCTCCATAATATCCCGATTCTCAATTCCAAGCAATAGCTTATAGATACCCATATTAGAGTAAGACAGCAGATTAGGACTGTTCTTTTTATGTTCAAGAAAATTCTGAATAGAACAGGCCTGTTGATAACTTTTATACAGACAGCGGACACTTCTTGTCGATTTTCCAATGCTGATAGACAGATGTTCGGTTTTTTTCAGGTAACGGGACAAATATTCCTGAATGCTAATGGAAAAATTATCCATCAGTGTCTCGGTATAATTTCCGGTAATTGCAATTAACTGGTTCTCGTTATTAAAAATTGCAAATTTCTTGTATCTGCGATGCCGCAGATGATTATCAAGATTCTGTCCAATGGTTTCCAGACGGTCCTGGGAAATAGTGTCTTTATCTGACTGTTTGATACATATAACGCATACATAATAATTCCAGTTTTTACTAAAGCCATGCTGGGAAAGGGGGACCACATAAAGCTCTTCCTGTTTCGGAAAAAATATGGCATTTTTTAAGGCAGAGGCGATTTCCATATTAGCCTGCTCCGATTTGGTAATCGCATAACAAAAGATACGCATAATTTCTGCAATGTGTATTTTCCAGGGGACAGAAAAAACAGGAAAATCATGGGAATCACCAAAAGCAATGACTTTCTGTGGGATCTTTTCCAGAAAAGGCCCGGTATTCAGTACAACACCAGAGGCACCATTCTTATAGATCTGCTCTATCAGCTCCATAATAGAAAGGCTGCTGCTCAACCCAATTCCTGTTGTAAAGGCAATTTCTCCCCCTTCCAAAAAAGTAGAGGCTTCTTTGGTTTCTACCATATGTACCCAGCTTACCATGTTGGATAAGCCCTTTTTACCTGCAATCAGGGTAATATCCATATGTGCAGCTTTTTTCATTAATCTGATTAATTCAATCGCCAAAAACCCAGCTCCTTTCCGGATATATCAACATATAAAGTGAAAAAAGACAAAGAAATCCATAGGACCTCTTTGTCATTATAAATATAGATAATACTTCTTTTTCCTGAAATGTCAAGAAAAATTTGGGCTTTGACACAAATTGGTTTGGGTTGCAATTTATTGTTTTACCATCTGGGATGCTTATAATGTAAAGCAATTCATCTGATTTTAAGCAAAGAGAAGAAGGAAAGAGGGAATGGTTATGAACGGTACAGAGGTAAAGGAAAAACAAAAAAAATATGTATTACAGTCCTGGAGCAGGCAGGGGGGATTAAATCCTATTCCTGTCGAAAGGGCAGAAGGGATTTACTTTTATGATTATGAGGGAAAGCGTTATACGGATATGTCATCACAACTGGTAAATTTAAATCTTGGATTTGGAAATACAGATATTGCGGATGCAATTAAGAAGCAGGTCGACAAATTCTGTTTTGTAGGACCATCTTACGCAGCAGAAGCGAGATCAGAGCTGGCGGAAATGATTGTCAATTTGTTACCGGATACCTTTGGAAAAATATTTTTTACCAACGCCGGGGCAGATGCCAATGAAAATGCAATAAAGATTGCAAGGATGTATACCGGAAGGAAAAAAATATTCAGCCGTTACAGAAGCTATCATGGCTCTTCCTTCGGGGCGGGAAACTTAACCGGTGAGCCAAGACGATTTCCACTGGAGCCAGGAATTCCAGGATTTATTAAGTTTTTTGATCCATACATTTACAGGGAGCCAATTGAATTTGCATCTGAGGAAGAAGCCTCCGGGTTCTACCTGGCAAAGCTGAGGGAACAGATTCTTTACGAAGGTCCGGATTGTATAGCAGCGATTGTAATTGAAACAATTACAGGATCTAATGGTGTGATTATCCCACCCATAGGTTACCTGCCAGGGGTTCGCAAGCTTTGTGATGAGTTTGGAATTATTATGATATGTGATGAAGTTATGGCGGGCTGGGGAAGGACCGGTAAGATGTTTGCCTTTGAGAATTTTGATGTGGTTCCGGATATTGTTACCTTTGCAAAAGGGGTTACCTGTGGATATGTTCAGCTAGGCGGTGTCGCCGTAAGCAGTAAGATTGCTGCATACTTCGATGAACACTTATTATCCTGCGGTCTGACCTACAGCGGGCATCCGCTTGCGTGTGCAGCCGGAGTAGCTTGTGTAAATTATTATCTAAAAGAAGAGATACTTGATCATGTGGAGAAAACAGGGAAAGTACTGGCTGCGAGACTGGATCATATGCAGAAAATCCATCCATGTGTTGGCGATGTTCGGTATATTGGATTATTTTCCTGCGTGGAGCTTGTAAAGGATAAGGAGACGAAAGAAGCTCTTGTTTCCTATGGACGGGACCCGGAAGGCATCATGGGAAAAATTTTAGGAAAACTAAAGGAAGAGGGGTTTATGACCTACACGCATGAAAATATGATTTTTGTCTGCCCGCCGCTTATTATTACGGCAGAGCAGCTGGAGGAAGAAATGGATAAGCTGGAAAAAGTATTAAGCATTGTGGATAAAGAATTTATTTAAGACGAAGGTCTGGAAGGGAGCATATATGGCATATTTTACAGTACCAAAACACATTTTTACTGGTAAAAATGCATTGGATGAGGCCATGCCATACATAGATACTTGCGGGGAAAGGGCGCTGATTGTAACCGGAAAACATGTAGGAAAATCCCCGATGTACGAAAAGCTGGTTAAGCTGATGGAAAAGAAAAAAATTGAATACATAGTATTTGATGGAATCACAGGTGAACCAACGGTCCGGATGATAGATGAGGGTTTACGTACATACAGGGAGGAAAGATGCGATTTTATAATTGGCCTTGGCGGTGGAAGCCCCATTGATTCAGCCAAGGCCATTGCGGCAATGACGGTAAATTCCGGTAATATTACGGACTACATGGGAAAAGAGATTACGGGGGATGTTCCTCCTGTTGCTGCAATTCCCACTACTGCGGGAACAGGATCAGAAGCCACGAGGTTTACGATTATTGCGGACCAGGAGAAAAACATTAAGATGCTGCTGAAAGGAGACTGCCTTGTGCCTCAAATTGCTGTTATTGATCCGGATTTTACAATGGATATGCCAAAATCAGTATCAGCGGCCACCGGCCTGGATGCGTTTACCCATGCGGTGGAAGCATATACCTCTAAAAAAGCAATTCCTATGACAGATACGCTTGCTGTTTCAGCAATAAAAAGGATATTGGAATATCTGCCGAAGGCCTATAGGAACGGTTATGATGGAAAAGCACGGGAGGAGATGTCTATTGCGGCATTGGAAGCAGGAATTTGTATCAATAATTCAAGCGTCACGATTGTACATGGAATGAGCAGGCCTATTGGTACATTGTTCCATGTTCCGCATGGGCTGTCCAATGCCATGCTGCTAAAAGCATGTATCAGCTTTGCAATGGATGGGGCGTATGAACGTTTTGCAGAGCTGGCTAAAGCAGTAGGTGTGGCCGGAGACAAAGAGGAGGATATTGAAGCGGCAAATAAGTTCCTTGACGCAATTGACAGGCTTTGTGTAACTTGTGAGGTGCCTACTCTCGCAGAATATGGTGTGAAAAAGGATGCATTTACGAGAAGTATTGAAAAAATGGCAGAGGATGCAATTACTTCCGGCAGCCCCGGAAACACAAGGAAGGCAGTGACCAGAGAAGACTGTATGAGGATATATAAAACAATATATGCAGATTAGAATGTGCCGGGGCACAAGACGATTTGTGCTGCAAAGCATTGAAAAGGATGACTGTAAAAATTATAATCTCCATATAAAATTTAAGAAAAATATAAAACATAGCAAAGATGCTGGTGATGCATACGTTTGCTATGTTTTTTTGTTACAACGGAGGTAATGCCATGTGTGAAACGGTAAAAAAAGAAGTAGAAATAGAGATAAGGGACCTGGGAGTTACTTTTGAGGATAATTCAAATAAGAACGTGCAGGCATTAACAGGTGTGAATATGAATATCTACAAGGGTGAATTTGTATCCCTTCTGGGTCCTTCCGGATGTGGAAAAACCACTTTGCTTCGTGCTGTTGCGGATTTACAGGAACCAACGGAAGGAACTGTCAGAATAGCAGGTATGACTCCAAGGGAAATCAGATTGCAGCAGAAATTCGGTTTTGTATTTCAGCAGCCGGTGTTGTTCAACTGGCGGACTGTTAAAAAGAATATTGAGCTTCCGTTGGAGATTATGTACTACTCGAAAGAGGATCGATCCGCAAGAGCGGAGGAGATGCTGGAGATGGTAGGCCTTACAAAATTTTCAAGGCATTTTCCAAGGCAACTGAGCGGCGGAATGCAGCAGAGAGTAAATATCGCCAGGGCTTTTGGTATCCGTCCCGAGATTCTGCTGATGGATGAACCATTTTCGGCACTGGATGAATTTACGAAGGAAAAACTGCATGAAGATTTACTGCAGATTTGGCAGCAGACCAACAAGACAATATTATTCGTGACTCATAATATTCAGGAGGCAGTCTTCCTGTCAGACAGAGTCTGCATCTTATCGCCCCATCCCGGAAGATTATCTGCAGTAGTAGATATTGATCTGCCAAGACCAAGAACTCTGGAAATAAAGGAGACTCAGCATTTCAACGAATTAGTGACCAAGGCCCGTAACAGCTTTGAAAGAGGAAGTATTGTATGAAGAAAAAATTAGGCAATCTGTTTGATAAAAAGTGGGCGGCTCCGGTTTTCTGGATGGTGTTACTTATTGCTGCATGGGAAGTGGGAGCCTCTGTTACAGCTATTAACAAAAGAACCCCGGAAAATATCATGCCGCACTTATATCAGATAATGGAAGCGGCATTTTCCTCAAAGCCCGTTGCAAATGGGATGTCAGCAGCCGCAGTTGTTCTTACCAGTGCCGGAGCGACCTTGGGAAGAGCTCTGTGCGGCTTCCTGTTGGGGACAGCGCTCGGATTTTTACTGGCTCTTTTCATGAAATTGTCGGGATTTGTGGAAAAGCTGATGTTTCCGTATCTGATGCTGATTCAGTTAATTCCGGTTCTGGGGCTTGCACCAATCATTCTGGCAATTACAGGAGACATTAACAAGAGCAGAATTGTAATTGCAGCAATTCTAAGCTTTTATCCGGTAGCGACGAATACGCTCGCAGGGTTTAAGTCTGTCAACAAGGATAAATACGATTTAATGTATACCTATGCAGCCCCTAAAAGGGTAATTTATACAAAGGTATTCATTCCTTCTTCCGTCCCGTATTTTTTTACCGGTCTTAAAATTGCAGCTCCTATGGCGGTCACAGCATCTATTCTGGTAGATACCCTGCAGGGTGACGGCGGGCTGGGATGCATGCTCTCCCAATCTCTGAAGCATGCAATGTCTATCTATGTTTTCTGGTTGATTGTGCTTTTCAGTGCATTTATTGGAATATCAAGCGGTTATCTGATGAGCTGGTTTGAGACACTGGTATCGCCGGAAAAACGATGTGTCAAAAAATCGGGCATGAGAAGGGAGAAAAGGAGTTATGGCACAGAAACGAAAAAGAAAAAAATCCTTGTGGCAGAGAGGGAAGGAAAATAAAAAGCTGCAGGCGGCGTTAACAATCCTGTTGCCGGCGTTTTTTGGAATCCTGTTGTTGGCGCTCTGGCAGGGGGAAGTATTACATATGGTGTTCCACACGGACAGTTATACCTTACCGCTGCCCACAAAGATTGGCAGTATCTTAACCGATAATCTGAATAAAATCGGAGAAAACACGATAGCTACCGTCTCAGTTGCGTCGATTGGCCTGGTGCTGGGAAGCCTTCTGGGATATATAACAGCAGTTTTGGCAGCATGCTTTCCTAAGTTGGGAAGGGGAGGCCTGAGCATTATCGGTGCCTTTGCCTCCCTTCCGGTGGTTGCTATGGCTCCGGTAATTAATAACTGGACAAAGGATGTATCTAATGAAGCAAGTGTTCGGAGTATGGTGGCAAAGGTTATCGTGGTAATGCTTATCTCAGCGGCAAATATGAGCTTAAACGCATATCGGGGTCTGACCGAACTAGAGCCTTATGCCAGTGATTTGATGGCGACATATGCAGCGAAAAAGAGCGTTGTTTTAGTAAAGCTGCGGCTGCCGAATTCTGTTCCGTATATATTTGTGGCCTTAAAGGTAGCGGTTCCGGCAAGCATTATGACAGCAATTGTCAGTGAATATTTTGCAGAATATATTACGGGGGTAGGACGGCAGATTCGGGAGAATATTGTGCTGGCGCAGTATGCAACCGCATGGGCCTATATAGCAACCGCATGTCTGCTGGGAATTATTTCATATGTGATTTTAATGATCGTGCAGAGTATTTTGTTAAGGAAATATCACTAATCCTTAACTGATAACTAATATAGAACTAAAAACAGAACGTTTAAAGATAGCAGGAGGTAATTATGAAAAAGAAAACTATGAAGTTGGCAAGTCTGTTTTTTGCGGCAACGGTGGCACTCTCCATGCTTAGCGGTTGTGGAGATTCGTCGGGGAAGGAGGCATCGGAAGAAAATGTTTCAGGCAGTACTTCCGCAGAAAAAGCAGAAGAAAGTGCAGAACAGACCGGTGAGGAACCGGCGATAAGTGATGAGGCAATTATTAAAGCTGCGGCAAAGGCAGGAAAGGTAGGAAACTGGGGGCTTGGCAATGAGTACGAGGTTTTGGCACTGCTGGAGAAATATGGGCTTCCGACGGAATACCTCAGTGAAGACTTTACGATGGATGGATTCGATGATGACTCCATTACCCTTGCATCCGCAATGACCTATAATGAGCTTGGACTTGTACAGAATGATTATGATGGCGGTTATGGTTATGGGGATTCTGTCGGAATCATTGATATGAATGACCAGGGTGTGGCAATGCTGGAGGACAATATTTTTTGCACCAGAAAGTTTACAGAGGAAAATCCGAATACAGTGGCGGCATTCTTATATGCATCCCTGAAGGGGTGGGAATATGCGGTGGCAAACCCCGATGAAGCGGCAGAAATCTGTTACAAATATGGTTCCTCTGTATCGGCAGAGCATCAGGCATATATGGCAAAAGAGGTTGCAAAGCTGGTAACAACAGATATGAGCGGGAATACAGTAAGCGATATCGGTAAAATAGATGATACGGCAATGGAGCAGACTCTGGACATTGCGAAGAAATACGTCACACTGGACGATTCGGATGCAAATACAGCACTTCAGGCAATCACATTAGACGATATTCGTGAAACCTCATTCTTTGAAACAGCAAAAGCATCGGATGGCTCATTTGATGTTGAAAAACCTGAAGTTTCCATTCAGTTAAAGTGGCTGCCACAGGCACAGTTCATGGGCTACTATGTGGCCTTGGATAAAGGCTATTATGAAAAAGCCGGATTGACCGTAAAAATTGTCTCCGGCGGCGGTGACATTGCAGAGACAACGGCCGTAAATAATGGAACCGTAGATTTTGGCGTAACATGGGTGACCAACCTTGCTTCTGCGAATGCCGGTGGTATGGATTTAGTGGAGATAGCTCAGATTTATCAGAAGTCAGGTCTTGTGCTCGTATATAAACCGGAAAATTTCCAGTGAAAAGAGGTGCTGTTATGGATTTATTAATAAAAGGGGGAACTGTTGTAACTGCTTCAGAGAGTTATATTGCAGATGTAGCAGTAAGTAATGGAAAAATTGCCGCAATAGGAAAAGATTTAAATATGCCGGCTGAAAGAGTTGTAAACGCTGCCGGCATGCTGGTCTTGCCCGGAGCGTTGGATGTACACACCCATATGGCAATGCCATTTGGCGGCACAGTATCGGCAGACAGCTATTTATCAGGAACACGGGCAGCCGTATGTGGAGGGGTAACGACTATTTTTGATTATCCGGTACAGCATACAGGGGAGACGATTCTTGGACTGATCAATTCTAAAAAGGACGTTTTAGAAAAGGAGGCCTGTTGTGATTATGCATTTCATTGCTGCATTACAGACTTGAACGAAGGTGCTATATTGGAAGAGATGCAACAGGCAGTGGAAGAAGGAATCACCAGCTTTAAATGTTTCATGGTGTATAAAAAGGAAGGTATGATGGTAGATGATGGTTTACTGGCCACTCTGCTGCTACGGGCAAAGGAACTGGGGGCTATGATTAACGTACATGCGGAAAATCCGGATTTGATTGATCTGCGTACCGCACAATATCTGAAAGATGGAAAGACGTCTGCATGGTATCACTATATGAGCAGGCCGGAATTCGTAGAAGCAGAGGCAGATAAAAGAGTGGTTCACTGGTCTACGCATCTGGATGCACCGGTTTATATCGTACATATGGCGGATAAAGAAGGGCTGGAGGCCTGCATTAAGGCGAAGGAGGAAGGCCATGAGCTCTATGTTGAGACGTGTCCGCAGTATTTGGAATTTACCTGTGATGTATATAAGAGAGAAGATGGAAGGAACTTTGTCTGCTCACCGCCAATGAAGGGGCAGGAAAGTCTGGAGGCATTATGGACCGCATTAAGCGCAGGTTTCATAGATACCGTTGCAACGGATCATTGCCCGTTCCAGAGCTATGAAAAGGATTGGGGGAAGGATGACTTCAGCAAGATTCCTAATGGATGTGCCGGAGTGGAGAATCTCTATCCCTATATGTTGGATGCAGCAAACGCAGGAAAACTTTCTTTTGAAAAGGTTGTGGAGGTCTGCGCTGCCAATCCGGCCAGGATTTTTGGCTGTCAAAATAAAGGAGCAATAGCAATAGGAAAAGATGCAGATATTGTTCTCTACGACAGGGAAAAGGATTTTACTATAAGTGTAAATACGATGCATTCTGATTATGACCATACGATCTGGGAGGGAAAGAAGCTTCATGGATATCCGGTGCAGACGTACCTGCGGGGGCAGTTAGTATATGACAATGGAGATTTTGTAGGAACCCCCGGGACAGGCGCATATGTAAAACGTACCCCCAAAAGTTAAGAGAAAAGGAGGCTGTGACTGTGAGATATGAAGCAATCCGGATAAAAAGTGAGGTAGGAAGATGCCTGTTATGCCATGAAGCACCTTGTACAAAAGCATGTCCGCATGGAATTCGAATAGAACGTGTCATGCGCGCCCTCCGTTTTGAAAATAATTTGGGAGCCACAAGACAGCTTGGAAGTGGTAATATATGTGTAGACTGTGAAGCACCATGTATGGCAGCCTGCAACCGGAAAAATCTGGACAGACCGGTCGAAATCACAAGAATTGTAAAAGATATAAAAAACAGCCATATGAAGATACAGGAAAAGCGGCCGGACTTATCCATAGATTTTTGCGGGGTTCACTGTGAAAATCCATTTTTTCTATCGTCTTCTGTAGTAGGAAGCAATTATGAAATGGTGGCAAAGGCATTTGACATGGGATGGGCAGGCGCAGCATTCAAGACAATTGGTTTATTCCTGCCAGATGAAGCATCTCCGAGATTTGCAGCTATGGAAAAGGAGAGCACTCCTTTTGTAGGTTTTAAGAATATTGAGCAGATTTCTGATCACACGCTAGAGGAAAATCTGGAATATCTGAAACAATTAAAGATCGATTATCCTTCTAAGGTTATTATTGCCTCTATTATGGGACAAAATGAAGAGGAATGGGCAATATTAGCACAAAAAATGGAGGAGGTGGGGGCTGATATTATTGAATGTAATTTTTCCTGCCCGCAGATGGTGGGGGATGGTCTGGGCAGCGATGTCGGAACCAATTTAGAACTGGTGCAAAAATATACAAAAGCTGCCAGGCGGGGGACAACACTTCCGATTCTTGCTAAGATGACCCCGAATATTACAAAAATGGAGGATACTGCAAGAACAGCAATACAGGCTGGAGCGGATGGGATTGCAGCAATTAATACCATAAAAAGTATTATGAATGTGAATCTTAACAGCTTCAAATCGGAGCCGGAGGTCACAGGAAAATCAGCGGTCGGAGGATATTCCGGCAAGGCTGTAAAGCCCATAGCTCTTCGATTTATTCATGATATGAAAAAGCAGGAAGCGTTAGAAAATATACCAATCAGCGGCATGGGGGGATTGAGACATGGCACGATGCGGCGGAGTTTATTGCAATGGGCTGCGAAACGGTTCAGGTTACAACTTCTGTCATGCAATATGGATACAGAATTATAGAAGACATGATAGAAGGATTTTCGGATTATATGGCGCTCAACGGTATTGACTCTGTGTCAGAACTGGTTGGCAGGGCATTGCCGCAGCTGGTTTCTGCGGAGGATCTGGACCGCAGTACGATTGAATATCCCAGATTCCGCCGGGAATTCTGCATTTCCTGCGGAAGATGCTATATATCCTGTTATGACGGCGGGCACCAGGCACTGCGCATAGATGGGAAGACCCGCCAGCCGGTCATGGATGCCTCAAAATGCGTGGGATGTCAGTTATGTAGGCTGGTCTGTCCGGCAGGGGCAATTACAGCGGGAACCAGGGTAAATAAGAAATAACACGAGAAAACAGACAGCTTAGAAAAGGATGGTGTTTTGGCATGTACACATGCAGTATGGAACGAATGACGGATAAGATTAATACATTTTCTCAGTTTGGAGATGCCGGACATGGCGGAATTACAAGGTATTCATTATCAGAGGAAGCGATTCAGGCAAGAAATGAATTCCGCAAAAGGATGGAAGCGATTCATGCAGTCATAGAAATTGATGATTTGGCCAATATGTATGCAACGCTTCCGGGAACGGATCCGGAGGCTAAAAGAATTGTTATGGCATCTCACTGTGACTCTGTAAAAAACGGCGGTAATTATGATGGTATTTTGGGGGTCATGTCTGCTATGGAGGTATTAGAAACTGTAGCAGCAGAGAACATTCCTCACAGGCATCCCCTGACAGCCATGATCTGGACAAATGAAGAGGGTTCCTTGTATCCGCCTGCTATGATGTGCTCTGGTATTGTATGCTATGATTATCTGCCGGAGGAAATCAGAAGCAAGTTTAAATATGAGGATATGATGAATTCCAGAAGTATTCTGGATAATCAGAGTACCTTTGGAGAAGCTCTGGAAAAATCCGGATTTAAAGGGGAGAAAAAATACAGACTCAGTCCTGAAAAATATCTGTATATGTTTGAAACCCACATTGAACAGGGACCGATTCTGGAGGATGCAGGGAATGATATCGGTGTTGTTGACTGTGTGCTTGGAATGTTTAACTACAGGTTAAAATTCTATGGGCAGACGACACATGCAGGGACCTTTCCGATGCCCAAGAGAAAGGATGCATTTCTGGCTGCTTCCCAGGCATTGTGCTATCTCCACGAAGAAATTGACAAGCTGGGATATCCGGAGCTCGTATATACTACGGGGGAAGTGGTTTGCCACCCTTGCGTGCATACCTGCGTGCCGGACTTCTTTGACTTTTCCTTTGATGCAAGACATGAAAAGCCTGAGGTATTGGAAAAGGTTTTAAAAGTAGTAAAGAGCTGCGCAGACAGGACATGGGCAGGATGCACCTGTGAGGTTGTAAAGGCATGGAACAGAGATACGGTATATTGGGATAAGGAACTGGTTGGTTATGTAAAAGAAGCCGCAGAAGAAGCCGGTATATCTCATCAGTATATCCATTCCGGCGCAGGACATGATGCACAGTTTGCAGCATATATGCTTCCAACCACAATGATCTTTGTACAGTCTAAAGATGGATTATCTCACTGTGAACCGGAGTATTCTTCCCCGGAGCATTGCACCGAAGGGGCAACCGTTATGCTGCATGCTGTGCTTAAGGCGGATGCGAAATAAGCTATCTTTTGTGGATTGCCATATATGGCAGGAGGTGATGATATGCAGAATTATATAATTACCATTGCCAGAGGATTTGGCAGTGGCGGCAAAGATATTGGTATGAGACTTTCAAAGGAGTTGGGAATTCCATGCTATGACAGGCAGATACTTACCATGGCATCCGACAAAAGCGGAATAGATGAGGGTGTTTTTGTAGAGACAAATGAGAAACTCAGAGGAACATATATTGCAAATTTTCTTCGGAAAATACCAATAACCGGGGTATTGGATCCACATGAAAAAGACTTTGTATCAGATGTAAATGTGTTTAACATACAGGCCGAATTGATACGGAGTCTTGCGATAACGGAGAGCTGCATTATTATCGGAAAATGCGCCGATGATATTTTAAGGGAGTACAAAAATGTTATTAGTATATATATTGAGGCTCCAAGAGCAGCCTGTGTAAAGTCGATTCAGGAAAAAATGCATGTTTCGGCAGAGCGGGCACATCAGCTGATTCACAAAACAGATAAATATCGTGCAAAGTATTATAACTATTATTCCGGCGGAAAGGACTGGACAAATCCAACGAACTATGACCTGGTTTTGAACAGCGATAGAGTCGGGAGGGAAAATTGCGTGAAGTTAATAAAAGAATATATTAATATCAGGTTTTGTGATAAACGGATGGAGGGTTGACAGTTAGTACACTTGCGAAAATGCCTCACCTGTGATATTCTTTCAATAATCTTTGAAAATACAGGGGGTATACCATGAGTAAAAATTGGAAAAAACAATTTATGACGATATATGCCGGGCAGGCTTTTTCACTGCTGGGCAGTGCTGCCGTGCAGTTTGCAGTTATCTGGTGGCTGACTATACAAACGGAGTCGGCAATCACCCTCACCATAGCATCCGTTGTGTCGTTCATCCCTAACATGGTTATCGGACCATTTGCAGGGGTATGGATTGACCGCCTGAACCGCCGCACAGTCATGATCGCCGCGGATGGTGTGGTGGCATTCTCAAGTGTTATTTTGGGAGCGGCCTTTTTGCTCATCGATGTTCCTCCTGTCTGGTTTATCTATCTTATTTTATTTCTGCGCGGATTGGGCAACACCTTTCATGGTCCCGCCATACAGGCGGCCATCCCTATGCTGGTACCTACCGAGATGCTCGTAAAAGCCGGAGGCTGGGGCAACCTGGTCACCTCTGTTTCCAATATGCTGGGACCTGTGCTGGGTGCGGCATTGATGGGATTCCTTCCCATCGCAGGCATAATGCTGGTGGATATTTTTGGTGCTTTGTTCGCCATTACCTGTCTGCTGTTTGTAGAAATCCCTGATATTTCAAGCCGCAGCGATAAAGTACATCCTCTTTCCGATATGAAAGAGGGATTTAGCACCATGCGCAAAAACAAGCCGCTGATCGCGGCGTTCGGCCCTATGATGCTGATGACTATTCTTTATATGCCGCTTGGTGCACTGTTTCCGCTCTTGGTGCGCACCCACTTCATGGGAAAGGCATGGCATAACAGTATTGTTGAGTTTGTCTTCGCGGGCGGGCTGCTCGTATCCTCACTCGTCATTGGCATTTGGGGCGGCATGAAAAACCGCTTTCTGATGGCGGCGCTTGCCATCGGTCTGCTGGGGGCGGGTTCTTTTGTGAGCGGGGCGCTTCCATCCGGCGGTTACTGGATATTTGTTGTCTGCTGCTTCTTTATGGGTGCATCGGGTACTTTTATGAATGTACCGGTCATGGCCTATGTGCAGGAGAGCACCCCACCAGAGATTATGGGAAAAGTGTTTTCTCTGATGATGTCCGCCATGACGCTTGCGATGCCGATTGGTCTCATTATTGCAGGCCCGGTCAGCGAGATAGTAGGTGTGGACAACTGGTTTTTCTGGTCAGGCGTGGCACTGATGCTCACCGGTATCCTGTTCCGCATATTGACAAGGCCTTATGACAGTGAAACAAGACTGCCGGAAGCCAAAGACAACGAGTAAATATTATTAAAAAGCGAGGAGAACACTTTATGAAATTAAATAATAGTAACCTGGAGATTGCAGTATGGAAGGGGGTCTTGAAAATATAATAATCAACACCTCCTTCCTATATGGAATCGATAAATAGGAGGTAAAACATTGAATTATTTAGAAAAATACGGTATTACAGACCGTTTTAAAAACGAGGCAGCCGCCTACCCGAAGCTATCTCTTGCCCGTGTTGCTGCTCAACATAGAGGGCTTTATAAAATTGTCACTGAAAGCGGTGAACTACAGGCTGAAATTTCCGGCAAGCTTCGCTTTGAAACCAATGAACTTGCAAAATTCCCAACAGTGGGAGATTATGTTATGATTTCCTCAGAGAATTCAGGTAGCAATGCTATCATTCACCATGTGCTGACACGTAAGAGCATCTTTTTAAGAACAGCTGTTGGCGTCAGTGGTCAGGCACAGCCGGTGGCTGCAAATATAGATATTGTCTTTATTTGTATGTCTTTAAACAATAACTTTAATTTAAGCCGTTTAGAGCGATACCTTTCTGTTGCCTGGGATAGCGGTGCAACTCCTGTTATTTTACTGACAAAATCAGATTTGTGCGAGGATTTGGAACGTGTTCTTTTAGAGGTGGAACGGGTGTCTTCATTCACAGAGGTAATTCCCCTTTCGATGTTCGATGATGATCTTGTGACAAAACTTAGCCTCTACCTAAAATCTGGTATGACAGCAGCTTTTATTGGATCGTCAGGTGTGGGAAAATCAACCTTAATCAACAAGCTTCTGGGGGAACAGGAACTTGCTACCAGTGAAGTCGGTAAAGGCGATAAAGGAAGGCACACGACAACCGGTCGGGAGATGTTTCTTTCTCCCTTTGGTGTTGTCTTGATTGATACGCCCGGCATGCGCGAACTTGGGGCCGAAAGTGTTGATTTATCCAAGAGCTTTGAGGATATTGAAACACTTGCAGGCCAATGTAAATTTAATAATTGCACCCACACAAATGAACCCGGCTGTGCAATCCTACAAGCACTAGACGATGGGAGCCTTGACCAGAGACGCTTCAGCAGCTACTTGAAGCTAAGAATTGAAGCAGGCTATGATGGCTTAAGTGCTAAGGAAATTGAAAATAAAAAGCTGGAGCGTATGCTGAAAGATGTGGGTGGTATGAAAAACTTTCGTAAATATGTAAAAGAGAAACGTAAGCAAAGATAATCTGAGAAATTTAAACAAAACATGGGGCTGCGCACAGTAATTCGTGCGTGGCCCTTGTCAAGAAATAAAACCAATGAAGTAATTAGGGGATTTTTTTGAAACATGACATACAGTTGTCGTGTTTATGTGCTATCCTAATCAGGAGAAAGATGATCCAAATAAATATATTGAAATTGAAGGGGCATCCGCATGGAAAATGTAAAAGCTAAAACTATTCTAACCAGAGCTAAAAATCCGGGTGTATGGTTTGGGATGGATTACAATATGAATCTATATAAAGGCTGTTGTCATGAATGTATTTATTGTGATAGCCGTTCAGAATGTTATGGTATTGAGAATTTCGATCAAGTTAAGGCTAAGCAGGATGCACTTCGAATTTTGCGTGATGAGCTGCGGTGCAGAACGAAACGCGGTGTAGTGGCAACGGGTGCTATGAGTGATCCCTATAATCCGTTTGAAGAGAAAGAACACTTAACACGCCATAGCTTGGAACTATTAGATGCATTTGGTTTTGGGGCAGCAATTGCGACTAAGAGTACGCTGCTGCTTCGAGATATTGATATTTTGACTGAAATAAAAAGACATTCACCGGTACTTGCTAAAATAACCATAACTACCTGTGATGATGAATTGGCGAAAAAAATTGAGCCAGGAGTGCCATCGTCATCCAAACGGTTTGAAATGCTAACTATTGACTGTATAGAGGGAATAGGAATGGGGGAATCCTCAGAGATGTCCTTACCTCTATACCAAAAAAGAATAAGTCTGTAAGCGGTGTATTTCTTGATTACAAACTTATTATACGAGGAAATAGAAAATGGTAAAAATACTCTTTGTCTGCCACGGCAACATCTGCCGTTCCCCTATGGCCGAGTTTGTCTTAAAGGATTTGGTAAGAAAGACCGGGGCGGAAAATTCTTTTTATATTGCATCTGCAGCCACAAGTACCGAGGAAATAGGCAATCCCGTTCATCCGGGAACAAGAAGGATACTGGCTTCTCTGGGAATCTCCACAGAAGGGAAGTATGCAGTCCAGATTAAAAAATCAGATTATGAGAATTATGATTATTTAATTGGAATGGACGACTGGAATATCAGAAATATGAAAAAGATTACGGGAGGGGATCCGGAACACAAAATCAAAAAATTGTTAGAATTTGCAGGGCGGGAGAGTGATATTGCGGATCCGTGGTACACCGGTGACTTTGAAAGCACCTATCGGGATGTTCTGGAGGGCTGTAAGGCCTTGCTTTCTATATAATCACACAGCTTGCTTCAACACAATAAAAATGTTAAAATAGACATCAAAATATTGGGGCAGAGGAGAAGAATAAATATGGGTAAGTATGTTATGGCACTGGATGCGGGGACAACCAGTAACCGCTGCATATTATTTAATGAAAAGGGAGAGGTTTGTTCAAAAGCCCAAAAGGAGTTTACACAGTATTTTCCAAAGCCGGGCTGGGTAGAGCATGATGCCAATGAAATCTGGTCTACACAGTTGGGCGTGGCTGTGGAAGCCATGTTGAAAATCGGTGCGTCTGCAGAGGACATTTCGGCTATAGGAATTACAAACCAGAGAGAGACAACGATTGTCTGGGACCGGGAAAGCGGGGACCCTGTCTGCCCCGCAATTGTCTGGCAATGCAGGAGAACCTCCGAATACTGTGATACTTTAATAGAACGGGGACTGACGGAAAAATTCAGGGAAAAGACAGGCCTGATCATCGATGCTTATTTTTCCGGTACAAAACTAAAGTGGATTTTGGATCATGTCGAAGGTGCCAGGGAAAAAGCTGAAGAGGGAGAACTCTTATTTGGCACGGTGGAGACCTGGCTGATATGGAAACTCACAAAAGGCAGGGTACATGTGACGGATTATTCTAATGCTTCCAGAACCATGCTGTTTAATATTCAGGAACTGGAGTGGGATAAGGAGATACTGGAAGAATTTGATATTCCGGCTTGCATGCTGCCTGAGGTTAAGCCATCCAGCTGCGTTTATGGAACGTGTGACTCTTCTTATTTCGGAGGAGAGATTCTCATAGGGGGTGCAGCCGGTGATCAGCAGGCAGCTCTTTTCGGTCAGACTTGTTTTTCGCCGGGTGAGGCAAAGAATACTTATGGCACAGGATGCTTTTTGCTGATGAATACAGGGGAAAAACCGGTGTTTTCCAAGAACGGACTGGTTACTACCATTGCCTGGGGGTTGGATGGAACAATTAACTATGCTCTGGAGGGGTCTATATTTGTCGCCGGTGCCGCCGTTCAGTGGCTCAGAGATGAGATGAAGCTGGTGGAGTCTGCAGAAGATTCAGAATATATGGCACGGAAGGTAGAGGATACCAACGGGTGCTACGTGGTTCCCGCATTTACAGGTCTGGGTGCTCCTTATTGGGATCAGTATGCGCGGGGAACGATTGTTGGAATTACGAGAGGGGTGAATAAGTATCATATCATCAGAGCAACGCTGGAATCGGTTGCCTATCAGGTCAATGACGTGCTGGAGTCCATGAAGGCAGATTCAGGAATCGAACTTGCGGGTCTGAAGGTAGATGGGGGCGCCAGTGCCAATAACTTTCTGATGCAGGCGCAGGCGGATTTAATTGATGCTCCGGTATTAAGACCCCTCTGCGTGGAAAGTACAGCCATGGGAGCGGCCTATCTGGCCGGCCTTGCGGTGGGATATTGGGCAGGCAAGGAAGAGGTCCTCCAAAACTGGGCAATTGAGCGGACCTTTGCTCCCCGGATTGGTCAGGAGGCAAGGGAGAAAAAGATCAGAGGCTGGAAACGGGCTGTAAAGTATGCATATGGTTGGGCAAAGGAGGATTGAGAAGTACTAATCAAACCCCAGTGGTTCATATGCTTTTTTGATAGACTTGGCTACCTGAACCGAGTCGCCGCTGTGTACAGAAGCATCATATGCACCCTGGGTTTCGCCAAAGGTCATGATGCTTTCCAGGTTTAACATATGCTGCAGATAATGATTCATATTCTCTTTTCTGGCATTTTTGCACAGAATATGGAAGATAGATTGGTTCTTATACTTAGATTCTTTTAATATAAATCGGCAGTTCTGATCCAGACCCTCGCGCGTCAGGAGATCTCTTAATTCTTCCAGGCGCGCACGCTGGTCCAGGAGGGTGAAATAAACCACATCCTGCTGTTTGGGGCGGACTCCATGGATATAATTACGAAATGGTGATTTTCGCAGACTTTCATAATAGTCTTTTTGTTCTTCCGTCTTAAAGTCCTGGTAGTAAATCAACAGGACATCATCAATGATTACATTTTCAAAGTAATGATACCCCTCTTTTTTTAAAACTTCTTCGATTTTTAATACAGTCTGATGGCTCATGATATATTTTAACAAATACCGGTTTTCTTTTATATCATAGAGCATTGCTCCATCCATGGCGATAACCGGAAGGTTCAGATGAAGATTCGCTGCCTCGTCCATGATGGCGGCGGGAGTCCGGCTGGTAGATATAGTGAAATTAGCTCCCGCATCAATCAGGCGATTCAGTTCTCTTTTTGTGTAAGGATTCATCTGCCCATTCTGGGACAGGCGCTCAAGCGCAGAGATGAAGAGGATATTCTGCTGCTTTTTACGGGGCAGATGAAGCCAGTTGATGCAGTAGGCCAGAAGAATTCCGGACATTGTATCGGTAAAGCGGTATAATACGAATAGAAGAGACCCTCCCGTCTCATCCCGGGAAACAATCGTAGCACTTAAGAAGACCACGCAGGAAATATAAGAAGCCGAACCTTTATGAAACAATACGGTCACATAGATGACACATACCACAAACAAGGCAGTCAGGATGAGCTGAGGCCAGGTACCGGGGACAATCAGGTGATAATGAACCTCAAGTATGGTGAACACCAGTGCAAATATGGCTCCGACAGTGGTTCCGAACGCCCGGTTTAAGGCTGTCTGTTTACTGCCTGATAGATCTGACTGCATGCAGAGAATCGTGGCAATTACGGCATAGAAAGGACTCCGGTCAATTCCTGCAATTTTAAAGAATGCAAGCAGAATAAAAACCGAAGCCGCTGTCTTTATGATCCGCAGACCAATCTGGGGCATGGATTTAAAACTGTTGCTGCATCTTTTTATTACTTTTTGAAATACATTTGCATTGTTCAAGAATTGCCGCCTCCTTTCCGGCCGTTACGGTATTGTGTGGGGGAACACTGCATCTGTTCCCGGAATACTCTTGAAAAGTAGCCGGAGCTGGAAAAGCCGGTCTGGTCTGCGATTTCTGAAATGGATAATTTATTTTCAGACAGCAAGGGAAGGCTCTTTTCTATCCGGTAGTACATCAGGTAGTCAAACAGGGATTCATTCATATGTTTCTTGAAAAACCGGCAGCATTCACTTTTGCATATATTTATCTCGGCGGAAATATCTTCAAGTGTGATTTTTTCACTATAGTGCTCCTGAATGTAGCCGAGAATATTCCGAAGCCGTTCAATATCCCGGCCGGAGCTTACAGTTTGACATTCCTTTGACAGATCTGCAGAGGTGTGGCTGTAAATAGACAGCCAGATAGATGTCAAATGATACTGTACCTGCAGCTCAAAAGAAGGCGGATGCTCCAAATAAAGCTGGTAAATCTGATGCATGGCATCCAGAACGGGCATATGCCAGGGAATATCTCTGGAAAAGGCAATGGAGCCTGGAGATGCATCCGCAATTAAGGGGTTAACAAAGTCCTTCTGAAGCGTACTCCCTTCAAAACCGTAAATCATGCGAGGGTGAAAGGTGGTGGAGATGTAATAGCAGTCCGCTCCGTCTATCATGTGTCCGGTATGGAGGGCATTTGAATTGCAGAACAGGCCGTCACCCTTTTGAAGATGGTATATCTGATTATTTACCTGATAGCTGATGCGGCCTTCTAAAACAAGAGTAAGTTCTATTTCCGGATGCCAGTGCCAGGTAAAGGAGCCCCGTTCATAACGGGACAGGACTTCCTGGCTGATAAAGACAGGAAACTCAAAACGTCCATGGGATTTAAGTTCTTTTTGCTTTTCATTCGTTGCCAGCTGCATGACTTCTCCTTTCCCTCATATTGAATTCTCAATATAGTATATAAAGTTGCTAAGATATTTATAGAAATAAAATAATAATCTCATTATAATGAAATTATTCAAAGAATGCAAGGAGGAAGTGATTATGAAGCCGGAAGAGCTTAAGATGTGTTTTGAAGAGAAGTTTGGAGCCGGAGGGGATATACGGGGATATTTTGCACCGGGACGTGTGAATCTCATAGGTGAGCATACGGATTATAATGGTGGGCATGTATTTCCCTGTGCATTGACTATTGGAACTTATTTGTATGCGAGGAAGAGAGAGGACAGGAAACTTAGATTCTATTCTGCAAATTTTGAGCATATAGGGCTGGTGGAATCCTCACTGGATGAATTGAAACCGCAAGGGGGAGATAACTGGACGCAATATCCCAAAGGAGTAGTCTGGACCTTTGGACAAAAGGGATTTGAAATCAGCCAGGGATTTGATATGGTTGTGTATGGAAATATTCCAAATGCCTCAGGACTTTCTTCCTCAGCATCTCTGGAAGTGGTCACAGGAGTCATGCTAAGAGACTTATTTGGATTTGAGCATCTCAGTAACATCGATTTGGCTCTGTTTGGACAGTACTCGGAAAACCACTATAATGGAGTCAACTGCGGAATTATGGATCAATTCTCTATTGCCATGGGAAAGAAGGATCATGCGATATTTTTGGATACCAGCAATCTGAATTATCAGTATGCGCCTGTACTGTTGGAGAATGCAAGAATCGTTATCGCCTGCTCCAATAAGAAAAGGGGTCTGGGAGACTCCAAGTATAATGAGCGCAGAGAAGAGTGCGAGACTGCCTTGAAAGAGATTCAGAAAGTAAGGGATATCGAAAGCCTTGGGGCATTATCAATAGAAGAATTTGAAGGTGTAAAGGATAGCATAAAAGATCCGGTGCACCAAAGACGCGCAAAGCATGCGGTATATGAAAACCAGAGAACCATCCAGGCAGTGGAGGCACTTCAGAAGGGTGAAATTGAAAAGTTCGGGAAACTGATGAATGCATCCCATGTGTCTTTGAGAGATGATTATGAGGTGACAGGAATTGAACTGGATACCCTGGTGGAAGAGGCCTGGAAGTGTCATGGCGTCATTGGTTCGCGCATGACAGGGGCAGGATTTGGAGGCTGCACAGTCAGCATCGTCCAAAACGAGGCAATTGATCCGTTTATAGAAGCGGTAGGAAATGCATATCAAAAGAAAATTGGTTATGCAGCCGATTTCTATGTGGTAGATATCGGCGATGGAGCAGGCACACGGTAACAGAAATCTGGAGGAACGCATGATTTATAATAGTATAAAAAAGCTGGTCCAATATGGTGTTGAAACAGGTTTAATCATGGAAGAGGACCGCATCTATGCCACAAACCGTATTTTAGAGGTTTTACAGGAAGAAGCGTATGAAGAACCGGCGGAAACATATGTAGATGTAGAGTTGGAAGGGACATTGAAAGAGCTTTTGGATTATGCTGTGGAAAAAGGGTTGCTTACGCATGACAGTGTGGTATATAGAGATTTGTTTGATACAAAGCTGATGGGATGTCTGGTTCCGCGTCCGGGTGAGGTTACCGGCAGATTTCAGGAACTTTACAGGAAAAGTCCAGAAGAAGCCACGGATTTCTTCTATAAATTCAGTCAGGATACGGATTATATCAGGCGATACCGCATTAAAAAGGATTTAAGATGGAAGGTATCCAGTCAATATGGTGATATTGATATTTCCATCAATCTTTCCAAGCCGGAAAAGGATCCAAAAGCGATTGCAGCTGCAAGGGCTGTAAAGCAAAGCGGTTATCCAAAGTGCCTGCTTTGTAAGGAGAACGTGGGATATGCAGGCCGGGTGAATCATCCGGCCCGACAGAACCACAGGGTCATACCACTTACGATCAATGACAGCCCCTGGGGATTTCAGTACTCACCGTATGTTTACTATAATGAGCATTGCATATTGTTTAATAATGAGCATATTCCGATGCGTATAGAACGGGCGACTTTTGTAAAATTGTTTGATTTTATCAAGCTGTTTCCACACTATTTTATTGGATCAAATGCGGATCTGCCGATTGTCGGAGGCTCGATTTTGAGTCATGATCACTATCAGGGCGGGAACTATACATTTGCTATGGCAAAGGCACCAATCGAACAGCATTTTAAAATTAAGGGATTTGAGGATGTAGAGGTGGGCATCGTAAATTGGCCGCTTTCGGTCATTCGTATCCGCCATAAGGAGGACAGCCGCCTGATTGATCTTGCAGAGCATATATTAAATTGCTGGCGGAATTATACGGACGAAGAAGCGATGATTTTGGCCGAGACCGATGGAGAACCACATAATACGATAACACCAATTGCACGAAAGGTGGGAGATACCTTTGAATTGGATCTGGCATTGCGCAATAATCTGACAACTGAGGAGTGCCCGTTAGGATTGTATCATCCACATGCCCGCTACCATCATATTAAGAAAGAAAATATCGGATTAATTGAGGTTATGGGATTGGCAGTTCTGCCGGCCCGATTAAAGGAGGAGATGCAGCTTTTAGCAGAATATATCCTGGAGGGAAAAGATATACGGTCAAATGAGGTTCTGGAAAAGCATGCCGGCTGGGTAGAAGCATTTCTTACCGCCTATTCAGAAATCAATGAGGAAAATGTGATGGAAATCCTGAAAAATGAGATAGGAAAAGTATTCGTTGGTGTTCTGGAAGATGCCGGTGTATATAAATGTACAAAAGAAGGCCGGGAATCATTTGCAAGATTTATTCAGATGCTTTAAACTGTAGATACCCATTATCAGACAAGGAGGATTCTTATGAAGATATTAGTAACAGGCGGAGCGGGTTATATAGGAAGTCATACCTGTGTGGAGTTGTTAAATGAGGGTTATGAGGTTGTGATTATGGATAACCTTTATAATTCAAGCTATAAAGCGGTGGAACGGATTCAGAAGATTACCGGTAAGTCCGTAGTATTCTATGAAACAGATATACTGGATAAAGAAGGAATGGAAAAAATCTTTACGGAAGAAAAAATAAATGCCGTCATTCATTTTGCCGGTTTAAAAGCAGTTGGAGAGTCTGTTTACAAACCCTTGGAATACTACCATAACAATATAACTGGAACCTTGAACCTGTGTGATGTAATGAGAAATCATGGCGTTAAAAACATCATCTTCAGTTCCTCCGCTACCGTATACGGTGACCCTGCACAGATACCGATTACGGAAGAATGCCCGAAGGGAATACCTACGAACCCTTATGGATGGACAAAATGGATGTTAGAGCAGATTCTGACGGATCTGCATACTGCCGATCCGGAGTGGAATGTAATCCTTCTCCGCTACTTTAATCCGATCGGTGCCCATAAGAGTGGTCTGATTGGTGAGGACCCGAAAGGAATTCCGAATAATCTGCTGCCCTATGTCGCACAGGTTGCCATAGGAAAGCTGCAATGCGTAGGTGTATTTGGCAATGACTATGATACACCGGATGGTACGGGAGTAAGGGATTATATCCACGTTGTGGATCTGGCAAAAGGACATGTAAAAGCGATTTCCAAACTGGCAGACAAAGAAGGTGTCAGTGTCTACAATCTGGGAACCGGAAAAGGTTACAGTGTTCTGGATGTAATCAAGGCATTTGAAAAGGCATGCGGACATGAGATTCCTTATGAGATAAAGCCGCGGCGTGCCGGAGATATTGCAACCTGCTATTCCAAATGTGACAAGGCAAAGGAAGCATTGGGATGGGAAGCTGCATACGGTATTGAAGAGATGTGTATGGATTCCTGGAACTGGCAGTCCAAAAATCCGGATGGATATCAGGGAGAATAAGAAGTACCGCTAAAGTAAGGGGGCTGCAGCAGCCCCCTTACTTTTAAGCGTATTTTGGTTCACAGGTCAGGGAACATCCCAGACGATGGAACATTTTTTTATCCACCTCGGAAAGAATTACACTTGAGTGAACCTGACAGCCCTGAAGCCTGGATAGCTGTGAGAGAGCCAGTTTTGCATCATCGCTTCTGGAGGCGGTGGTGGACAGAGCAATCAGAACCTCGTCGGTATGCAGGCGGGGGTTCTTGCTCCCCAGATATCTGGTCTTCAGAGTCTGGATAGGCTCTATGGCTGTGGGAGAGATGATGTGTTTCTCATGGTCGATTCCAGCCAGCTCTTTCAGTGCGTTTAAGAGAAGAGCAGCACTGGGGCCAAGGAGATCGCCGGTTTTTCCGGTAATGATTTTTCCATTCGGAAGTTCCATGGCGGCGGCCGGTGCGTTGGTGGCTTCAGCGCGGACAAGCGCAGGGGATACGGTGCTTCTGTCGTTGACGCTAAGATGTTCCTGTTTCATGAGCAACTCAATTTTGAAGGCTTCTTCTTCAGAACTGGTTCCCTCTGCAATCCCCTCTATGGCGTGATAGTATCTCCGAATGATTTCCTGTCTGGAGGCCTGCCTGCAGACATCGTCATCAATGATACAGTTTCCAGCCATGTTTACGCCCATATCCGTAGGGGATTTGTAGGGGCTTTCGCCAAAGATCTTTTCGAAAATTGCATTTAGAACAGGAAAAATCTCTACATCCCGGTTATAATTCACAGTTGTGGTGCCATAGGCTTCCAGATGGAAGGGATCAATCATATTAATATCGTTCAAATCGGCTGTGGCAGCTTCATAGGCCAGATTCACCGGGTGCTTTAAAGGGAGGTTCCAGATCGGGAAGGTTTCATACTTCGCATATCCGGCATGAATGCCCCTTTTATGTTCGTGGTAAAGCTGGGACAGGCAGGTGGCCATCTTTCCGCTTCCGGGGCCCGGTGCGGTAACGACAACCAAAGGTCTGGAGGTTTCAATATATTCGTTCTTACCATAACCCTCATCACTGACGATCAGAGGGATGTTTCCGGGATAACCGGGTATGACATAGTGAAGATATGCTTTTATCCCAAGATTCTCCAGCCTCTTTTTGAACAGTGCAGCATTATGCTGACCGGCAAACTGAGTAATAACAACACTCCCGACATAAAGACCCTTATTCCGGAACTCGTCAATCAGACGAAGAACATCACTGTCATAGGTAATCCCCAAGTCTCCTCTTACCTTATTTTTCTCTATATCGGATGCAGAAATTGCCATGACGATCTCCGCCTGGTCAGATAACTGCATCAGCATACGCAGTTTGCTGTCCGGAGCAAACCCCGGCAGAACTCTGGAGGCATGATAATCGTCAAACAGCTTACCACCAAATTCCAGATATAATTTGTTATCAAATTGATTAATCCGTTCTTTAATATGTTCGGACTGCATCTTTAAGTATTTTTCATTATCAAATCCTGTTTTCATTTGGACACTCCTGTATTTAATGTCGGTTATACCAGAAATTAGTATACCATGTTCCGATTCATTATAGAATAGGGAATATCGGGCAACTTTTTAATAAAGTTTTAATTGCTTATCCCCAGGATATACTTTATAATAAAAAATGGTTGGAATAAGGAGGAAAAGCATGAATTTGCCAGACGATAATAATAACGGGCCGAGCCAGGGAGGCGGAGGCCCGAAGAATAGACAAACATTTTTAATTATAATTATATGTATTTTACTGAGCCTGATTTTTATGGGGATTTTCAACAACATGATAAATAGCTCGACATCAAAGGAAATTTCCTATGATAAGTTCATGAAGATGGTTGAGAAGAGTGAAGTTAAAGAGGTAACGATTGAATCAGGAACATTGACCATCGTTCCCAAAGAGCAGAAGTATGAGGGGCTGGATTTCACATATACAACTACCATGGTGGGAGATGAAAACTCCCTGAGAGACCTTTTGAACGAACATAACATTAAAAATAATGACAATATTCAATTTGAAAAAAAACTGCCGGATGCTACTGCTTCCATCGTCGCAGCCATATTGAACTTTCTGATTCCTGTGATTTTGCTTGTCGTAGGATTCAGCTTGATTATGCGCATGATGAATAAAGGCGGCGGTGGGATGATGGGCGTTGGCAAGAGTAAGGCCAAGACCTATGTGCAGAAAGAGACCGGGATTACGTTTAAAGATGTGGCAGGGCAGGACGAAGCCAAGGAGTCTTTGCAGGAAGTTGTTGAATTTCTCCATAATCCTGCAAAATATACGGCGATCGGTGCGAAACTTCCAAAGGGAGCGCTTCTTGTAGGTCCGCCTGGAACAGGAAAAACACTCCTTGCCAAGGCCGTCGCAGGAGAAGCGCATGTACCGTTCTTTTCACTGTCCGGTTCTGAGTTTGTTGAGATGTTTGTGGGCGTAGGTGCTTCCCGTGTCAGAGACCTGTTTGAAGAGGCGAAAAAGAATGCACCCTGTATTATCTTTATTGATGAGATTGATGCAATTGGTAAAACCCGTGATGCCAAATACGGGGGAAATGATGAAAGAGAACAGACATTGAATCAGCTGCTGGCGGAGATGGATGGTTTTGATACCTCCCAGGGACTGCTGATTCTGGCTGCGACAAACCGTCCGGAGGTACTGGATCCGGCACTTCTAAGACCCGGCCGTTTTGACCGGCGGGTAATTGTGGACCGCCCGGATCTGAAGGGGCGCGTCAACATACTGAAAGTTCATGCCAACAAGGTGGCACTGGATGAGACGGTAGATTTTGATGCCATTGCACTTGCCACCAGTGGGGCTGCGGGATCAGATCTGGCCAATATGATCAATGAAGCTGCAATTCTGGCGGTGAAGAATGGCAGAAAGGCCGTGTCACAAAAGGATTTGTTTGAGGCGGTGGAGATCGTATTGGTGGGTAAAGAAAAGAAAGACCGGATCTTAAGTCAGGAAGAGCGCAGGATTGTTTCTTACCATGAGGTGGGGCATGCACTCGTCAGTGCACTCCAGAAGAATTCCGAGCCGGTGCAGAAAATTACCATCGTACCCCGTACCATGGGAGCGCTCGGATACGTTATGCACGTGCCTGAGGAAGAGAAGTATCTGAATACGAAGGCGGAACTTGAGGCGATGGTTGTGGGCCTGCTGGCCGGTCGTGCAGCAGAAGAAATCGTTTTTGGAAATGTTACGACAGGCGCCTCCAACGATATCGAGAAGGCAACATCGATTGTTCGCGCTATGATTACACAATATGGAATGTCTGAAAAGTTCGGCCTGATGGGTCTGGCTTCGCAGGAAAATCAGTATCTGGATGGCAGGGCCTATCTGAACTGTGGAGATGCAACAGAAACTGAGATTGACCATGAAATTATGGAAATCATGAAAGCATCCTATGATCAGGCAAAGCAGTTACTGATGGACAACAGAGATGCACTGGATAAAATCGCTGAATATTTGATACAGAAGGAGACCATCACCGGAAAAGAATTTATGGAAATCTTTCATCAGGTGAAGGGAACCGGAGAAGGAAAGAAGCAGTTGGAGCAGCCGGATACGGAGCTGACAGATGGACAGCAGCCAGATGGGGAACAGATAAAAAAGCAGCAGACAGAGCAGCCTTTGCAGGGTGAGAAGCCAGATAAACAGTAAAGAAATCCCTCAGGAATAGATATATTTCCTGGGGGTTTGCTTGTATTGTTGAAGTTATGATTGAAGGAGACAGGAATGGTTTTTGATATTCAGGAGGAATTAAAGAAGCTGCCCGCAAAGCCGGGTGTTTATTTGATGCATGATGCCAAAGACACCATCATTTATGTGGGAAAGGCGATCAGCCTGAAGAACCGTGTACGGCAATATTTTCAAAGCAGCAGAAATAAGGGCTTGAAGATTGAGCAGATGGTACCTCAGATTGCCAGATTTGAGTATATCGTAACCGACTCAGAGCTGGAGGCCCTGGTATTGGAGTGTAACCTGATTAAAGAGTATCGTCCCAAGTATAACACAATGCTGAAAGACGATAAAGCTTATCCGTTCATTCAGGTGACAGTGGGTGAGGCCTATCCCAGAATTCTGTTTGCAAGGCGGATGAAGAAGGATAAGTCCAGGTACTTTGGACCCTATACCAGTGCTCTGGCAGTGAAGGAAACCATAGAGCTGCTGCGGAAACTGTATCTGATTCGCTCCTGCAACCGCAGTCTTCCGAAAGAAATCGGAAATGACCGCCCTTGCCTGTATTATCATATCAAACAGTGCAAGGCACCATGCCAGGGGTACATCAGTCAAGAGGAATACCGTAAACAGGTGGATAAAGCTCTGGATTTTCTGGGTGGCAATATGAAAGGGGTCTTAAAGGATCTGGAAGAGAAGATGCTGACAGCGTCGGAGGAATTACGCTTTGAAGAGGCCCTCGAATACAGGGATCTGATTGAAAATGTAAAAAGAATCGGAGAGCGGCAGAAGATTACACGCAGCGATGGCGAGGACAAAGATGTGGTTGCAGTGGAAGTGGATAAAAAGGATGCGGTTGCTCAGGTGTTCTTTATCAGGGATGGAAAGCTGATAGGCAGAGAGCATTTTTACCTGCGTGTAGCAGATGAGGATACCAGAGGAGTTATTCTTCAAAGTTTTATCAAGCAGTTTTACTCGGGAACCCCATTTATCCCCAGAGAACTGATGCTGTCTGATGAAATCGAGGAACAGGAGGTTCTGGAGGAATGGCTGACCAAAAAGCGGGGACAGCGCGTTCATATCCGTATCCCTAAAAAGGGGCAGCAGGAAAAGCTGGTGGAACTGGCGCAGAGAAATGCCGGTATTATCTTAAACCAGGATCGCGAAAAATTAAAGAAGGAAGAAGGTCGTACCATCGGGGCTATGAAAGAAATCGAGAATCTGCTGTCCTTGAAGGGACTGATGCGAATTGAAGCATATGATATTTCGAATGTCAGTGGATTTCAATCCGTCGGCTCCATGGTAGTATATGAAAAGGGCAAACCGAAACGTGCGGATTATCGGAAATTCCGTATAAAATCGGTAAAAGGCCCCAATGACTATGCCAGTATGAAAGAAGTTCTGACAAGGAGATTCCGGCGTGGTGTAGAACAGGATTCCGGATTTGAACGTCTGCCGGACCTGATTATGATGGACGGAGGACGGGGGCAGGTGAATATTGCGCTTGAAGTGTTGGAAGAGATGGGGCTTGATATTCCCGTATCAGGTATGGTAAAGGATGATAAACACCGGACCCGCGGGCTGTATTTTGATAACGTGGAGATTCCCATTGATAAAGATAGCGAAGGCTTTAAATTGATTACCAGAATACAGGATGAAGCACATCGTTTCGCAATTGAATACCATCGCCTTTTAAGGAGCAAAGGGCAGGTGCATTCCATTTTGGATGATATTCCCGGAATCGGGCCAACCAGAAGGAAGGAACTGATGCGTCACTTCCAGGGGATTGACGAGATAAAGGCAGCAACTGTGGAAGACCTGTCCAAACTTTCATCTATGAATGAAAAATCTGCAAAAGCAGTGTATGAATTTTTTCATGAAACATCAGACGGCATTAGTTGAAGTGGCCGGAGTGATATGATAAAATAGTAACATATAAAGTTAAAGGCCACATGGAGAAAGGAAGAGGCGTATGAAAGAGATTAGTCTGGTTAAGTTGGTCGAGGAAATGAATCTCAAGAATCTGACTCCGGATATTGAGATGACGGATGTCAAAATTTCAATACCGGATATTAACCGCCCTGCTTTACAGTTGACAGGATATTATGAGCATTTTGCGAGTGAACGTGTTCAGATTATCGGCTATGTTGAGTTCACTTATCTGCAGCATCTGGATGAAGAAAAGAGAGTAAAGGCTTTTGAGCAATTTGTATCCAGGGACATACCCTGCGTGATTTTTACTACCCAGATGGTTCCGGGTAATGAGCTTTTGCAGCTGTGCAGAAAATATAAGGTACCTGTTTTGGGAACAGATAAGAGGACTTCTGCATTTATGGCAGAGATCATCCGTTGGCTGAATGTCCAGCTGGCCCCGGCAATCTCCATACACGGTGTGTTGGTGGATGTATTTGGTGAGGGTGTTCTTATCATGGGCGAAAGCGGAATCGGCAAGAGTGAAGCGGCACTGGAGCTGATTAAGCGGGGTCACAGGCTTGTAAGTGATGATGTAGTGGAGATCAGCCGGGTCAGTGATATCACGCTGGTCGGGTCAGCGCCGGATATCACCAGGCATTTTATCGAATTACGCGGTATAGGTATTATCGATGTAAAAACCCTGTTTGGTGTGGAAAGCGTGAAGAATACCCAATCTATAGATTTAGTCATTAAACTGGAAGAATGGGACAGGGATAAGGAGTATGACCGTCTGGGACTGGAAGAGGAATATATAGAGCTTTTGGGCAATCAGGTTGTGTGCCACTCCCTTCCTATCCGTCCGGGAAGGAATCTGGCTATTATAGTGGAAACTGCGGCGGTAAATCACAGGCAGAAGAAGATGGGTTATAATGCCGCACAGGAATTGTACAAGCGTGTGCAGGCGAATCTTGCAAAGAAAAGAGAGGACTAGATAAAGTGGCTGGATATGTATTCGGAATTGATATCGGGGGGACGTCCATAAAGTTCGGTCTATTCAGGACGGACGGAACAGTGTTGGACAAGTGGGAAGTAAAAACGCAAACACAGAAGAACGGATGCGAGATTATACCAGATGTTGCCAGGAGTGTGCAGCAAAAGATGAAGGAAAAGAGGCTTTTGAAAGAGGATGTGGCCGGATTAGGCATAGGGGTACCGGGGCCGGTCATAGCCGAACGGGAGGTTTTGGCGGCAGTCAATCTCTTCTGGGGTCATAAAAAAGTTGCAGAGGAATTGGAAGAATTATTGGAGATTCCCGTAAAAGTTGGAAATGATGCCAATGTGGCCGCACTTGGAGAAATGTGGAAAGGCGGCGGAAAAGGGACAAAGAATCTGATTATGGTAACGCTTGGAACCGGTGTAGGCGGCGGAATTATTGTGGATGGGAAAATTGTGACCGGAGCCCATGGGGCAGGAGGAGAGATCGGTCATGCTGCTATGGAGCCTGAACTTGATGAGGCCTGCAACTGCGGAAACCATGGCTGTCTGGAGCAGTTTACTTCGGCTACCGGCCTTGTCAGACTTGCAAGGCAGGAACTTGCAAAGACAAAGGAGCAGACAGTTCTGAATCCGGATCGGATTTCTGCCAAGGATGTGTTGGATGCGTATAAAGAGGGTGACAGCACAGCGGTCAAGATTGTAGATGATTTTGCGCGATATCTGGGAAATGCGCTCGCCATCTTTGCCTGTGTTGTGGATCCGGAGATTTTTGTAATAGGCGGCGGTGTTTCGAAAGCCGGCCAGCCGTTAATTGATGCAATCCAGAAATTTTATAAGAGGTTTGCTTTTGCAGCTTGTAAAGAAACGCCTCTGGTTCAGGCTGAGTTGGGTAACGACGCCGGAATCTATGGAGCGGCAAAGCTGGCTCTTGAATAAATACAAAAGGAACTGCCGCCTGGCAGTTCCTTTTACTCGATTAACGACCACTTTGCTCTATTCCTGGGGCTCCTCCGAAGGTGACGGATTATCCGGAGCAGGTGATGGGTCGGTAGGCGTCTCTGTAGGATTTCCACCTGAATTTTCGGGTTTTGTCTCGCCTTCAGAGGGAGGGGTCACAGGGGAATTTGCATCCGGTGTTGGCGTTGGCGTAGGTGTTGGTGCTACATAGTGCTGTGTACACCTCTTGGTAGGAACACTGTCAAGGTCGAAGTATTCGGTAGCACGGGGACAACCGGATCCGGCCAGCAATCCGGAAGCCGAGCAGATGGTTGCTTCCTTTACTGTTGAAGGTTCTTCAAATCCTACATCGGGCAGGCCCTCATGGATGCGGCTCATTACCTTCTGCCACAATACTTTATGAAAGTTCTGCGAGCTTTTGGGAACAGCTATATTGTTGTCATAACCGGCCCATACAGCAGCGGTGTAATAAGGTGTAAAACCTGCAAATACAAGATCCTTGGCGGAAGTAGTGGTTCCTGTCTTTCCTGCCACGGACATGTTGTCCAGCCGGCACATAGTACCTGTCCCATATTTGACGACATCCTCCATGGCACTCGTAAGGAGATAAGCAGTACTTTCCTTAAAGATGTGTGTCTTTGCAGGTGTATTATCCAAAAGCACATTCCCTTCCTGATCTAACACTTTCGTATATAAAACGGGTTCCAGATAGCTTCCTTTGTTAGCAACTGCCGCATAGGCTGCAGTCAGCTGCAAAGTCGTGACGCCTTTGCTGACACCTCCCAGAGCCAGAGGTTGCCTGATATCCACAGCTGTCGAATCAACCAGGCCATCAAATCCCATCTTTTTAAGATAGTTGAATCCCAGCTGAGGGGTAATGTCTGTTAAAGTTTTTACTGCTACGATGTTATAAGAATTCTCTATTGACTTTCGTATTGTCACATTTCCATGATACCTTCCATCCGCATTCTTGAGCGGAGTTCCGGTTTCGTACTGATATGGCTCATCCGCAACAACAGTTGACAGAGTAATGGCATCCGTATCCAATGCCGGGCCATAGGTGGATAAAATTTTAAAAGTAGAACCGGGCTGGCGGTAGGTATCGGTACCACGATTTAGAGTCAGGCTGGCAGTCTTCGTGCCGCGTCCGCCTATCAGTCCTTTTACATAGCCGGTATACTGATCCATAATTACCATGGAGGCCTGGGGCTCGGGGGTGAAACTGGTACGTTCTGCAACTACGGTATCGCCATCCTTCACAATTGCAGCCTTGTAAGTATCTACGGCTGCCTGAGCTTCTTCTTCTGTGGAGAACAGTAGGTCAAAGCCTTCATCCCCCTGATCCCGAAAATATTTTTGAAGCATCTCCTGACTGTAATTCTTTATTTCATCGGGCTTGTCTGCATGCTTTACGGATAATGCCCAATCCAGACCAATCTCGGTTTCTGCAGGATAATTATCGGGATTTTGAAATTCTTCGTCCATAATTTGCTGGATACTTTGATCCTGCGTGGTATAAATCTTTAATCCGCCACTGTAAATCGCATTTTTGGCCTGTATTTCCGAATAACCTTTCTGGGTCATCAGATCTTCTTTCAAACGGGAGACCAGAGCATCAACAAAATAAGAATATGGCTGGTCAGTCGTGGAGTCGGAATCCTGTATGACTCTGGAGTATACATCATCTGACAGAGCTTCATCGTATTCTGCCTGGGAAATGTAATTCTGCTTCAGCATATCACTAAGCACCTTTTTTCTGCGCTGCGCATTGTATTCGGGATGCCTTTTCGGATTGTATTTGCTGGGGTTTTGTGGAATTGCTGCCAGAACGGAACTTTCTGAAAGATTCAGATCTGCACAGTTTTTTCCAAAATATGTCTGGGCGGCCGTCTGGATTCCATAGGCACCCGCACCAAAGTTAACCGTATTCAAATAGTTTTCCAGAATGATGTCTTTGGCATTCAGCCCCTTGGCTTTCAGGCTGCTCTCAAGCTTGACAGCAAGATACTGCTCCTGGAATTTCCGGCGGAATCTTTCCATGGATCCTTCATGTACCCAGTTCGTAAAGACATTGTTCTTCAGCAGCTGCTGCGTAATCGTACTGGCACCTTCCATATTCTTGCCGCGGTTTTTTACAGCGACGAAAACTGCACGTGCAATACCCTGGGGATCAATTCCGTTATGCTCATAAAAACGGGAATCTTCCACTGCCACAATGGCATGCTGCATGCTTTCCGGGATTTCATCGATGGATACCGAAATACGGTTGCCATCAGAAGAATTTAATTTCTGTATTTCATTACCATCTGAGTCATAGATAAAAGTTGCATAACCCATTGGCATAATATTCACGTCCGAGATATCAGGTGCACTGTCAATCAGTCCCCGGAAGGCTCCGATTCCAAGACAGATGCCCATAGCTACGATGGTCAGAAGGCCAAAAAACAACACACGCAATGCGGTCACACCAGCCGTCTTTTCAATCTTGGCGGATGAGGAGTTGATTTTCTCGCGCTTCCCGGATACGCTCTTTTTACCAAAGTTCATACTATACCCTTTCTTTATACTTCTTTCAACTGCTATATATTTTGAATAATCAGACTTCATTATAACAAATATCAAATTTGAAATAAAGCCCCCTAAACAAAAGTTCATATTTTCTTCATCAAATGTGCTATAATATAAATGATTTATACGAAATCGGGGTGAAAACATGATCGAAAGATATAAGACAATCTACAGTGGCGGTGAGGCGGAGACAATTGAGAAGAAATCACGGTTTATAGCGAATGTCAGATTAGCAGAAAGCGAAGAAGAGGCGCTTGGGTTTATAGAGGAAATGAAAAAAAAGTATTGGGATGCCCGTCATAACTGCTTTGCCTATACGATTGGAGAACGCCAGGAAATCGTGAGAGCAGGAGATGATGGAGAACCCGGGGGGACAGCCGGACGTCCAATGCTGGATGTGCTTCTGGGTGAAGGACTGTGCAATATTGCTTTGGTGGTGACCCGTTATTTTGGCGGGACACTTCTTGGAACAGGAGGTCTTGTCCGTGCCTATTCTGCTGCTGCCCGGGAGGGAATAAAAGCCAGTACCATCATTGAGAAGCAATACGGAACACTTCTGGAAATCCAAACCGATTATAACGGAATAGGAAAGATTCAGTATATTTTGGGAAAATATAAGATTCCCATCACAGATAGTCAGTATACAGATGTGGCGGCAATCACAATCCTGGCACCCATCAGTCAAATCCAGTCCCTGAAGGCAGAGATTACCGAAGCTACCAATGGACGGGCCGTCATGAGTGAGAAAGAAAACCGTTATTTTGCTATCCTGAAAGGAAGAATTCTAACCGGAGATGCACTGCGGCCATAAAACAAAGCGGAGCCCTGAAGGGCTCCGAAACAGATAACTATTCAGCTATATCTTTACGCGGTAATCAGCACTTTTCAGGTTCCGGATAATCCTCACCTGAGGTGTCTGCGGTTACAGATGCGATTTTCACAGCCTCCAGCGGGCAGTCTCTGTAATCGGTAGGAACATTTGCAATTTTGTCAACTACTTCAAGGCCTTCTGTTACCTTGCCGAAGGCAGCATAGGCACCATCCAGATGAGGTGAATTCTTATGCATGATAAAGAACTGGCTGCCGGCGGAGTCTGGCTGCATGGCGCGTGCCATGGATAATACACCTTCTTCGTGATTCAGGCTATTTTCAAAACCGTTCTGGGAAAATTCTCCCTTGATGTTATAGCCGGGGCCGCCTGTGCCATTGCCGGACGGGCATCCGCCCTGAATCATAAATCCCGGAATCACACGATGGAAGGTCAGACCGTTGTAAAATCCCTTCTTAACCAGGCTGATAAAATTGTTTACAGTATTCGGTGCGATTTCCGGATAAAGTTCTGCTTTCATGACATCCCCATTTTCCAGGGTTATCGTAATTATTGGATTTGCCATAGTAATCTCCTTTAAAATTTGATATAGGGACTATTTTACAAGAAAACCCCTCTTTTCGCAAGAGGGGTTCCGCCTATAGTTCGGAGATTTCAGAAATATCCGGTGGAATTGCAAGCGTCGCTACTATTTTGTCATAGCAGGATTCACATAATTCAAAACGGTGTCTTTCCATATCCTTTCCGGAAAAGTATCCCCAACAGCTGTCTACATAACAGATGTCCTCTACAGGTGCGTCATCTATAAGCTTCAATTCTCTGCCACAGCAATTGCAGACTACACGAATCAGCTTTTTTGTTTTTTTATCATACGTTCTCATTCCTATATCCTCCAAAAACTGCTTTTGTCTACGTCTTCAGTGTAAAGCACGGATGTCAAAATTTCCAGTGGGAACTATTGGGCAGGAAGCCGGCAGGTCATGAGAACCGCATTCTCAGTCGGAGATTCATAATAGCGGGGGCGGAGTCCGTCCTGATTAAATCCCAGTTTCCGATATAAAGTGAGAGCCGGTAAGTTGCTTTCACGGACTTCCAGATGGATTTCCCGGATTCCCTGCTGCACGAGCTTTGAACTTAACTGCTCAAGCAGTTTGCGGGCAACCCCTTTGCGGCGAAAGTCCTGAGCTACACAAATATTGGTAATATCTGACTCGGGAGGTGTGAGTATCACGCCGCAGTATCCCAGTATATGATTTCCTTCCACAGCCACAAGAAAATAGGCGTCCTCCCGCATAAGAAAGGAAAGGAATCCATTGGCAGTCCACGGTACGGAAAAATTGGCTTCTTCTATAGACAGTACCTGATCCAAATCCTCAAACAGCATTTCTCTGATTGTAATCATAGATGTTCACCCTCTGTCTTTTCGGCCGATTTTACAGCTTCCTCCCGTTCTCTTTCTGCCTGTGGTTTCCTTAAGTATTCCGGCCGGTGCGCCTCTGCGCTGACTACGATTCCCCTGGCATAATAAATTTCGCCCAATGCTCCGACAGCAGCAGCGCGTTGCTTATTTACATGAGCGGGAGCATAGGAATATGGGATGATAAGACTGGATTCCAGCAAATCCCGGTAGACGGGGGCTCCATCTCCAAGAAAGATCACTTCACGTCCCAGCAAATTCAGTTTTTCTGCCAGATCCGTGACCCCGATTGCCATCTGATCCTCCAGGATTCTTAAAACATGATCCTCATAATCATAGATACCGGTATAAACCTGAGAACGGCGGGCATCCATAATCGGACAGATGATTTTGTCACTGTCATAGATATTATAAGCCAGAGCCTCCACGGTGGGAACCTCGATTAAAGGCTTACCCAGTGCCAGACCAAGGCCTTTAGCAGTTGCCGAACCGATTCTAAGGCCTGTAAATGAGCCGGGACCTGATGCAATCGCAATGGCATCTATCGTATTAAGATCCAGCTCAATCATCTGTGCGATGGTATCTAACATCGGCAGCAAAGTCTGTGAATGTGTCTTTTTATAGTTTACAGTATATTCTGCTAATAAGTTTTCATCTTCGAGTATGGCGACGGAAGCCACCAGCCCGGAGCTGTCCAGTGCTAAAAGTTTCATAACTGATATCCGGTCCCCCTTATATTCAGCACTTCATCCGGAAGTCCCTGAATCGTTATTTTCCTGTAATCAAAGCCCTTGTCCAGATTCTTTTCAATCATTACGGAGATAATATTTTCGGGAAGCAGTTCTTCAATCAGATTTGCCCATTCAATCATGGTTACACCCTGTCCGAAAAAATAATCATCATACCCGATCTCCTCCATCTCTTCAATATCTCCAATCCGATATACATCAAAATGATAGAATGGAAGCCGGCCGTCTTCATATACCTGTACGATGGTAAAGGTGGGGCTGCTGACTGGCTCTGTAATACCAAGCCCTTTGGCAAGGCCCTGTGTAAGGACGGTCTTGCCAACGCCGAGGTCACCAGTCAATGTATAAATCTGTCCCGGCAAAGCCTGTTCGCCAAGCCTTTGTCCAAGTGCGGATGTTTCTGCCGCACTGTGTGTTTCTATTTCCATAAGATACTCCTGCTTCTTTTTTTATCCTGGTATCATCATAGCACAAGTCAGATTCTGATACAATGTACATCTGCTCGACAAACGCAGTAAAATTTGTTATTCTATGTGTAATAAATTTAAATTGCAGCTTATCCATAAGCTTGATCAGGGGGTAGAATTATATGTTTTCAGAATCGTTTGACTGGGTGCTGGCTATCGTGCTGGCCGTTATCAGTGTATTAATGTTTAGTGACAAGGGAGAATTTATTCTCGACATGTTCGATGGCAAGAGAGAAAATCCCAGGAAAAAGTGGCCTCCTGAAAAACAGCGTAAATTCAGCAAGGTCATGGGTGTATTTACGGCCGGGCTTGCGCTGGCGGAGCTCTTGCTGGCTCTTTTCGGACAAACCTATCCTCTGGTTAATCTGGGGGTTTTGCTTGCTATGATTATATTCATAATTGCAGCCTTGGTATATATTAAGAAAAACTTTTAATTTACATGGATTTTACATTTCTCTGATTTTGGATTTTACAAAACCTTGCTATGATGAATTTGCATAAAGAACTGATTTATGTGTAAAATGATAGCAAGAGGAGAACATTATGAAGAGAAAAAAAATAGCAGCAGCAATAGCGATAACAATAGCAGCTGTGATGGTCACAGGCTGTGGAAGCAGCAACGGCAAAAAGAGTGATGCAAAGGATAGTGCTGCGATTAACCTGATTTCCCGTGAAGACGGTTCCGGAACAAGAGGTGCGTTTATTGAATTGTTCGGTATTGAAGAGGAACAAAATGGTGAAAAGTCAGACATGACGTCTGAGGAGGCTCAGATTACGAATAATACATCGGTTATGATGACGACAGTGGCCGGTGATGCCTCTTCTATTGGATATATCTCACTGGGATCTTTGAACGATACGGTAAAGGCCTTGAAGATTGACGGAGCTGTGGCCAGTGCCGACAGTGTAAAGACAGGCTCCTATAAGATTACCAGGCCATTTAATATAGTTACAAAGGATGATATCAGTGAAGCCGCACAGGAATTTGTAAATTATATCTTAAGCAGCGATGGACAAAAAGTCGTAGAAGCCGAAGGATATATTCCGCTGGATGGACTGGATGCTTATCAGGGTACAAATCCAAAAGGTAAGATTGTGGTGGCAGGCTCATCCTCTGTAACACCGGTTATGGAAAAACTGGCTGAAGCATATAAGACGGTCAATGCGAATGCAGAAATTGAGGTACAGCAGTCTGACTCCACGACAGGCGTTACTTCAACAAGAGATGGACTTTGTGATATTGGTATGGCATCCCGTGAATTAAAAGATTCTGAATCCTCCTTTGGTCTTACTTCTACGGTAATTGCAACGGATGGTATAGCGGTCATTGTTAATAAAGATAATGCAATTGACGAATTGAAAAGCAGCCAGGTGAAGGATATTTACACCGGTGAAATTACCGATTGGTCCGAACTTACACAGTGATGTATAGGAGAATTCAGATATGAAAGTACGTGAAATGAAAGAGACACTTATGAAAATAGTGTTTTTGATAGCGGCCTGTGCCTCGGTACTGGCCGTAATTCTCATCTGTGTGTTTTTGTTTGCAAATGGTATTCCTGCTATCCGTCAGATTGGGGTCTTTGATTTCCTGCTGGGGAAAACCTGGAAACCGGGTAACAATTTGTATGGGGTTCTTCCTATGATTATGGGAAGTATTTATGTTACGGCAGGAGCAATCATTTTTGGAGTGCCGATTGCACTGCTGACCTCGATTTTTCTGGCACGGTTTTGTCCCCATAAGATATACGGGTTCTGCCGTTCGGCGATTAACCTGATGGCCGGAGTTCCATCCGTGGTATATGGCTTTTTCGGTCTTGTAGTTTTGGTTCCGTTCGTAAAAGAAGTATTTGGAATCCCAAACGGGAACACAATGCTGACCGCCTCCATATTATTAGCTATTATGATTCTTCCCACAGTGGTAGGTGTAACAGAGTCAGCTCTTCAAAGTGTGCCTGACAGTTATTATGAGGGAGCATTAGCCCTTGGTGCCACACATACGCAGAGTGTATTCTTTATCGTTGTTCCGGCAGCAAAATCAGGCATTATAGCCGGAATTGTTCTTGGTATAGGACGTGCGGTTGGGGAGACGATGGCGGTAATCATGGTTGCCGGAAACCAGGCGCGCATGCCGAAAGGTCTTACAAAAGGAATACGGACACTTACCTCCAACATCGTGTTGGAAATGGGATATGCAGCTGATCTCCACAGAGAAGCCTTAATCGCAACCGGTGTTGTGCTTTTTGTATTTATCCTGATCATCAATCTGATTGTGACGGTACTGAATCGGAGGTCGGAGCATGGAAAATAACAAAATCGTGGTTACTTATAGAAAGAGCTATACATCAAAACTGCTTACTGCACTTACCTGGGGAGCCTTTTGCCTTGCGATGGCAGTACTGGCATTTCTGGTATTGTTCATATTGATAAAGGGACTGGGGAATATTACCCCGGATTTATTTGCTTTGGAATATACCAGTGAAAATGCATCACTGGTACCGGCAGTTGTAAATACGCTGTTTATGACCATAATTTCTCTGCTCATCGCTGTGCCGCTGGGTGTGTTCGCCGCAATTTTTCTTGTTGAGTATACAGATAACAAGGGAAAATTGGTGAGTCTGATCCGCATCACGGCGGAAACGTTGTCCGGAATCCCATCCATTGTCTATGGATTATTCGGAATGTTGTTTTTTGCCACTGCTTTGAACTGGGGATATTCCATGCTCACAGGTGCATTTACGATGGCAATCATGATACTGCCTCTTATTATGCGGACGTCAGAGGAGGCATTGTTGTCAGTTCCTGATTCTTACCGGGAGGCAAGCTTCGGACTGGGAGCCGGAAAACTGCGCACCATCTTCCGGATTGTGCTGCCCTCTGCAATACCCGGAATCCTTTCAGGCATTATATTGGGCACCGGCCGGGTGGTGGGGGAGACCGCAGCCTTAATTTTTACGGCTGGAACTGTGGCAAAATACGCCGGATTTATGGATTCGGGACGAACCCTTGCAGTTCATATGTATGTTTTGTCCAGCGAAGGACTCCATATGGATAAAGCCTATGCCACTGCAGTTATTCTCTTAGGTTTTGTCTTGCTCATCAATGGGCTGTCAGGACTTGCTGCCAAAAAAATCGCGAAAGGATAAAGAGCATGGATAAAATAACAGTTGAAAATATGAATCTTTACTACGGAGATTTTCAAGCCCTGAAGGATGTGAGTCTAAAAATGCAGGAAAAGGAAATTACAGCGTTTATCGGTCCCAGTGGATGCGGTAAATCTACGCTTTTGAAATCCCTGAACCGAATGAATGACTTAATCAGTGGATGTAAAATCACAGGGAAGATCTGTCTGGACGGAGAGGATATTTATGATAAAAAGATGGACGTAAATGCTTTGCGTAAAAGGGTGGGCATGGTATTTCAGAAACCAAACCCATTTCCTATGAGCATCTATGACAATGTTGCATACGGGCCCAGGACACATGGGATTAAAAGCAAGGCAAAGCTGGATGAAATAGTGGAAACCTCTTTGCGTCAGGCGGCTATCTGGGATGAGGTAAAGGACAGATTGAAAAAAAGTGCGCTGGGAATGTCAGGTGGACAACAGCAGAGGCTTTGTATTGCCCGTGCACTGGCTGTACAGCCGGATGTTCTTTTGATGGATGAGCCTACTTCTGCACTGGATCCCATCTCCACCTCTAAAATTGAAGATTTGGCTGAGAAATTAAAGAAGCAATATACGATTATCATGGTAACCCATAACATGCAGCAGGCTGCACGAATTTCAGATAAGACCGTTTTCTTTTTGCTGGGTGAAGTCATTGAATATGGGGATACGGAGCAGATATTCTCCATGCCCGGGGACAAAAGAACAGAGGACTACATTTCGGGAAGATTTGGTTGAATGCAGCGCAGACTGATGCACATAAAAAAGGAAAGGCTGAGTGCATATTTATGAGAGAGTTATTTCAAAAACAACTGGAAGAACTGCATACCCTGCTGATTGAGATGGGAGCGCTGTGTGAACAGGTCATTGAGCGCACCTATCAGGTATTGATGGCAGAAGACCGGAATGCTGCCTCTGAAATCATAAAAGGAGATGACATCATCGATAATAAGGAGCGCGAAATTGAGTCCCTGTGTCTTAAAATCCTTCTCCAGCAGCAGCCCGTGGCAAGTGATCTGCGCCGCGTATCTGCAGCACTTAAGATGATTACAGATATGGAAAGGATTGGGGATCAGGCAGCTGATATTGCTGAGATTATCATGACTTCGAATCTGAAGGCTCCTGTCAAAGAAATCGGGTTGAATGAGATGGCAAAGGCAACTATGAAGATGGTGACGGAAAGTATTGATTCCTTTGTAAAACAGGATCTGAAAATCGCCCAGAAGGTGATTGCCGATGATGATATTGTGGATCAACTGTTCCTGGATGTGAGAAATCATCTGGCACAGGGTATGGCCGACGATGTTGCGACAAGGGAACAGCTTTTGGACCTCCTTATGATAGCTAAATATTATGAGCGTATCGGCGATCACGCCACAAATATTGCTGAATGGGTGGAATTTTCAATTTTGGGACAGCACAGAGAAGAAGACGAATAAGAAAGGCTGGTTATGATTTACTGCGTGGAAGATGAACGTAATATCAGGGAACTCATCGTATATACATTGGAATCCAGTGGCTACCCTGCAAAGGGTTTTGGGGGCGGCAAAGAACTTTATCAGAGTATAGAGGAGGAAATTCCGGAGCTCATACTGCTGGATATTATGCTTCCGGGCGATGATGGAATGAAAATACTGGAGAAACTAAAGTCTTCTGAGCGGACAAAATTCATTCCCGTGATTTTAGTGACAGCCAAAGGTGCCGAATATGATAAGGTGATGGGACTTAACTGTGGAGCCGATGATTATATCACGAAGCCGTTTGGCATGATGGAATTTATTGCGCGTGTAAAAGCGGTTCTTCGCCGGTCAGGAAGGGAGCGGCCTTTTGATATTTTGGAAAACGGCGAACTGAAACTTCTGGAAAAGCAGCATCAGGTAATAGCGGCAGGCCGGGAGGTGGCCTTGACGTTCAAGGAGTTTGAACTGTTAAAGTACCTGATGGAGAATCAAGGTATTGTATTATCCAGGGACCGGATATTGAGTCACATCTGGGGATATGATTTTGACGGTGAAACTCGTACGGTAGACGTTCATATCCGTACACTCCGCCAAAAATTAGGTGCGTGTGGTGAACGGATTGAGACGGTACGCGGTGTGGGATATAAGATGGGCGATTGAGTATGAAGAGAAAGATATTTAAACATACAGGTCTGCTGGTGGTTCTGGCGGTATTGTTTACATTTTTGATGATGCATATAGTGTTATATGACAGGACATCACGTGACATGAAGGATTCTGTACGCACGGAGTGCAGGAATCTTAAGAGCATACTGGATCAGGTAGGAGAGGATTATCTTACACCGGAGACAGGTGATCTTACCTCAAGCCGGCTTACACTGATTGATGGAGAGGGCAAGGTACTGTTCGAATCTCTGGAGCCTGCGGATCGTATGGAGGCTCATGGGGACAGACCGGAGTTCCGACAAGCTATATCCACGGGTACGGGAAGCGATTTGAGAGCTTCAAAGACCTTTCATGAACAGGTTTACTACTATGCCATGCGCCTGGAGGATGGGAATGTGATTCGTGTGTCCAGAAGCATGGATACTGTGTTTAAGAATATGGAGTCCGGTTTTTTACTGGTATTGGGCTTACTTGCACTGTTCGGTACGCTTGCGCTGATTTTTGTTAACAGAACGGCAAAGCGGCTGATAGAGCCGATTAATCATCTGGATCTGGAACACCCTCTGGACAGCGTCGTGTATGAAGAGTTAAGCCCTCTGCTCGTAAGAATCGAACAGCAGAACCGGCAGATACAGGAGCAGATGTCCATGCTGAAGCGGAGCCAGGAAGAATATCTGGCAATCACAGAGTATATGAAGGACGGACTGATTGTGACAAACCGGAAAGTAGTATTATCGATGAACCGGGCAGCACAGAATTTGTTTGATGTGACACAGGAAGAGTGTGTGAACCATGATATTATTACCGTCAGCCGGAATGAAAAGCTAAGAGTCGCCTTTCAGGCAGCACTTTCAGGAGAATCCGAAGACCTGATGATGGATATTCAGGGAAGAACTTATCAGCTGCTGGCGAATCCGGTAAGAGCGGGAGAAGCAAAAGTAACAGGTGTTGTGATTCTGATCCTGGATATTACGGAAAGACAAAAAGCAGAGATGATGAGAAAAGAGTTTTCGGCCAATGTATCTCACGAGTTGAAAACACCGCTTATGTCCATATCCGGCTATGCTGAAATCATCGAAAACGGTATGGTGAAACCCGGGGACATCCGGAAATTCGCAGGGAGAATCCACAGCGAAGCAAACAGACTTACAGCACTGGTGGAGGATATCATCAAGCTTTCCCGGCTGGATGAGCAGGAGAAATCCCTTTCCATGGAGAAGGTGGATCTGCTGGAAATTGCTAAAGAGGTGGAGAGACGTCTGACACTTAAGGCCGATAAAGCGCATGTACGGATGGAAATCCGGGGAGAAAAAGCAGTAGTGACAGGAAACTGTCAGGTGTTGTATGAGATGATTTTCAATCTCTGTGACAACGCTGTCAAGTATAACCATCCGGGTGGCTTTGTAGAGGTCTGTGTCCTGACGGGTTCTGCCGGAAAAGCAGAAGTCCGGGTACGTGACGATGGAATAGGAATCGCTAAAGAAGACCAGGAAAGAATCTTTGAGCGCTTTTACCGGGTGGATAAAAGCCATTCCAGGGAAACCGGAGGTACGGGCCTGGGGCTTTCAATTGTAAAGCATGGCGCCATATTGCATGATGCAAAGATTTATATGAAGAGTGCATTGGGAAAAGGGACTACAGTTTCCCTTGTCTTTTGATAAAAAAGTGCCTGGGCACTTTTTTATTTTGTACTGTTTTGAATACAAATAATTCTTGAAATCAGGAGATTCATATGGTAATCTTAGAACATGATTGGAAACGTTACCGGAAACGTTCCTGGAATCAGACTATTGCAAAATTTATTTGAGTAAGGAGCGGATTATGAGAACAAGCGGTGTATTACTCCCTATTTCGGCATTGCCTTCAAAATATGGGATTGGTAGTTTTTCAAAAGAGGCTTTTACGTTTGTGGATCAGCTGAAAAAGGGAGGACAGAGGAACTGGCAGATTCTCCCTTTGGGTGCCACCGGATATGGAGACTCCCCTTATCAGTCATTCTCGACCTATGCAGGTAATCCATATTATATTGATCTGGAAACTTTAATTGAGGAGGGCCTGTTAACAAAGACGGAATGTGAGGCTTGCGATTTTGGAGATAATCCCCGGTATATTGATTATAAGAGGATATATGACAGCAGATTTGATATCTTAAGAAAGGCGTTTGGGCGGTTTTCTCCGGACACGGAGTTTGAAACATTTGTAATGGAGAACTCCTGGTGGCTGAAGGATTACTGCCTCTATATGGCGGTAAAGAACAGTCTGGGGGGGATAAGCTGGAGCCAGTGGAGTGAGGAGCTGAAGCAAAGAGAAGCCGGAGCTTTGAAAGAAAAGCAGGAGGAGCTGGCGGAGGAGATTCAGTTCTTCCGTTTTCAGCAATATGAATTTATAAAGCAATGGAGGGCGCTTAAGTCTTATGCCAATGCGAACGGAATACGCATTATCGGAGATATCCCCATCTACGTGGCATTTGACAGCGCGGATACATGGGCGAATCCGGAGCTGTTTCAGTTTGATGAGAAGGGAAATCCTGTGGCGGTGGCAGGCTGTCCCCCGGATGCATTTTCCAAAACAGGACAGCTATGGGGGAATCCGCTGTATCGCTGGGATTATCATAAGGCGACGGGATTCGAATGGTGGATTCGCCGGATGAAGTATTCCTTTACACTCTATGATACGGTGCGGGTCGATCATTTCCGGGGATTTGACGAGTATTATGCAATTCCCTATGGAGATGCCACAGCGGAGTTCGGCTGGTGGGAAAAAGGCCCGGGACTGTTCCTGTTTCAGGCTATGAAAGAAAAGCTTGGGACTGTGGATATTATTGCAGAGGATCTGGGTTATCTGACGGGGAGTGTCTTAAAACTGGTAAGGGATACAGGATATCCCGGGATGAAGGTATTGCAGTTTGCATTTGATTCAAGAGAAGAGAGTGACTATCTGCCCCATAACTACCAGCATAATTGTGTTGTATATACGGGGACGCATGATAACAACACAATACTGGGGTGGCTGGGAGAGATGGCTCCTGAGGACCGGAAGTTTGCAAGACATTATATGCACAATGCAAAAACCGCAAGGAAGGAGCTTCCCTGGGACTTTATCCGTCTGGCTCTTGCCTCGGTAGCCGACCTCGCTGTAATTCCGATACAGGATTATCTTTGCCTGGGAAGCGAAGCCAGAATTAATACGCCCTCCACACTTGGAACAAACTGGAAGTGGAGACTGCTCCCCGGCGAGATTGGTGATAAATTATTGGACAGGATGAAGGATATTACAAAGCTGTATGGGAGGCTGCCTGCGTAAATGACAATAAAAGATATAGCTAAAAGATGTAAAGTCGGCGTCAGTACTGTATCGAGAGCGATGAATGATCACCCGGATATCAATCCTGAGACGAAGGCAATGATTCTGCGTGTCATAAAAGAATCCAACTATGTACCGAATAACAGTGCCCGCAACTTGAAGCGGTCAGATGCCAGGGCGATTGCAGTACTGATCAAGGGGATTGGGAATACGTTCTTCAATCAATTGCTAAGTGTAATTGAGAAGGCCTGTCACGACAGGGGCTATAGCTGTATCCTGCAGAGAGTGGAAGAAGGGGAGGATGAGATTGACGTGGCTCTTAAAGTTGCCAAAGAAAAGAAGCTGCGTGGGATTGTATTTCTGGGAGGAAACTTTTCACATCCCCGGGATAAGATGTTACAGATGGAAATTCCATATGTCTTAAGCACCATCTATTCTACAGATGCTAAAGCAGATGACTGCGCAAGTGTGTCGGTAGATGATTTTACAGAAAGTTATAAGATGACTGACTATCTGATTGGACTAGGGCATCGGAGAATTGCAATTATTACAGCGTGCAGGGAAGATGAAAGTATCGGTAAACTGCGCCTGATGGGCTATTGCAGGGCGTTGGAGGAACATGGGATTCCTTTGGATGAGAAGCTGGTCTGCTACATGGAAAAGAATGTGGATCAATACTCGTTCCGGTCAGGATATAAAATCACGAAAGAGTTGTTGAAACGCGATACCGCCTTTACTGCTCTGTATGCGACCTCGGATACTCTGGCGATCGGCGCCTGCAGGGCGTTGAAGGAAGAGGGAATCCGGGTACCGGAAGATTGTTCCGTGGCCGGGTTTGACGGCATGGATGCCGGAGAGTTTTATATTCCGGCCATTACAACAATCCGGCAGCCGGTGGAAAAAATCGCCCTGGCTACGGCTGATCTTTTATTTGAGATGATTAAGAACAAGGAGCAGCCAAAGCGCGTGATTTTCGACGGTGAGCTTTTAGTCCGGGAATCAACGGCTGCGTGTAAAAAAACGGATACCAGGGTCAAAATACCTTTTGCCCCTTACATTATTTAACAGGAAAGGAATATATCCATGGAAGAAAGATTGCAGAATATTTTACTTGAGCGTTTTGGGAGAGATATTGATTCTTGTACAAAGGAGGAAATTTTTGCAGCACTGCTGATTATCACCAGAGAGGAGACTTCCAATCTCCCTGAAAATGAAGGAAAGAAGAAGCTTTACTATATTTCTGCGGAATTTCTGATTGGTAAGCTTTTGTCCAACAATCTGATTAATCTGGGACTCTACGAGGAGGTGGAGCAGACACTGGCCAGGCATGGCTTAAAGCTATGCGAAATTGAGGAGATAGAGATGGAACCTTCTCTTGGAAATGGGGGGCTGGGACGCCTTGCTGCCTGCTTTTTGGATTCGATAGCCACTTTAGGCCTGCCGGGAGACGGAATCGGGCTCAATTACCATTTTGGCCTGTTTCGTCAGCAATTTGTGAACAATAAGCAGAAAGAGACAAAAAATCCATGGATTACACGAGACAGCTGGCTGATGCGCAAGCCGGTTACATTTACGGTTCCCTTTAAAAATTTCTCCATGCAGTCTGTACTGTATGATATCGATGTGCCGGGCTATGGATCCGGATGTAACAGACTGCACTTATTTGACGTGGACTCGGTGGATGAAAGTATCGTACCGGAAGACAGTATCGACTTTGATAAGTACCAGATTCAGAAGAACCTGACATTATTTCTTTACCCGGATGACTCCGATGATGCAGGGCGTATGCTCAGAATCTATCAGCAGTATTTTATGGTCAGCAATGGTGCACAGTTGATTTTAAAAGAGTGTGAAGAGAAGGGGCATGATATTCACAGGCTGTATGATTATGTGGTGATACAGATCAACGACACCCATCCTTCCATGGTGATTCCGGAATTAATACGCCTGCTTATACAAAGAGGTTTCTCCATGGATGAGGCAATTGAGGTTGTGAGTAAGACTTGTGCTTACACAAATCATACGATTCTGGCTGAAGCACTGGAAAAGTGGCCGATGGCTTATCTGGAACAGGTGGTACCTCATCTGCTTCCAATCATCAGGGAACTGGATAGCAGAGTGCGGGCAAAATGTAAAGATGAAACCACATATATTATTGATGAAAAAAAGCGCGTACACATGGCCCATATGGATATCCACTATGGCTTTTCCGTAAACGGGGTAGCTGCACTGCATACGGAGATTTTAAAAAACACAGAACTGAAGAACTTTTATAAACTATATCCAAAGAAATTTAATAATAAAACAAATGGGATTACCTTCCGCCGGTGGCTGCTTCACTGTAACCGGGAACTTACTGCCTATATGGAAAGCTTGATTGGCAGCGGATTTAAGACGGATGCAAGGGAGCTGGAGAAGCTGCTGGATTTCCAGAAGGAGAAACGTGTCCTGAATCAGCTGGCCGATATCAAACTGCAGAAGAAAAAAGAGTTCAGGGAATATCTGTATGAAACACAGAACATTCTGGTGGATGAACATTCTATTTTTGACGTTCAGGTAAAACGTCTGCACGAATACAAACGCCAGCAGATGAATGCTTTATACGCAATTTATAAATATCTGGACATTAAAAAGGGCAATAGGCCGGCCACGCCAATCACCCTTATTTTCGGTGCCAAAGCGGCTCCGGCATATGTAATAGCAAAGGATATTATTCATCTGATTCTCTGTCTGCAGCAGCTGATTGAACATAACCCAGAAGTCAGGCCATACTTCCGGGTGCTGATGCTTGAAAACTACAATGTATCAAAAGCGGCAAAGGTGATTCCGGCAGCCAATATCTCTGAGCAGATTTCACTGGCCTCCAAAGAGGCCTCCGGAACGGGTAACATGAAGTTCATGCTGAACGGCGCTGTGACCCTGGGTACGGAAGACGGGGCGAATGTGGAAATCGAAGAGCTTGTGGGAGAGGAGAATATCTATATCTTCGGAAAACGTCCGCAGGATGTCATAGATTTATACGAGGAAGAAGCTTACTGCTCAAAGGATATCTATGAAGAAGATGAACTGATTCATGAGCTGGTGGATTTTATCATCGGTGATGAGCTGAAGGCAATTGGCGATGAAGAGAACCTGAAGCGCCTGCATAAGGAGCTGATCAGTAAAGACTGGTTTATGACCCTGCTGGATACGAGGGAATATATAAAGACAAAGGAAAAGGTATATGCAGATTACGAAGACCAGTTGGAGTGGAATAGAAAAGCGCTTGTTAATATCGCAAAGGCGGGATTCTTTTCTTCTGACCGGACAATTGAACAGTACAATCAGGATATCTGGCATCTGAGTTAAATACCTATGGAAGGTCATCCTTTTCATGCTGGCATGAAAAAGGATGACCTTTTGATACTATACTGCCGGAGTCTTTTTCAGCGTGCGCAGCCTTCTGCACATTTCATCTACGACGGCCGGCTCAGATGCATAACAGATACGGAACCAGCCTGGCTTATCTGTGGCAAATACACGGCCCGGTGAGATATTGATCTTTAACTCATCAAAGATTTTATGCCAGAGGCACTGCTGGACGACCATAAGCTGGGAAAAAATCTTACATGCTTCTGTATGGTGACTCTGAAAGAACAGTCTTATGCCGCACAGAAGAAATTCCGCCAGCTCATTCAACAGATACCGGAAATTGTTGAATGTCATTGTATTACGTGGTTAAGAGTTACACTTATCCTGTTCTGAAAACAATAAAGAACTATCCGGGAGTGCAGCTATAAGACGCTTCCTTTTTAGCTTCGTCCCATTTCTCTGGACTTCTCCGTACAAACTTTTACCGCAGAAATCACGGCATCTCTCATCCCTTTCCGTTCTAACTCACATACTGCTGCAATTGTAGTGCCGCCGGGCGAGCATACCATGTCCTTTAATGCTCCGGGATGTTGGTTGGTATCCAGTACCATCTTAGCGGAACCCAAGACTGCCTGGGCAGAAAATTCATAAGCCAAAGCTCTTGGCATACCTTCCGCAACCGCTGCATCAGCCATAGCCTCTATGAACATATATACGTAGGCGGGGGAGGAGCCGCTGATTCCGGTCACCACATCCATCAGATGTTCCGGAACAACCTCTGCCTTCCCGAGACTCTTGAAGATTTCCAGGACATCTGTAAGTTCCTCCTCATCAAGAAATTTATTAGGACTTATGGCGGCCATTCCTGCACCCACCAGAGCGGGGGTATTAGGCATTACTTTTGCCAGTTTAATATCCCGTTCGAAAAGCGCTTCGATTTTTTCTATGGACTGCCCTGCAGCGATTGCTACTATGATGGTGTTTTCTCTTATACTTTCTTTTATTTCTTTAATTACAACGGGGTATATATTCGGCTTTACAGATAAAAATAAGATATCCGAGTGAGCAGCCACGTGGAGATTATCCGATGAGGTATGAATTCCAAATTTCTCTCTCAGGCTCTCAAGTGCAGACGGCGAGATATCTGCTGCCGTAATGTCAGAGGGTGAGACCAGATGAGAGGAAATAATACCTCCTATAATCGCACTTCCCATATTTCCGCTTCCGATAAAACCAATTGATTTTTTCATATTGAGCCTCCATGCTTTCGACTTTTAGATAAATTATAAATGATTTGCTGAATAATGCAAGCGATAAATACCCTGGCAATCGGCCTTTTATTCTGTTACAATAATCTAAGGATAAAATTGTAACAAATCTGCATGGCTGAACTGTTGCAAAATATCATACAGGAAAAGGAAAAGATCTATGAAGGAATTACTAAAGTATCTTAAAGGTCACATCAGGGAAAGTATCATAGCACCGTTGTTTAAGATGCTGGAGGCAAGTTTTGAACTGTTTGTGCCGGTAATTACGGCGCGGATTATTGACATCGGTATCAGGAATAAAGATAATCCGTATATCTGGAAGCAGTGTGTGCTTCTGGTTGCATTGGGTGTTATCGGACTGGTATGTTCCGTGATTGCTCAGTATTTTGCTGCTACAGCGGCTTATGGCTTCGGAACAAATCTAAGAGCGGATATGTATCGGCACATTAACAGCCTGTCTTATACAGAATTGGATAAGGCAGGTATTCCAACACTTGTTACGAGGATTACCAGTGATGTTAACCAGGTACAGACTGGTGTGAACCTTTTTTTGAGATTATTTTTAAGATCCCCATTTCTTGTAGTGGGGGCTGTAATTATGGCATTCTCCATCAGTGCAAGGCTCGCCGTGATCTTCCTGATCGCAGTTCCACTGATTTCATTGGCGATTTTTTTGATTGTGAAACTGACGATTCCCATCTATAAACGGGTCCAGAATATGTTGGATCGCGTGGTGCTGCTTACGAGAGAAAATTATGTAGGCGCCCGTGTCGTACGTGCATTTTCCAGGCAAAAGGACGAACAGGAAAAATTCGGTGAGACAAATGAAGAACTAAAGGATATCCAGATGAGGGCAGGCCGGATTTCCGCTTTGATGAATCCGATTACCTATGTATTGGTGAACCTGGCAATTATCGCCATCCTGATAGCAGGCGGGTATCAGGTAGATGAGGGAAATCTGACGCAGGGCGAAGTAATAGCGCTGATTAATTACATGAATCAGATCCTGCTGGCATTGCTGACACTGGCCAGTCTGGTGATTACCGTTACAAAGGCCTGGGCGAGCGCAATCAGGGTTAATGAGGTCTTTCAACTGTCCCCCAGCATGATAGAACCGGAGAACTCACTTGGAGCGCAGGAACAGACGGAAGATGCAGTAAGATTTGAACACGTGGATTTTTCCTATGCCGGGGCGCAGGCGCCATCCCTGACAGATATTGACTTTCATGTCAGAAAGGGAGATACAATTGGAATCATAGGGGGTACAGGATCCGGAAAATCCACGTTGATTCATCTGATTCCCAGATTTTATGATGTTGACGAGGGGAAAGTTCTCGTCAATGGAATTCCGGTGGAGAAGTATTCCTTTGATGAGCTCAGGGGACGGATTGGGATTGTCCCTCAGAAGTCTGTTCTCTTTCATGGGACGATTCGCGAAAACATGCAGTGGGGAAATAAAGATGCCACAGATGAGCAGATCTGGGAGGCTCTTTCCATCGCACAGGCAAAGGAATTTGTAGAGAAGAAAGAATATGGTCTGGATGAACTTGTGACGACCGGAGGCAGAAATTTTTCGGGGGGCCAGCGTCAGAGACTTTGTATAGCCAGGGCACTGGTGCGTAAGCCGGATATCCTGATACTGGATGACAGTGCTTCTGCACTGGATTACGCCACGGACGCAGCGCTTCGCAAATCAATCAAAGAAAAGACAATTGGAATGACTACGTTTATCGTTTCGCAGAGAGCCGCATCGGTTCAGGGTGCCGATTTGATATTGGTACTGGACGATGGAGCGGTGGTGGGTATTGGAACCCATGAAGAATTGATTAAAAACTGTGATGTGTACAGAGAAATTTGTCTGTCACAGTTTTCCAAAGAGGAGGTAGCAGGGCTTTGAATCGAACAGGAAAGAGTAAGGATACGATGAAGAGGGTCATCCAGTTAATCAGGCCACATGGATTTTACGTTGTTTTGAATCTTCTGTTGGCACTGGTTACAGTGATTGCTACTTTATATGCACCAATTCTGATCGGAAAAGGCGTTGATATGATTGTAGGGCCGGGTCAGGTCAATGGGTCGGGGTTAATTACCCTGATTGTAACTTTTCTCGTTATGATTGCAATTACGGCTCTTTCACAGTGGCTGATGAGCCTGGCAACAAATCATATCACCTATCAAATTGTGAGGGATATTCGAACCAAAGCATTTGACCATATGGAGATTCTGCCCATCCGGTATATTGATGGTCATCAGCCAGGAGATGCAATCAGCCGTATTACAACCGACGTAGAACAGTTTTCCGACGGACTCTTGATGGGATTTACCCAGTTTTTTACCGGTGTGCTGACAATTATAGGAACGCTGGGATTTATGCTGACGATACATCCTGGAATTACACTGCTTGTAGTCTGCATCACACCATTATCATTCTTTGTGGCAGGATTTATTGCCAAAAGGACGTACTCTATGTTTCGGATTTTATCAGAGGCCAGGGGAGATATGACCTCTCTTGTGGAGGAACTTGTGGGAAACCAGCAGGTGGTGAAAGCATTCTCTTATGAGGACAGGGCAGAAGAACGGTTTGCGGTAATCAATGAACGCTTGCGGGTATCTGGAATTAAAGCTGTATTCTTCTCCGCACTCTCGAACCCGAGCACCCGCTTTATCAATGGACTGGTTTATACGGGTGTATGTGTCTATGGAGCATTCCTGGCAATATCGGGTGGAATCAGTGTCGGACAGCTGTCCGCGTTTATGGCTTATGCAAACCAGTATACCAAACCATTTAATGAAATCTCCGGTGTGGTTACGGAGCTGCAAAATGCACTTGCCTGTGCCAGACGTATTTTTGACTTTATAGATGAAGAACCTATCCGTTCGGATGACGGGGATGCAGTAGTTATGGAACCGGGGCAGGGCAGTGTGGAGTTTCATCATGTGGATTTTTCTTATACACCGGAGATTCCATTAATCCAGGATATGAATCTGGCGGTAAGACCGGGACAGAGAATTGCTATTGTAGGACCCACGGGTTGTGGAAAGACTACGTTAATCAATCTGTTAATGCGTTTTTACGATATCAACCGCGGGGAGCTTTTGATTGACGGGCATGCGATTGACCACATAACCAGGGATTCCCTGAGGGCAAATTTTGGAATGGTGCTTCAGGATACATGGTTAAAGGCAGGGACTATTGCAGAAAATATTGCTTATGGAAGACCGGATGCAGCCAGGGAGGAGATTGAAGAGGCGGCAAGGAAGGCTCATGCCCACAACTTTATCTCCCGTATGCCAAAGAAATATGACACAATTATTACGGAAGATGGGGGGAATATTTCACAGGGTCAGAAACAGCTGCTCTGCATCGCAAGAGTGATGCTGATGAAGCCCCCGATTCTGATTCTGGACGAGGCGACCTCATCCATAGATACCAGGACGGAGATCAAGGTTCAGGAGGCCTTTCAGCGCTTGATGGAGGGCAGAACCAGCTTTGTGGTGGCACACCGGCTTTCCACAATCAAAGAGGCCGACGTGATTCTGGTGATGAAGGATGGTAAGATCATTGAGACCGGAAAACATGAGGATTTGTTGGATCGCGGCGGATTCTATGCAAAGCTATATCGGAGCCAGTTTGCCGGAAACTAAAGCCTCTTTTTTCCGCCTCTTGCAATCCAACTGAAAAAGAGGGTCAGTATGATTCCGATAAAAGCGCCTATGCTGTCAATACAGACGTCCTTTGGAGAGGGTCCTCTTCCTCCGATAAAGGATTGATGGTATTCATCGCCGGCTGCGAACAGGACACAGATAGTGCCGGCAACAAGCAATAGCCCAAAGCCGCCAAGTCCGTAAACATGGAGTGGAATTGCAAGTGATATGGAAAGGATACAATATTCTGTCATATGGGCCGCCTTTCGCACATAGTAATGGTATTCTTCGACTTTGGCGGATTTTTCCGTATCACTCCACCCCCGGTCCAGAATACGGTTTGTGACAGTAACGATCGTTCTTGTAGCTTTCAGGCTGAGAGCGGAGGACTGTTCACCTGTCTGGGCAGAGAAGGTGAAGATCAGATACATCATACAGAGTGCCGGGAGAAAGGAAAGCGGTTTGCATAAGGTGATTAATAGGCGTTTCATATGTACTCCTTTATCGTGTCTTATAAACGTGTGATTTTTTTAGAGTAGCACTTTTCCGTATAAATGTCCAGTAAGCGTAACGAGGTATTGTGTTTTCACAATGGCTCTAGTATACTTAATAAAAAGTTTTGTGTTGTTCAAGTAACGAAAGAATGGAGGTTATTATGAGTTATGCAGATCAGATTTTTATAGATATGTGCCAGGATATTCTGGACAATGGGGTGAGCACTGAAGGAGAAAAGGTGCGGCCAAAATGGGAAGATGGAACATCTGCCTATACCATAAAAAGGTTTGGTGTGGTAAACCGCTACGATCTCTCCAAAGAGTTCCCGGCAGTCACCTTGAGACGTACGGCATTAAAAAGTGCTATGGATGAGATCTTATGGATATGGCAGAAAAAATCCAACAATATTCGGGATCTCAATTCTCATATCTGGGATGAATGGGCGGATGAGAACGGTTCGATCGGCAAGGCCTATGGATATCAGTTAGGTGTGAAGCATTTGTATAAAGAGGGGATGATGGATCAGGTAGACAGGGTCCTTTTTGACTTAAAGAACAATCCGTACAGCCGCAGGATTATGACAAATATATATGTGCATCAGGATCTTCATGAGATGGCCCTGTATCCTTGTGCATATTCCATGACATTTAATGTAACAAAGGAAAAGGACAGCGACAAGCTTACGTTGCATGCGGTTCTGAATCAGAGGTCAAATGACGTGCTGGCTGCCAATAACTGGAATGTGTGTCAGTATTCCCTGCTTCTGATGATGATTGCCCAGGTCAGCGATATGAAGGTGGGAGAGCTGCTTCACGTGATTGCAGATGCCCATATCTATGACAGGCATATTCCGATTATACGGGAGATGATTGCGAGACCTGTCTATGATGCTCCGACTGTGAAGCTGAATCCGGATGTGAAGGATTTTTATGCGTTTACTACAGACGATCTGATTGTGGAAAATTATACGACAGGGCCGCAGATTAAGAATATTCCGATAGCAATCTAACGTAAAACAAAAGGAGGGCAGCAGATGAAGGCTATTGTTGCAGCAGATAAGAATTGGGGAATCGGATATGAGAACAAGCTTCTCACCAGCATTCCGTCAGATATGAAATTTTTCAGAGAAACAACCATGGGACACGTTGTGGTAATGGGGAGAAAAACACTGGAAAGCCTTCCAAATGGGCTTCCATTAGCGGGAAGGACGAATATCGTCCTAACCAGAGATACCAATTATAAGGTAAAGGGAGCAGTTATCGTACATTCCAAAGAGGAACTTCTGGAAGAAGTGAAAAAGTATGAGGACGAGAACATCTATTGTATAGGAGGCGGAAGTGTTTTTGAATTGCTGCTGCCTTTCTATAATACAGTCCTTGTCACGAAAATAGATGTTGCATATCAGGCGGATACGTATTTTCCCAATCTGGATAAACTTCCTGAGTGGGAGATGACAGAAGAAGGTGAGGAGCAGACGTGCTTCGATATTGAATTCAGATTTACAAAATATGAGAGGAAAGAAGTATAAATTGAAGGCTCAGACACAGCAAAAAGAGAAAACAAGCCTTTTACAGCAGGTTGTCCGGTTTGGATTTGTGGGCGGTACGGCATTTTTGATTGACTACGGAATCATGATTCTGTTGACAGAGGTATTTAGTATCAACTATCTGGTTTCCAGCGGGATTTCATTTTCTATTTCTGTAATCTATAATTATATCATGAGCATTCATTGGGTGTTTAATGTAGATAAAGAGAAAAGCGGCACCGCAAACTTTATGATATTTCTGATTTTAAGCATCATTGGATTGGGACTGAATCAGTTGATCATGTGGCTGATGGTGGACAAGGCAGATGTATTTTATATGATCAGTAAGATCGTGGCAACAGCAGTGGTTATGATATATAATTTCATTACAAGAAAGATTTTTTTGGAAAAATAGCCGTTACTATTCAGCCATAAGCTCGATGTCGCTGTCAGATGCTATTCCTTGCGCATGGCTGAATGGTAACAAAACTTCAGATATTGGAGTCAAAAGATGTCATTTAATTGGCCGTAACCAGTAACCGGTTCTTCCGCTGCGGGGAGCTTCTTTTATGCGGGCAGGTTTAAAATAGTTGAAACCATGCATAGAGGCCATAAATTGCTCGTTGGAATTATAGACACCGGGTACCCCCAGGACATATTCACATGACTTGGAGCTGTTCATACGCCCGAGCAGCAGGTGATTATAGTTCTGATATCCATGATGGATAAACTGATTACATCCTAAAGGAAATCCGTATTTACGCAATTCCGGGAAGTCTCTGATAGAGATACGGACACAGTCCTCTATTTCATCATCGTAAAAAGGAGAACACGGAGGGTAATTTTTCTTTATTTCTGCCCACTCATTTGATACGGTTTTATCCATAACGAGAGAGTCTGCGGCCTGGACAGCTCCGTTTTTACCACGATAATCATATTCCCCGGATGTTTGCTCTTTTGTATACGCATCGTCGTCAGAATGAGAAGCTTCAGAAGAAGATTCCGAAGCAGGCGCCATCTGAGGAGCAGTTTCTTCCGGAGCGGTTTCCATCTGTGGAGAAGAAGGTCCCGAAGCAGACGCCATCTGGAGAGCAGCTTCTTTCGGAGCAGTTTCCATCTGTGGAGAAGGAACTTCTGAAGCAGACGCCATCTGAGGAGCAGCTTCTTTCGGAGCGATTTCCATCTGTGGAGAAGAAGGTTCCGAAGCAGACGCCATCTGGAGAGCAGCTTCTTCCGGAGCGATTTCCATCTGTGGAGAAGGAACTTCTGAAGCAGATTCCATCTGGAGAGCAGTCTTCTTCGAAGCAGCTTCCCCCCGTGAACCGGTGGCTTTACCAGTCTTCACCTGGGGAGACGGAGTTTCTTCAGAATGATTGTCTGAGGTCTCGGATGGTTGTTCTTCTGTGCTGTCGGGGAGTGGCTGGAATTGACTGGGAATAATGGGATTGTCATCCCATTGGCTGCAATAGAACTTTCCCTGAGGTTCCGTTAGAAGTAATCCGTTAAATTCCAGAATCGTGTATGTGGTACCCGGTATACGCTCAGATATGGTTAACGATCCGCTGATGCCATCTTTACCGGCATGAATACGCCCCAGTGGATAACCGGTCAATCGGCCATCACTGTAGGTGCAGCCATAGACCAATACAGGGGTATGTTCAGGAAGTGAGAATACCTTTAACTGGAACTGCATACGACAGGTACCGGAGCGCAGTTCAATTCTTACAAAGCCCCGGTTGTCTGTCTTTTTGTCGGCTACATATTCGTATAGATAGGAGACAAAGCGTTTATAATTAGACATAAAAGGTCCTTTTGTGAAACTTCTTACTGCAAGAATATGCACAAATAATAAAGATTATGATTTCGTACAAGGAGTTTTTTTGAATTGGATAAAGAATATTATATGAAAGAAGCTATCAGACAGGCAAGAAAAGCAGAAAAATTAATGGAAGTACCGATTGGCTGTGTGATTGTCTATGAAGAGCGAATCATTGCACGGGGATATAACCGCCGAAATACGGATAAGAACACCCTGGCCCATGCCGAGATGAGTGCGATCCGAAAGGCCAGTAAAAAGATGGGGGACTGGAGACTCGAAGGCTGTACCATGTATGTGACACTGGAGCCTTGTCAGATGTGCGCAGGTGCCATCGTTCAGTCCCGTATCGATGAGGTCGTGATTGGATGCATGAATCCGAAAGCGGGATGCGCCGGGTCAATCTTAAATCTGCTGGATGTGCCAGCCTTTAATCATCAGGTGAAAATCACACAGGGAATATTAGAAGAGGAGTGCAGTAAGATGATGCGTACTTTTTTCCACAGATTGAGGGGGCAGAAGAAAGCGGAAAAACTGAAGAAGAGAGAAGAAGCGCAGGGACTTATCTCAGAATCAGATAAGTCCCCGGAATAAATTCTTCATACTGCTTGTCAGAAATCCCTCTTTTTATAAAATGCAAGTGATATAGAGTAAGAAATTCCGAAAATTATCAGCCACAAAGCAATGACGAAAAAGGCACTTAATGCCGGAGTACCTGAAAACCATGCGAAGAGATAATCAGCCTGCTTTTGCAGTTTAAAGCTTTTCATGAGACTTCCAACTCCCATGACCAGTAAAAACAAACCGATAAATGGCAAATAGGCGATAAATTTGGCTTTTGTGTATCCGAGTTTAAAATAAATTGGAAGCTGTATAGATTGTATGATGCTGTAAACCAGAAATATAACAATTGTAACCATGAGAGATTCCCTTGAATTAAATTCTTTTTGCAGCAACAGTGATGCCAGAAAAGAAAAGACATAAGCCAGCAGACCAAAGCACATGTTGAGAAGCAGAGTGAACAGATATCTGCCTGAAACAACTGTTTTCCGCTCGATGGAGAGCACTGTATACAAGGAATCAATACCGGATTTTTCTCCAACGGCAAAGGGATAACCGGCGTATATGGATGCATAGAACATAAGTATGCCAATCGCAGAAGCGCTGGAGTCCGAGCTGAAAAGCATAATCAGAGCAACGGCTGCAAATATCAGTAAATTCTTTTTCGTGAGATATGGCTTAATTGTAATATAATCCAGATGAATGAATGCAAGCGTCCTATTCATATACCTTTGCCCCCTTATTCATATAAACGATAATTTCATCCAACGTGACCGGCTCAGTTAAGAGACTTTTCGGAAGTTTTTTCAGGTTGGTTCTCTCTGTCATTCCTTCAAATCCTGTGCTGTGCTCCCGCAGCCCGATAAACAGGCTCTTCTGCTCTGTGCTTATCTCCCGGGGGCCGCCCTTTATCAAAACATATTTCTCCAGAAGGTTCTCTTTTGTACCCGTATAGATGATTTTACCACCCAGTATAAAGGTAATGTAATCCGCAATTTTCTCAAGATCTGTTGTTATATGTGTTGAGAAGAGGACGCTTTTATTTTCATCCGTCACAAATTCACTGAGTAAATCACAAAGCTCATCACGTGCCACGGGATCCAGTCCACTTGTCGGCTCATCGAGGATCAGCAGCCGGGCTTCGTGGGAGAGTGCCACGGCCATCATCAGCTTGACTTTCATACCACGTGAAAGCTCCTTCAGTTTTTTTCTGTGGTTGATGGAGAAGCGCTCCAGTAATTCCTTGTATTTTTCAGCATTCCAACGTGTGTAGAAAGGGGATACTGCCGCCTCCACATCAGAGGCAGTCCAATCCTCCACGTAGAAAGGAGCATCCATGACGATTCCAATCTGCTCATTAACCAGATCGGTTCTTTTACTGCTGTCTGCTCCCAACAATTTTACTTCTCCGGATTGATAATTTATCATATTGAGAATAGATTTTATGGTTGTAGTTTTACCTGCCCCATTAGGCCCTACAAATCCCATAATGTATCCTGCAGGTACTTGAAAGGACACATCTTTCAGTGCAAAGGAGTCATAACTCTTGCTGAGATTGCAGACTTCTAAAATATTATCCATAACTTCCCACCAGCTTTCTTCCAAAAATTCCTTCAACTTGATTTGTTACATTAATTCTGCTCATACAAAACATTCAGAATTTCAAAAACTTCATCTTTTGTTATCTCACCGGCTTTTGCAGCAACAATGGCATCCGTTAAACCGGCTTCTACTTTCCGTAAGGTATTTTCCCGTGTCATTTCCTTATTTTGAGGTAAAACATAGCACCCTTTACCCTGAACACTGATAATAAATCCTTCTGCCTCAAGATCGTTGTATGCACGTGTTGTTGTAATGACACTGATTTTCAAATCCTTAGCAAGCTGCCGGATTGAGGGAAGCAGGTCATCCTCCTGAAGTTCACCGGAAAAAATTGCTTCCTTAATTTGTGATTTTATCTGCTCGTAGATTGGAATTCCCGAGCGGTTTGATACAATGAGCTTTATATTATCACCACCATTCTATATACACATATATACAGTATAAACACCCGAAGAGATTTGTCAAGAGGAAAATGAAGAAAAATTTGGGATTGACTGTAAATTGAAAAAAGCTTATAATTAGGTATGTGTCTGGAATGTCCAGGCCGAATAATTATTAAATGGAGAAGTATCGAAGTGGCCATAACGAGCCGCACTCGAAATCCACTCGGTCAATTGCCTTGAAAATGCCATAAATCCTTGTGTTTATGCGGGTTTGCGGGATTTTGAAAATTTAGTGTTTTACCGATTTCTACGGTTTTTCTACACTTTGCCTTGACTTCTACGAAAGGCTTTGTGTGTTAAAATAGAATATGGAGACGTATCGAAGTGGTCATAACGAGCCTGACTCGAAATCCACTCGGTCAATTGCCTTGAAAATGCCATAAATCCTTGTGTTTATGCGGGTTTGCGGGATTTTGAAAATTTAGTGTTTTACCGATTTCTACGGTTTTTCTACACTTTGCCTTGACTTCTACGAAAGGCTTTGTGTGTTAAAATAGAATATGGAGACGTATCGAAGTGGTCATAACGAGCCTGACTCGAAATCAGGTTGTCCTCACGGGCACGTGAGTTCGAATCTCACCGTCTCCGCCATGAGCCTGTTTGCGGTCAATGTCCGCAGCAGGCTCTTCCTTTTTCCTGAATTTCTACGCTCCCTTTTGGGGGCGTTTTTCTGTTTCTGTAGAAAACGGATATGCTTGAAACCTCATCGTATAAGGCTTTACCGTGTTCTTATAAAGCAGTCCGTAGAAAATCAGTTGGCCGCTGCAAGTCCAGTAGGTTTCGCCACTCGGTTTCTTTCAAACATTCCATCCATGACCAAACCGGATTCAATCTGTGCGTGGAAGTCCAGATGAGAGTAAATGTCTGCTGTCGTGGAAAAGGTGCTGTGCCCCAGCCATATCTGGATTTGCTTCATGGATATCCCATTTGCGAGCAGTAAGCTGGCACAGGAATGTCTTAAATCGTGGAATCGGATTTTTTTGAGGTCTGCTTTTTCAAGCACCCAGCTAAAGTGATCCGTCACATAATTAGGGCGCATGAGCTTCCCTGTTTGGTCGAGGCAGATGTAGTCGAGATAATCTCGGCAGTAAGAGCGCTTGAATAACTTTCGGTACTTTTCCTGCTTTTCTTTTTCTGCAAGCAGTAGCTTTTCCACCGATGGCAGTAACGGAAGGGTGCGGAAGCTGGATTTGGTTTTCAGTACATCCTCACCGACCGCTATGGATTTGCCGTCTACCGTGTCCTCAATCACCTTGTGCTTAATGGAGATAGTCTTTTGCTCAAGGTTAATCGCATCCCACTTTAATCCCAAGACTTCGCTTCGGCGCAAGCCATAGTAAGCTGCCAACTTCACACAAATCTCCAATGGATCATCTGATACCGCATCAAACAGAGCCATCATTTCCTCTGCGGAATAAAACTGAGCCTGATATACATTCTTTTTGGGTCGGTCTACCCGGTCAGCAGGGTTGCTACCTATGATTCCTTTTTTTACAGCATTCTGCAATGCTCTGCGAAGGACAGCGTGATAATGAATTACTGTATTGGGTGTGTGTCCTTCATCAAAGATTGATTGATGAAAGTCCTGGATGTGCTGTGGAGTAACCTCCGCCAAGGTAATGTTCAGTTCAGTAAAGTACCGGCTGATCCGTCCGTCCAGCATCGTTTGATAGCCCTTAAATGTTGTTTTGGCTATCGTGGGCTTTGCCTGTATCAGCCATTTCTGAAGGTAGTCGGTAAACAGTACCTCTGCTTGGGGATTCCGTTTGCCCTCAATTAGTTCTCTGGCTCGTTCCTCGGCATCCCGACGCTCTTTTTCTTCCTGCTCCTGTTCGTATTCCAACCGGATCTGGTCAAAGGCTTTTTTTGCTTTTCTGTCACTGGTTCCTTCCACCGGAAGTCCGGTAGGAACCCATTTGGTTTTTCTTTTGCCGTCCACCTTGATGTATAGAACGGCATAGTAAGTATTGTTTTTTTGCTGTAGACAGCCTGCTATCATTGTTACCCTCCTTTGAAATAACAGCGTATTTGCCTACCATTGACAACACCACAATACCACAGAAAGCATGGGATAGCTACTGTTTTACGCGGAAGCAATCCAACGGATTTTTCTACGGTTCATGTCCAATAGTAAGCAAAAACCACATCAAAAAATCTTGATGTGGCACATTTCTTCGCCCAGCAAATATTCCATAATGCACACTTTGGGAATCTTATAGGTTCGTCCAACGCGAACACTATGTATCTCTTTTTCCGAAAGCAGTTTATAAGCCAGCTTCCGGCTGATACCGCCAAGCATTTCTCGCAATTGATTTACCTCGACTACATCAGGGTATTTTTCAAACATCATTGTTTTGTTGCTCATAAAAATTCTCCCTTCATGAAAAAAATGCCGGACTAAGTCCGACGCTGATAGAAAGTGCCTGATTTATTTTCTTCATGTCATGGTCGGAAAGATTTCCAACCTTTTCTCTGAGCCGAGCCCTATCAATGGTACGTATCTGTTCTAAAAGGGCAAAGGATTCTATGGACAGTCTGCCTACTCCGGCAATGGCTGAATGGGTGGGCAAAGGCTTTTTCGGTTTGCCGGTGATGGCACAGACGATGGTGGTAGGGCTGTAGCGGTTGCCGATGTCGTTTTGCAGGATAAGTACGGGACGGATGCCCCCTTGCTCACAGCCCACAACGGGGCTTAAGTCGGCATAAAAAATATCGCCGCGGCTGATGCCTTTCTTTATCGTGTTCAAATTTTGCACCTCCTTGGTTTGTAATTCCTTTGGTTTTTCTTAATGTCACAAAAATAAGAACCTCACGCCGTTTGCAAAATCAAAGATTTTGACGGCTGAGAGAACCTTGTTGCTTCGCAATATGGGACCGCCTATCCCTGATGGCGTGAGGTTCTCATGGCTTCTGACATTAAGATTTTTCTCGCTGTGCTTAATTCGACACTACTCCCCAAGCACTCTGTGCAGAGCATGGTGCTTTGCACAACAAAGGCGACGGCCTGAACTGCGGCTGGCTAATGCCATGCAAGCATGGTATACCGCATCATAGGAATCTCACCTCCACCGGGATCTCCGCTGGCTGCCCTCATTGCGTGATCCCCCGTTCAGGGGGGCTGTGACTGGACAGAAGTATCAATATAGGCTGACGGGGTCATTGCGAAGCAGGCTGCCACAGCCTGCTTTTCGGACGGATGGGTACCGCTCTGCACCTTATTTGGCCGTCTTTGATAGGCTGGAAAATGAGAAACCATAAACAGAATAAAATTAATATGGTTGATTTCATGTTCTCATCGCCGTCCTACAGGTGGTCTTGGCGCATCCTCCGGGGTCGCTTTCCCTTTTGGGGTCCGTCAGCTAACGTATTCAGGTCGTCGGATATGAAATTTTCAAAGAGCCATGAGGGTGAATAAAAACCCCCTCACTACTAAGCCGATTTCGTGAGGGGGTTGCACGGAAAAAATTTTACTTTTCTATCATTTTTTTTAGTTTGCCAAGAATTTTGATCTTACGATCATGGATGGTCATATAGTGAAGACCCGTTTCTGAGCTCCACTGGCGCTCACTGATTCCCCTGAAAAACAGGGCGTAAATCAGTTCCTGTTCTTCCTTGGAAAGTTGGGCAAGGCATTGTTGGAGCTTTTCCGCTATGAGCTTGTCCACAACCAAATCCTCTACGCGTGGAGAAGTAAGGTCTGGAATCCCATCCTCGCCTGTGGTTTCGCCCGTATCCATGGCACTGTAATGAAAAACGCCGTTTGCGGTATCTCTTTCCTCCAGATAGGTTTCCCGGCGCTTCATGCGGTGATAGGTAACATAGACTTCTTCGGTGACGGGAACAAGCTGTCCCTGCACCTTGATTCGATACTCTTTCTTTTCTGCCATATGGCTTGTCCTCCATTTTCTGAAATTTTGATGGTGAATCAAAATGTCAGAAACGGAGGGGAACGGCAGCGTGGAATTAACCTGTTTGCATTAGAAGCACACCATATTTTACCTAATATTGTAAAATATGGTGTGTAGGTTTTCTTGTCGAAAGAAAAAAGTCAGCACTGCGCCCATGGCGAAATGCTGACTTTTTCAAAATTATAATATAAAATTGTTTAGGTGGTAAATAATATGTACGAGCTTTGTCTGCTCTATTTCCACCTCTTATAAGTATAAAATCTCATAGGATACTCCTCTCGCCGAAGCATGGCGAAAGCCGGTATCCCGATATCCTGTTTATCCGTCAAAAACCGACAGACATAAATAAGAGCCTGCCCTCTGAAACGAGGGCAGGCTCCGCATAGCTTTTGGCAACCAGGCTATCGTAGTGCAGTAATACACCTTAGACCCTATAGCTTTGCGTCCCCACCTTTTAGTGGGTTTGCCCTTGGCTTTGATATTCTATTTTTATTAATACTCACGATCCTTACTTATAGATTGATGCGGCTACGGCTAACTTCTCCTTCTTGCGCCGTTTTCGTCTACTTCATTTGATATTATTAGAAAGAACATCAGTCATTTGCTCGCCATCCAATAATGACGAAATTGCCTTTAGTATGTTTATCCACCTTGATTTAAGACCATTTCCGCTTTAGCAGGCTCCCTGCCAAGATAGGCGGCATGGTCAAGACGGGAAAGTAATCCACGCTTGATAACTGTATTTGCAATATCTTCGGCGCTTTCTCCTCTAATTCGTTGATAAGCGAATCAACTTTGCAAAACCAAGTATTGCGCCCCCTTAAAGCCAATTTGTCTGAACGATTATCTATGCGTATCAACCACTTATCGCCACAATCCCGATAATTATTCCAAGCAATGTAAAGACCGTTGTTAATCGTGTCTTAAGAATTGCGGCACCCTTCGGAAGTATTTCTTCAAAAATCATATACAGGATAATTCCCGCCACAGCCGAAGTAGTCAATGCCATTGCAACGTCTGACATATTCCCGACAAAGTAACCAATTGTCGCGCCAAGAATGGTCGGCACTCCTGTTAGTGTTGACAGCAAAACCGCGTTACGCTTTTTTGCTCCACCCGCCAATAACAGAGCGGCAGTAGCCACACCCTCAGGGATATTATGCAGAGCAAGGGTAAGAGCCATTGTCGCCGCAAACCCGATATGGTGTTCCGCTCCCGCGCCGATTGCAAGTCCGGCGGGTAAATTATGAATACCAACAGCTACAAGCATAATATAGCCGGAGCGCAAAATCTCGATTTTCACTTTCGCCTGTGGGATTTCTCCGTCTTTGCCGTCCGCCATTTTATCGGAAACCGTGTCGAATATCAGAATTACGGCAATCCCGATTCCAATTCCCAAAATTGTTAGAGGAACGCTTGCAATCTCCAACACTTCGGGAACAAGGTCGAAAAACACAAGGCTCAACATAAACCCTGCGGCAAGTGACAGTAGATAATTGATGATTTTCGGAGAACGGTTTCCTGCCCAAACCGCTATCAGACTTCCGAGCAATGTTCCCAAAATGGTGGCAAGCAAACTGAATAAAACAGCTTGCATTATATACCCCCTCCGTTCACAGCTTTTTCGTATTAAGCGCGCGGAAAGAGTTCAGTACCGCGAGAACAGTCACGCCAACGTCTGCGAAAACCGCCATCCACATATCAGTAATACCTAGCGCGCTGAGGACGAGAACAACTGCCTTTATACCGAGTGCAAGCCAAGTGTTTTGCGTGGCAATGCCGAGCGTCTTTTTTGATATTCTGATAGCCGACGCAATCTTTGACGGTTCATCGGTCATAATCACAATATCGGCGGCTTCAATCGCCGCGTCCGAGCCTAAACCGCCCATAGCTATCCCTATATCCGAACGAGCGAGAACAGGCGCATCATTGATGCCGTCGCCGACAAAAGCGAGTTTGCCTTTCGCGGATTTGGCGGCAAGCAGTTCTTCCAATTTGGCCACCTTATCACCGGGCAAAAGTTCCGTGTAAATCTTGTCTACACCGAGTTCGCGTCCGACCTTTTGACCGACCGAGTTACTGTCGCCAGTGAGTATGACCGTTTGCTTAATTCCCATAGCTTTAAGGCGGCGGATTGCTTCTGCGGAATCCTCTTTTACTTCGTCTGCAATAACGATATATCCGGCGTATTTGCTGTCAATGGCAACGTGGACAACCGTGCCGATTATTTCATCTTTACAGTAATCTACGCCGATTTTTTTCATCAGCCTTGTGTTCCCTGCAAAGACCTTTTTGCCAAACACCGTTACGCTGATACCGTGACCCGCAATGTCCTCCGTGTCGGTCACTTTGCTCTTGTCAATCTCCTTGCCGTATGCGGTTTTTAGGGAGAGCGAAATCGGGTGATTGGAATAGCTTTCAGCGTATGCGGTCAACTCTAATAGTTCGTCTGCCGACACTTCAACAGGGTGGATTTCCTGTACCTTAAACACGCCTTTGGTGAGAGTTCCTGTCTTATCGAACACAACCGTTTCAGTCTTTGCCAAAGCCTCAAGATAGTTGCTCCCCTTTACCAAAATACCGCTTCTTGAAGCCCCGCCAATACCACCGAAGAAACTAAGCGGGATAGACACAACGAGCGCGCAAGGGCAGGACACCACAAGGAAAGTCAAGGCGCGAAGCGTCCACACGCTCCATTCACCTGTAATGAGCGAGGGAATAACGGCAAGTAAAACTGCGGCTCCCACGACAACAGGAGTATAAATCCGAGCAAACTTCGTAATGAAGTTTTCGGAATTGGATTTTTTACTGCTTGCGTTTTCAACAAGGTCAAGAATTTTTGAAACGGTTGATTCGCCAAATTCCTTTTGCACTTCAATGGTTAGAACGCCGCTGACATTGATACAACCGCTTAACGCTTCGCCGCCTACGGAAACTTCGCGGGGAACGGATTCGCCCGTCAAGGCTTTGGTGTCTACCATTGAGTTGCCCTCAATGATTATGCCGTCAAGCGGTATTTTCTCACCCGGCTGTACGACGATAATATCGCCAATATTCACATCATAGGGATCAACCCTTTCTAAGCTGCCGTCACCGCGTTTTACATTAGCGTAATCGGGGCGAATATCCATAAGTCCGGCGATAGACTTCCTCGATTTAGAAACGGCGTAACTTTGGAATAACTCGCCGACTTGATAAAACAGCATAACTGCAACGCCCTCCGGGTACTCCCCCGCGATGAGCGCGCCGACTGTGGCGATAGTCATTAAGAAGTTTTCGTCAAAGACTTCTCCGTGCGTAATATTCTTGACCGCCTTAAAAATAATTTCGTAGCCGACGACAACGTAAGCGGCAAGAAACAGAATTATCGAAAGCCACTCCGGGTCTTTCGGAGCAAGCAGACCTGCCACGAAAATGACAGCCGCTATGATGATTTTGGTTAGACGCTTATTCACTTTAAATCCCTCCTCTATATTGGTTGAGAGCTCACTCAACTGTTAGTGTAAAAAAATTCTTTAGTCAGCGGCATTAAGCAATTGTATAGGGCGTTAATCGAGAGTATCGCCCTATACAATCTCGCCGTTCGCGATGGCACATCACGCCCGTTTCATTACGACTTCCGGTTCGTACTTGTGAACGATTTTTTCAGCTTCGGCAACGATATAATCAATGTCTGCTCCCTCGGCGGTTTCAAAGACAAGTTTCGTTGTCATATGGTTGACACTTGCGGTTGTCACACCGGAAAGCGCGCCGATGTCCTTTTCCATTTTCGCGGCGCAGTTGGCGCAGTCAAGTCCTTCGAGTCTAAATTGCTTTTTCATAGTGATTTCCTCCTTAAAATTATTATTCTGTGATATGGCTCAAACTTTGTTTTAGAATAATGTTTACGTGATCATCTACAAGAGAATAGTAGACCACTTTGCCGTCTTTTCGGAACTTTACCAAGTTGGCCGCTTTCAAAGTTCGCAATTGATGTGAGATTGCGGATTTTGTCATCTTTAGCAAATATGCCAAATCACACACGCACATTTCGCTGACACCCAAAGCCCAAAGCATCTTAACTCTTGTAGGGTCTCCGATTGCTTTTAGAAAATCAGAAGCGGCAATCATAGTTGTATCTGAAAGCATTTGTGACTTCACATTCGCAACGATTTCTTCGTGGATAACATCGCAATCGCACACGTCTCCTTTAACGGGCATAGAAAGCACCTCCTTTGCATTTGATTGAGTGACTGTTCAACCATATTCATATTATAGTTGAACAGTCACTCATTTGTCAAGGGGCTTTTGAATTTTTTTATAGCATCTGTCCTTTTCGTCTACCACGTTCAGCGAACGCGTGAAATTAACACGACAATGGTGTATGTACATTGCATATTCGGCTTTTGGGACAAGTTGGAGTTTTTCCATTAAACAGGATAGTTTTGGGTTAATTCAACATTGTGAAAGAAAGTCTGTAAAACGATGAATATGTGAAAATTTCCACTACCGCTGAACGAGCAAAAGCAGGGCGGGTGCATCTTTTCACGCTTTCCGTTCGGCGGGTGCATAAATGCTCGTTATGTGTAAGATGGCAAGGACAAATTCGCCCTCAAAAACGCTTTGAAAAATCTCCTTGAACGCAAAAAAACCAGTATTACTGGGCTTTCAGGGTACATCGGGCTTCTATTAATCGCAATGTACAAATATGGCAGAGAAGAAGGACTCGAACTCTTAAAACCGTAGGCAGTCAAGACCACCCGTAAAGCGGGTGGTTTATTATTTCACATGGATTGATTTCTCCTAAAGAGAAACTCACCCATGTTCAACAGGCTAAAGCCCATAATAAGAGCCTGCCCTCTGAAACGAGGGCAGGCTCCGCATAGCTTTTGGCAACCAGGCTATCGTAGTGCAGTAATACACCTTAGACCCTATAGCTTTGCGTCCCCACCTTTTAGTGGGTTTGCCCTTGGCTGCAGTATTTATTTTTGACAGTTACTTCTTTCACGCTACTTTAAAACATCACCCAAGTTGGCGATTCATCGTCTCAGCGGTCTGGCTGCCACAAGAATTATGGAAACATATAAATATGACTTTTACTATGTTTTCCACCTTACAGATTTAACAGGCGGTCGCCTTTAATTTCTTCAGCACTCCATGCAATTAGTGCAAATTTCCCCTTTGCGTGTTCATCAATACGGTTGAGCCACTCTACTTCGCCTGCCGCTTTTGCCGCAAGCATTGGGTTCGTGGTATTCGTGCCATAAAGAGACTGATTGACAACCCACCATTTGGCAGCAATGCCCGCCCGCTGCAAATCATCCTCCAGCCGCAACGCTTCATAAACGGGAGTTGCTTCGGGCAAGGTCACAATTAAAACCTCGGTTTCATCGGATTTCAGTCGGGGCAATAACCTCTTGACCGATTCGGGAATTTCGCCCTTGGTGCGCTGAATTTCGTGGTTGTAACTTTGGGTAGATTCAAGCAAAAGCAGAGTGTGACCAGTAGGAGCGGTGTCAATAACCACCACCTGATCATTGGCTCTTTCCACAATCTCCGCAAAGGCACGGAACACAGCGATTTCCTGTGTACAAGGGGAACGCAAATCTTCTTCCACGTAGGCGATGTCCTCATCGCTCATGCCGGAAGCACGCGCTTTGGAAAGCACCTCAGATTGGTACTTCTTCAATTCTTCTGCTTCATCGATATGGCTCATTGACACACCGCTTTCTTCGTTCAGCACAAATTTCAGGTGAGCGGCGGGATCGGTGGTGGTGAGGTGGACTTTTTTACCACGCTTGGCAAGCCCTAATGCAACAGCAGCAGCAACAGTAGTCTTTCCCACGCCACCTTTGCCCATCGTGAAGATGACACGTTTGCCCTCTATCGCCAGTTCATCTATCACATCATTCAGCGCAGGAATATGTGTAGCATTCAGCGTTTGGACATGTGCGGTCACACGGTCAGTATGCAGCAAGGCACGCACATTTTCAAGCCCTGTCACATTATAGGTCCGCAGAGGAACCATACGGATTGGAAGTGTCCTTAGACTCTCTGGCATGGCAGCAAGGGCCGCCTGCTGCTTTGAGTACAGGTTGGAGGATAGGGTGTCGGTATATTCCATTAATACGCCGTTGATCACCAGCATTTGATTGTTCACGCCCAATGCGGAGAGCTCGCCGGAAGCCCGTTCTGCTTCCTTGAAGGGAGCAGTTTCAGAGCGGCTGACGAGAATCAGCGTGGTCAGGCTACCGTTTGCCAGTGTTTCAACCGCCTGTTTGTAAATGGCCTTTTTGCTTTCTAATCCAGAAAGCTGGCCCAGGCAGGAGGCACCGTGTGTGCTTTCGCTGATGAAATTGCTCCATGCAGACGGGAGCTGAAGCATACGCAGGGTATGGCCGGTAGGGGCAGTATCAAAAATAATATGGTCGTATTCCTGCTGAACCTTATCATCCGTAATGAAGTTGGAAAACTCATTGAACGCCGCAATCTCAATCGTGCAGGAACCGGAAAGCTGTTCCTCCATATTGGCAAGGACAGATTCCGGCAACTTGCCACGATAGGGAGCAATCACGCTCTCCCGATATTCGGCTGCTGCCTGTATGGGGTCCAAATTTGCAACCACCAAGTTGGGAACATCAGGGATGGGAATACCCTTGTTGGTCAGTTCCATCGAGAATACATCCTGCAAGTTGGATGCCGGGTCGGTACTGATAAGCAGTACACTCTTGCCGCTGTCTGCAAGGGATACTGCGGTGGCACAGGCAACGCTGGTCTTGCCAACGCCGCCCTTGCCGGTATAGAAAAGGTACTTTGTTAGGTTGATGTTACGTGGGTCGAATAATTTCATTTTAACAGCAACCTCCTTCACAGCAACAGCCGCCAGATGCGGTTTTATTCTGCTTGCCCAACACATCTTCGGGAAGGTCGAGCAACTTCGTAAATTCCTCATTGGTAGGATAGCGGCCAGTAATCACGATTTTGCCATCGACCATCACAGCGGGCAATCCCTCTGTTCCTTTTTCGTTGATATACGCATTGATAGTCTGGTCGGTGATAAACTCAGCCGGTGCGCTGTTAAGGTTGAAGCGGTCAATATTCATGCCTTTCTTTTTCAGCGTTTCCAATACTGTGGAGATGCGCAGCAGTTCAGTATCAACTCCCACGCCGCAAAGGCCGGTTGAGCAACACATAGCGGGTTCAAAGATTTTCATTTTTTTCATAGTAAAATATCTCCTTTATATAATTAATTGAAATTGCTTCTTCGTTCCATAAGAACGGTATTGCGCCATTGTCCAAATCGGTCTTTTCCGATTCGCTCACGGAATCCCACCTGACGAAATCCGCATTTTTCATGTAATCGAATGCTTGCTTTGTTGTCAGCCATAATTCCTGATTGCAGTGTCCAGAAATCCTCTTTCTCGGATTGGTCGGAAAGAAAATTTAGCAGTTGGGTTCCCACACCTTTTCCTCTGTAAGTGTCATGAATATAGATGCTGACTTCAGCCACACCGCGATATACACAACGGCTTGATACAGGCGTTAACGCCGCCCAACCAATAATGACATCATCATCGGTTATTACAAAGCGGCATTGCCTCATATGCGACTGATCAAATTCCTCATAGGTGGGGCATTCCGTTTGAAATGTTGCAAGATTTGTATGCATACCTTGCTGGTATATTTCGCTGACTGGCTTCCAGTCATCCTTTTGCATTGCTCTAATTTTGTAATTCATTTTGAGGAAACCAGCCTTTCGTTTTGTTTATAAATTTGACGAGCAAGAGCATGACCGGAACCTCGGTTAACACGCCGACCGTACAGGCAAGCACAACCGGCGAATTTGGACCTAAAAGAGTAATTGCTACTGCCACAGAAAGTTCGAAGAAGTCCGAGGCAGCAATCAGAGAAGCCGGAGCCGCAATGTTGTGTGGTTGTTTCGTCCACTTGCATATCAAGTAGGTAAAGGTGGCTGAGATTACATTTTGCAGAATCAGCGGTACTGCGATCAACAAAACGAACAGAGGCTGTTCCAAAATAATATCGCCTTGGAAGGAAAAAATTATGATCAGGGTGAGCAGCAGCCCCAAGGTCGTGACACCGTCAAACTTTGGGAGAAACCTTTCATTGAAATACTCTATGCCTTTTTTCTTTATCATCAAAAAGCGCGTAAGTGCGCCGCCAACCAGCGGAACGACAACGAATAATACGATGGAAAAGAAGAGCGTATCCCAAGGAATCGTAACGCCATTTACTCCCAGCAAGAATTGAACCAGCGGCACAAACAGCACGAGGATTAAGAGATCATTGACTGAAACCTGTACAAGCGTATGCGCCGGATCGCCTTTCGTCAGATGACTCCATACAAACACCATCGCCGTGCAGGGTGCTACGCCCAGCAATACTGCGCCTGTCACGAAGTCCTGTGCCAACTCTGCTGGGATAAGAGGTTGGAAGATGACCTTGAAAAACAAAGTCGCCAGCCCAAACATGAGGAATGGTTTAATGAGCCAGCTGCTTCCGCTGGAAATGAGGATGCCCAAAGGATTTTTCCGCACATTCTTGATAGACTGGAAATCAATTTTCATCATCATGGGGAAAATCATAATCCAAATGAGGATGGCAATCGGGAGGTTCTGCCCGGCATATTGAAATTTTTCTAAGACATCCGGAATGCCGGGCAGGAATTTTCCGATCAGGATACCAGCTGCCATGCACAGCAGAACCCAGACGGTTAGATATTTTTCAAAAAAACCAATGCCTTGTGTCTTTTCTTGTTCCATTGTTATCACTCCTTTAATGAGGTTTTTTGTTGCACTCGCATAAGCCTTGTAATTTGCATTTCTGATATTCTTCGCAATCCGAAGGATAGGACGGCAGTGTCCTCAACCTGCCTTTCAAGTACTCCCATAGTTCTGTATTTTTCTGAATGAAACCATCGCTTATTTTGTAGTAGGTCCATTGCGCTTTTTTATTGCTTTCTAGAATTCCACATCTCTTTAGTGCGGTCAAATGCCGAGATGCATTTGATTGAGTCATTCTCAGACAGGCTTCAATTTCGCAGACACACAACTCACCTTCCAGCAGTAGTGACAATATACGCAATCTGCTTTCTTCTGACAATGCCTTGAAAATATCCACCATCATCTTCACCTCCAGTTTTATTCTTATATGAGCATGCACTCATATAGTATGCCTTTCAAAAGCCATTGGTTACAATGGCCTAAATACAAATTCAATTCTCGCCGTGTGTTTTTCTGTACTGTTTCTGTCCGCCAGAAAGGTTAAATACTCGTTTAAAACCCTTTCCAAGCAGGATGTTCTGAGCTGCGTTGCCAGTTGTTCCTTTATTACAATAGGTGACAGTAACCGTATCTTTATCAAGCGATTCGGCTGTTTTTCGAAGTTTTTCATGGGGGATACTCTGTGCCGTATCAACATGATCTTTTTCATATTGGGTGAGAACTCTTGCGTCAATCAGTGTGTACTTTTCGCCGGACTGTACAAGAACATCCAACTCCTGTGCCGTCATCAGTGGCCTGCCCTTGTGGATAGCATTTTCAAGTATCATACCGGTATACATCACAGGGTCTTTCGTCGTTGAGAAAGGCGGGGCATAGGCCAAATCAAGATGGAAAAGATCTTCGACTTTCGCTTTGAAGGTGATTGCTGTTACAAAAACATCTACCCGCTTATCAACGCCCTCATATCCAACGATTTGAACCCCCAAAAGTCTGCCGGTCTTTTTATCGGCTATCCCCTTAATGATCATTTCCTTGCCTTGCATATATTCGGGTTTATTGGGTTTGATATTGTGGCATACCACCACATCGTATCCCAACTCATGTGCTTCACGCTCAGAAAGACCGGTTTGCGCTACCGTCATGTCGAAGATTTTGAAAATACCTGTACCAAGGATGCCTCTAAATTCCAAACCACCGCCCGTCATGCTATCACCCGCGATTCTACCTGTTTTGTTAGCAGTAGAGCCAAGCGGCCTATAAACCGGCTTTCCCGTTACAACATGGAATTGCTGGGTGCAGTCACCGCAAGCATAAATATCCGGCAAATTTGTTTCCATCTTGGTGTTCACCCGGATTGCACCAGAGGCTCCAAGATCAATTCCAACCGCTGCCGCCAACTCCGTGTTGGGACGCACACCGGTGGATACAAGAACCATATCTGCTTTGATTTCTGTGCCGTCTGATAAAACCACGCTGCTATTTGTAATTTCAAAAGCAGAAACGCCTGTCAACACAGAAACACCATTCTTTACAATGTGATCCTGAACATAAATGGCCATATCGGCATCCAGTCCCGGCGTGACCTGCGATAATTTCTCCAGCATGGTCACTTCGATGCCAAGCCTCTTGAGATTTTCACAAACCTCAAGGCCAATAAAGCCTGTGCCGATGATGACCGCCGCACGGGGCTGAGTTAAATCTATATGACTCTTTATGCGGTTCATATCGTTAATATTGCGCAGTGTAAAAACATTTGGACCGTCTGCGCCCTTTATCGGAGGGACGACCGCTCTTGCCCCAGTAGCGATAACGAGCTTATCATAATGGTCAATGAATTCGTCTCCTGTAGTCATGTTTTTAATTGTGATGCTCTTTATATCCGGAGAGATGGAAAGCACTTCGTGCAGGATATGAATATCTACATTGTATTTGCTCTTAAAGAAAGCGGGCGTGCGGGGGATCAGTTGATCTGCACTTTCAACCTCGTCCCCGATATAGTAAGGCATACCGCAGCCGGAGTAAGAAATAAAACTATCCTTTTCATAAATTACGATTTCCGCATCCTCGTTGTTTCTTCTTGCTTTAGCAGCGGCAGAGGTTCCCGCAGCTACCGCACCGATAATTACAATTCGCATAAAAATCCTCCTTTTTACAGTGATTCTTTACCGTTGAAAACACTTCCAAATTGTGCGGTAATGTATAGTGGGGCGGGTTCCTCCATTGAATTGCCTCCGTATACTTCTTGGAGAACTGCGTTTACAATAAGCTCTTGGGAAGGCCCTGTATATTCTATGCCGCCAATACCCACACGCGACAATCCACATTATCGCCACAGAGGTCTCCGTAGTCCTCGCAGACCGATTCCCGTAACTCCACAACAATGTCGTTTCCGTTCACACGAATGGTAGGTGAACTAATAAACTGATATTGGATAGCCAGCTCTTTCGTTGTGATATTCACTTTATTTACCTTTACCTCATACCCCGCTGCGTTCAGGACAACTGTAACACTGGAAACCGCTCCAGCCAGAGCCTTTTAAGTATCCTGGCACCTACTGCAAATGGTTGTGTCCAAATACAAAAAATCAGTATTAATTGTCTTTTTCGGCTGTGGCTGGCAACAGCTATTTTTAGAAGAACAACAGCATTTACTCATTTTCAGCACACTCCTTACAACAATTTTCATTTTCCATGCAAATACAATTTTCCTTATTGGATGTGATAGCGCGAAAAAACTGCTTTGTTTTACTGATTGCATCCTCATCTAATGAATAGTACGTCCATTTTCCCTCGTTTCTCCCTTTTACAAGACCACACTCACACAGAATTTTCATGTGATGGGATAGAGTAGATTGAGACATTTCAAATTTCTCAAGAATATCGCAGGCGCATAATTCGCCGCAGGAGAGCATATCAACAATCAGCGCCCTCTTAGGGTCGCCTAACGCTTTGAACACTTTTGTGTTCTCCATATAGTAGTCCATATTGACACCTCATATCTAAAAACTTCGATATGACTATTGTATTCCTCAAATCGATAAATGTCAATATAAAATTGTATTTTTTATTCGCCATAATTACTCATAAGATGACCGACTTGCGTTAGACATATAAAACCTTATTACTACTCCGTGTCTATAAAAATAGGCTTTTACTTTGTTCAAACCACCCACAGGGGCGAAGGTACTACTTTATCATCGTCCTTTTTCTTAAAACTGCGATCTGTATTTTAAATGCTCCTGCTCTAAATGCTTCCATTCTTGATCTGCTTTTTGAAACTCATCCAGAGCTACTTTTGGGCGAATCGTAGGGAATCTTTTTCTCTACCAATCAACTCAGCTTTTCCCTGCATTTTTCTACGGTCAGGCCAAGGGTATAGAACTTTCCCGCCTGGCTGACCAGCTTTGCTTTTTCTTTTGCCGTCATTGCGATCTCCTTCCCATGTAACCTACTATTTAATTTTGTATCATTATAAACTACATCGAGGGACAACTGAAAGACAAAACAGGACAAAGGAAAGAGGGTGTCGCAAAAATAGCCGATTTATAGCTATTGAGCGGCACCTTTCCTTTTGCAGATAAAATCAGGATAAAAATCCTCTTGTGCGGATTTTTATCCTGATTTTTTGCATACCTTAATAAAGCCTTTCTTTCTGGCTGCTTTTTTACGCCATTTTTAATTCGAACAGATGACTTTTTAGTCTTTCATTCTGGATTTTCCCATGTAGCTTATTGATGTTATAACCCATACATAGCAATAGAATCTCCAGTTTTACTTTGGTTTTCCCTCTCAGCAGAAATCTTTGAAATTCATAATCACTTTTCAACACTCCAAATGCACCTTCTACCTGAATGGAACGATTCATTCGATAAAGTATTCCACGCTCACTTGTGATGTTTTCATAGGATTTCTGGCGTTTCTCTATGAACTTCTTTGATACATACAGCCGCTTGTTTCCCTTTGCCTTTGTACACTTGTCTTTTTCCGGGCAGCCACTGCAATCCTCGCATTCATATACCGTCACTTCGGATTCATATCCATTTTTGCTCTTCTGTTTCTTTTTATATAGGGCTTTCAGCTTCCGGCCGCTATGGCAGGTATAAGTATCTGTTTCTTCCTCATACCCCATATTCTCCCGCTTGCTGATATCTTTTTTGAAGCTTCGCTTTTTCCACCTTTCATAAATCTGTGGCTTGATATAATAAGTCTGTTGTTTCTCATCTAAGGAGCAATACGCTTCCTCGCTTTCGTATCCGGCATCTGCTGTCACGCTGGGATACTGAAATCCCAGATTTTCCTCCATATGTTTTAAAAATGGCACCAGGGTCCAGACATCATTCCGGTCCTGAAAGATATCTGCCGCCACCACGTATTCGCTGTCCACTGCGATCTGTACGTTATAACCCGGTTTTAGCTGGGCGTTTCTCATGTGGTCATCCTTCATGTGCATAAACGTGGCATCAACATCCGTCTTAGAATAACTGTTTCTTCCATGAAATTTTGAGTTATGCAGATCATAAAGAAGCTGCCTGTCCAGAAAACGCCGGAATAATTCATGGTACTTTTGATGATTGCACTTACGTTTTCCTCTTCCATAAACAAATCGAATTCCCTGTTCTTTGCAATAGGAATCCAGGAAGTCAAATACTCTCTGTAAATCTTTGCCGCGATTTTCTCTCGCAATGGAAAAGTCCTTTATGTATTCCCGGTTTACCAAATCTACAGCCTGTGTGATTCTGGCAAACATTTTTTCTTCCCATTTCCCTACAGATTTTTTCCAGACAAACGTGTATTTATTAGCACAGGCTTCTAACTTTGTTCCGTCAATAAATACGGTCTCTTTCCCCAGTTCCCCCATGGCAGCTAAGTTTCTGACCATCTGATAGAACAGATCTTCACAGGCATCAGCCAAAAACCCGGTACGGAATCTTGCGATGGTACTGTGATCCGGAGCTTTCTGACCGGCCAGAAGCCACATGAAGTTGATATCTCTTTTGCAGGCTTTTTCGATTTTTCTGGAAGAGTAAATGTTTTGGGAATAAGCGTAGGTCAGGATCTTGAACATAGTCTTAGGGTCCACTGCCGGATTTCTGCCTTTGGCAGAGTAAGCCAGATATAACTTCGCGTAATCTAAATCCTCCAATTCATGGCTCAGCAGTCGGATAGAGTCATCATCAGGAACGAGACCTTCCAAACTTAATGGCAAAACCAGTTGAAAAGTTTGGCCAAGTTCGGTATAATCTTTAGTGGTGTATTTTGTTATTCGCATAATTAATTATACCATGAAAGGCGGGTTCTTCGGAATCTGTCTTTTTCATTTTTTGAGGTTTTTACACAGAAGAAGGGCCATTGCTCCATAAGTGATGATTCACTTATTTTGCAACGGCCCCAATCATTTTTCACCCTTTATTCCTTGCCGGTTGTGTGCCGGATCATGACCTCTACCATCTCATTGATCATGTCGATCTGATTGAGTTCCAGATGCTTCAACTGCTTGCCAAGCTGCTCCACGCTGTCGGGTATCACGGGATGCTCCAGAAGATATCCCAGCAGATAATCCGCAGAGCTTCCCAGCACGTTACATACATATCTTCAGAAAAAGAGAAAAGCCGGGCAGGCTGCCACTGCTTTCAATTCTGCGGATATGCACCGCATTCACTCCGCACAGCTCCGATAACTGCTCGGAGGTCAAGCCCTTGTCCTTTCTCAATTGGTTGACCCTTTTACCTAATGCCTGTCGCTTTCAATCCCCACCTCTCTTTGTAACATTAAAATTTTATTTGTATGTTTATAGTTTACAAAAATAGAACTGTTATAAATAGCTTTTGACATGTTACATAAAAACACAAAGTTACATTTCTCTTTTTCTGTAATAAATATTTTTAGAGTGAGAGGTTCTGGTGTGTTCACCATGAACCGCACCTGGGTTCAGCGAAAAGACGGAGTATCCCCTTGGCGGGAAATCCGTCTTTTCGCTTTGCCGCAAGTCCGGCTATTTTTTTAAAATCAGCCTGTTGCTGGTATTGCTGCCGTTCTCTCGGTAGCGAGACTCTTTTTCAATCAGCCCCGCTTTCACCAAATCATGCAGAGCGCGCTTGACAGTGCTTCGGGAAAGCTGCAAGTCGGCAGCAATGGTCTTGACCGCAGGCCAGCAGTCTGCGCCCTTTCCCGCGCGGTCACGGAGGTAAATATAAACCGCCCTTGCCCGATGGGGGAGCTCATCGGGCGGGGCAGAATAAATGTGGTTAAAGTAGCTCATGGTTCATCGGCTCCTTTACGTTCTGAGGTGGCTGCGCCGCTTCTGCGGCTCTGCGGGCGGTTCCGCCACGGGTGTATGGAGCGCTCCGGTGCCGGTGGGCGGTTCAAGGAGCTCCCCGGTTTCCTCACCCACCATCAGGCAGGCCGTGTGCTTGCGGACGATGTTTTCCTCCAGCGTCTGCTTATCGGCATAGATCACTTTCCGGTGCGCCTTTTCCGCCACGGTATAGGGCTTTCCGAAACGGATGCCCCAATCCAGAAACAGCCGCAGTCTTGTCCGCATGGGATGGGTGCCGGTTTTCATGACGACAAAGCTGCCCTTGGGAATGGATTTCAGCTCATCCGGCGTCATGAGAGGGCGCTCCATCATCTGCAGGGATTGGCTGGGATCATTTTTACCCCGGCTTATACTGCCGCTCATCACGGTGCGGCTGCCCAATGCCTTACTCAGCACTTCGGCAGTCTGGCTGTTGGGAGCGAAGCCGCCGAAGATGGTATCCTGGCAGTTGTCCACGATGATTTCCGAACCCTCCTTGCCATAATTTTTTTCAAGCTGGCCGAAGGACTGGATAATGGGTACCATGGAAAGGCGGCGGGAACGGCTGGCTGAAAAAATCAGCTCCAGCGATTCGATGGCGGGCAGTGTACCCAGCTCATCACAGTAAAACATGACCCGGTTTTTCAGCTTGCCGCCGTTCTCGTCCGCCACCGCAAGGATTTCCCGGTAGAGCTGCTGGATCATCAAGCTGACCATGAAATATTTTGTCAGATCTTCTTCAGGAAGTACAATAAACAGTGCGGATTTTTCATTGCAGAATTTCTCCGCGTCAATGGCTGTATCAAAACACAGAATCTGCTCCATTTCCGAATCAAGAAAGGCATTCAGGCGGGATAGTACGGTGGACAGCACCGATGCCATGGCCTGCTCCGCGGAGTTGAGGGCAGCTCCCGCAAACCAGCGGGCCTTATGATCGGGCGGCAGCTTTTCCATGAGAAGCTGAAACTGGCTTTTTCCCTTTACCTTGCTGGGTGCCAGCAAATCCTGCACCAGCTTGAACACGCTGATGATATGGCGGCAGTCCACCTTTTTTCCATCCACTTTGGTGGGCGGCAGATATTCCGCAATCAGCAGAATGATGGAGGACAGAAGCCCCTCGGCGGCATCATAGAAAAACTGATTCTGTCCGTAGTTCTCGCCGCTAGCGTTTATGATGGTTTTGGAGATGATTTTGGCGTATTTCTCCGCCTTAGCCTTTGCCACAAGGTTGTTTTCGTCGGCAAGATACGCATCCATGTAGGTGTTAACCAGCTGGAGCATATTGTTGCCGTCCGAGCGGGTAGGATTTCGAAGGTCGATAACCGCCACATGGTAGCCATAATAGTCACGGGCAATGGCGCCGTAGTTGCGGTACAGGTCCCCCTTGGTATCGGTAGTCAGAAAGCTCATTCCCGAAGCGCAGGCATATTCCAGATTCGGATACAGGAAGAATGCCGTCTTGCCCACGCCGGATGCGCCGATCATAAGGCAGTGGACGTCGTCGGTATCCACCAGCGCCGTGACCTTGTTTTTAGATCCCGTGCTGCCGAGGATGATTCCCTGCTCCGAAACAGCTGGGAGGTTTTCTCCCTTCCGCCACAGCTCCGGCTGAAAGGGAATGTGCTTGTAGATGCTTTTGATTTCCTTTTTGGTAGAAAAGCGCGCGGTACCATGTTGGCCGTCACCCACTGTGCGGGACTTGATTCCGTTGAGGGTGTAATAATGGGCTAAAAGAGAAAGGCCGCCGATGACGAGAAACATCACGGCGGCCGCTGCGAATAAGATGTAGACTTGGGATTGCATCGGGCGCTCCTTTCAGTTTAGAGGATTTTATAGTAGGATAATCTTATATAATGAAAAATAAGAGAGGTGCTATGAATGCCTGATTATGAAAAGCCAAACATGATACTGCCGGTGAGTTTGCATGATGCCAGGCTTAATCACATCGAAATAGCAGACGATACCATCTGTTTTGTAATAGAGGACGGAATTCGCACGATTCAGGATGATCAAGTGGAACAAACCGGGAAAACTCAAATCTTTTTTCCAAAAGTAGATTTTGATTTTTGCCGGGTATATTGCACTGGGAAAGACAAATTTCGAAAACAATGGGATATCCGAGACTTTGCCAAACAGATGCGGAACAATCAAATGATGATTGACATCATTGACGAAACCTATGGTTACAACCAAGCCAAATTCGGCTGCAATATGACGATGGGCAGAAATTGGTTTGACTGCGAAATTGAAATCTATCATTTCGGACTCGTGAAATATTTGTGGGAAGAACAGCGCGGAGAAACGGAGCGGCTACCTTAAGTGCCGCTCCATTTTTCTATGACATCCTCATTTCAAAGCTACCCGGCTTTTGCTGTGCGGCTTCCGTTAAATCGTCATTCCAATCCTTCCCTTGAGACATGAGCCGCTCCGATTCATAGCCCTGTTCCGCAAGCTGCTGTTTCAGCCGTTCGCTGGCCTTGTGCCCGGCTTCATCGTTATCCAAACAGAGAGACACCTGCCGGAGCTGCGGATACTGCTCCAGCATCCACAGCATTGCCTGGCCTCCAACGCCGCAGAGGGATACATAGCTGTGCCGCTGCCACTCCTGCGGGTTCAGCGTGATGAACGACAGCATATCCACCGGCGCTTCAAAAACATACAGATGCCCGCTTTCGCCGAGCCAGTGAAAGCTGTGGCGGGGATTGCAGCCATCCACATTTCCTTTGAATGCCTGCCCCAAGGTGTAAATTCCACGTTTATGGGCATGGCGGGCAACTCCGTTTTCATCCAAGCCCACGAATACCGCGTTGTGATATTCCTTCGTACCGTCCTGAGATTTTTCACAGCTTTCATAGAGGAGCTTCTGCTTTGCAAAGAAGCTGACCACCTCTCGGCCGATATGCCGGGTTTTTACCAGATACGCATAAACACGGCGCATATCCGTATGGGTCGGTGGGAGCGCAAAGGGCTTTTTCGGTTCCTGTTTCTTTTGCGAGGCGGGCCGATAGATCTCGCCCTGCTCACCTCCCAGCAGCAGGGTCACGGCTTCGGGATACGAGCATCCATAAAACTTCCGCACGAAATCAATGGCATACCCGCCGCTCTCCGCGGAGTGATCATACCATTCGTTTCCCCGGACGGTGATGCTGTGGTCGGAGGCCAGCCGCTTATCCCGTCCGCTGGGCAGGAGCTTTTCGCCGCGCCGCTGGAGAAAGTCCGCCAGATCCACATTGTTGGCACGGTATTTCTGTTCATCCGTAAAATGCACATAGGCACCCATGGACATACCTCCTATCTGTGGCGATTGCCGATTCGATGAAAAAATGCCGCCCTTTTTGCAGGACGGCATAACTTTGGGTACCGGTTTTTCTGGATGGGTATCCGCCCTGTTTTCTTTTTCTGCTTTTTCATGGTGTTCCTCCCATCGTTTTTAGAGTGACATGGTCTGTTCGTGATCGTTCCGTGCATGACCCTGCGCCTGCTTCTTCTCCCGGAGCCTGCGCAGGAGCTTGCGGTCGGTGCGCTGTCCGGGCGGTTTCAAGGGCGGAGCGTTGTCCGTAAACACCCGGCTCATGTGATGCAGGAGTCGGGTGCCCGCCAGCAGGACAGAGGGGTCTTTGAACTCGTCTATATGGTCAAGGAAAAACTGCGCATAAATGTTGCCCTGCGCCGCTGACAGGGTAAACCACTGAGCGGCGGCTTCCTTATCTTTTGGTACGTCTTTTCCCATCAGGTACAGCTTGCCGAGGGTGTACTGCGCATATTGGTTGCCCTGTTCTACGGCATCCGTCAGAAATTGCAGGGCAGCTGGAATGTCCTTTTGCACATCTTCTCCTATGAGGTAAACCTTGCCCAACCGGTATTGTGCGAACTGATTTCCCTGTGCGGCGGAGCGTTTCAGGTATTCCAATGCCTCGGGCACATCCTTCGGAACATCTTCCCCCTTGAGGTAGAGAACGCCAAGGGCATATTCGGCAAATGGATTCTTCCGGTCGGAGGCAAAGGTCAGCCAGCGGATAGCGGCTTCCACATCCTTGAGGACGCCCTCGCCGCCAAGGTACAGCTTGCCGAGCCGGTATGCAGCAAAGTCGTTGTCCTGCTCTGCCGAAAGGGTATAGAGCCGTACTGCCTCGGCCGTGTTCTGCGGGACGTGCTGCCCCTTTTCATAGAGCTTGCCGAGAAAATATGCGGCGTAGGGATTTTCAGCCTCCACCGCCTGCCGGAGATAACCGAGAGCCTTTTCCACCTCCTGTAGCGGCGCTGCTTCATCTGCAAGAATGAGCTTGGCGAGCTGGTAGCAGGCAAAGGGATTTCCTACCGTCGCCGCCTTTTCAAAGTATTCCTTGGCTCCGGCCTCATCCTTTTCTGTGCCGACGCCATTCAGAAGCATCCAGCCCAGCCGGTACTGGAGCTTATCGTCGTGCCCTTTTTCCTCCAGAGAAACAAAGCCGTGGAAGGCCTCTCTGAAACGACGGTCAGCGTCCGGCTGGTTTTTCACACAGCCGATGCCGTCCCGCAGCATTTTACCAAGCTCGAAGCTGGCATAGGGAAAGCTCTGGTCTGCCGAACGGGTGTAGAGGTCAAAGGCGGTTTCATGATCTTGGCCCAGGCCACCTTCTCTTGCCCCTTCGGGGCAATTCACCTTGTGCTCCACGCCCTTACCGTGATAATACAGACCGCCGAGGGAATACTGTGCATATTTGTAATTCTCGTTTGCGGACAGGGTGAGCCAGTCCGCCGCCTGCAGATAATCCTGCTCTGTTCCAAGCCCAGCGGCAACCATTTTGCCGATGCGGTACTCGGTGTATTTCCAAGGCTTTTCTTCCTCGGCAGCATGGAACACCGCAAGTGCCTTTTCGTACCAGCGATATGCTTCAGCCGTATCCGCTTCGCACCCAAGCCCGTCGGCGGTCATACGACCAAGGTCATAGAGCGCCAGGGGATTATCTTTATCCGCTTCCGTGAGGAAGAGTTCACGGGCTGTGTGAAAATCCTGCGGGATTCCGGCGTCCTCATCGCCGTGCAGATGTTGCTTTGCCAGCTTGTATTCTTCCGTCCACCATGAGCCGGAGGATTTCTCTCCATCGGAGGAAGACATTCGGGGCAGCGGTTCGGACGCATCCTCCGGTTCGGCTGATGCATTCTCCGGTGGAGCCTCCACGGCGGATGTATCGTCATCCGGGGCGGCATCCGGCAGAGCGGTTTCCACAGAGGCCGGTTCCTCAAAGGTCATGACACCGCTGCCAAGGTTCATGGCTTCCTGAATGACCCTATTGCGGATGGACTTAAAATCCTCGCAGCGGGAAAGGGGCGGCGGATCGGATGGTGTTTCAGTGTAGATGGATTCGATCCTGCCCCTCACCTCCCACCACAGGCGGTAGGCTTCGGCAATGCGGCTGTCCTTTCCAAGCTCATCCACAATTTCATCCACGAGATTTTTCAGGTCAGCTTTTAGATAGCCGTACTGTTTTTTGCCGCTGACCGTTTGCAGACGTTCGGCAAGGTGCGTGAGGAGCTGCTCCATTCGCTCGCTGACCAAAACGCCGCCCTTCATCTGCCAGATCATTTCCCGCAGGGACTCGGCCGCCTGTTCCTTCAGCTCGTCCCGACGCTGAGTCTTTTCACCGTACAGCGGAATCAGCTCCTGACGGAAAATCTCATTTGCCAGAGAGGACTTCATTTTGCGGATGCCCTGTTTCGTGAGGTAGCCCTCTTTTGGATCGGTGCTGTAGCAAATCATGTGAATATGCGGATGGTGCGATTCATTGTGAAATGCCGCGTACCATTTCAGATGGTCGGGATGGATTTTCAGGTTCTCCGCCAGCTCCATCGCTTTGGAGGAAAGCAGGGCTTTCCATACACGGGCGCTATCATAGCCCAGCCGCGTGGCGTCCTCCCGGCGCAGAGAAATAATCGGCGTCCACACATTGCCAGTGTGGGCGGCCACTTCCTCCGCCACCTGTGACAAGACCAGCGGCGCATCCCCGGCTGTAAACAAACCGTGGGTATCAAACTTTTCTACGCGGGGACGGTTTGCAATGTAGTCCAGATATTTTTCCCGACCGCTGATTTGATCAAGATTCTGTTCCAGCGCAATGGAAATAAACTCCGAGGCGTTTCCCCGGTTGGGGGTATCACAGTAATCCTCGTATTCAAATAAATCCTTGGTATCCGGAAACTCCCGGAGTATCTGCGCGATCAGCTCCTTTTGCTTTTTGGTGGAGTGCCAGAGTCGGTGGGCGCTCTCCATTTTTTCCACGCCGTCACGGGTGGCAATGTATTTGACCAGGTTACTTAAGTGGGCGGCGTTTTTTTCATTGCCCTTGAGGTAGGGGCACTTGAGAATAATCCGCGCCATTATTCAGACCCTTCGGCGCTGTTTTGGAACTCCACCGCATCGTCTAGACGGATTTTCCCTTTGGTGCGTTTGACCTCGGAAACACATCGTCCACGGAGTCGGAGCAGTTCCTCATCGGTAACCTCCAGCGTGGCTGCTAAGAGATGCATCATCATGCTGATTTCCACCGAAAGGCGAAACAGATTACTTGCCACCCGGTTTTCGGTTTTCTGCAGCGTTCCCTCCATGCAGGAAAGCAGGGCCTTGGAAAGATAGGAGGAGGTGTCCTCCGTTCCAAGGTAGCCCATGTAAAAGCAGAGCGCCTTTTCAATAAACTCGCTGCGGCTTTTGCAGTTGTCCTGATTCAGCCAGCCGTCCAGCCGTTCCATGGTTTCGGGATACAGCCAGACTGCCGTTCGTTCTTTGTTGTTTTTCATGGTAAAACCTCCATTTTTGTGGGTGTTCACCTGTGAGGTGACCGTATAAAATCCTTTGTGTCCCTGCGTTTTCGCAGATTCCGACCACCCTGACCGTGCCAAAGTCCCAATCCGACCACCTCATGGGAAGGTGCGAAAAACGCCCAGCACTGCTGGGCGAAGTGGTTGGCGGGAGGACGCTTGCGACCACCCGCCTTTATCCTGCTCTTTTTTCGACCGTGGGAAGCTGCCGGATTTGGGAGCCGGCGCGCTTTTCCAAACGCCCCGCACACAGCCTTTACGTTGCCGTTTAGGGCGGGATGGGTGCATGGATGCCACCCCGCCTGTCAAAGCGGCACACAGGGGCGAACGGGGGGCAACGCGGGGGGACGGGTGTGTGCCTTAATGTGCCGACCCGTTCTGTGTTCCGTCGGCGGCAGCAGCGGCCTTCTCTTTTTCCTTCTGCTTTTTGAACGAAGCGGCGGCGGGAGCATCTTCGCAGCCCTCGTCAATATATTCCCGGACGGAAGATGGAACGTATTTTTCATAGAGCTTTTGCAGAGAATCGCAAAGTTCCTGTTCCAAGTCCGCGTCCTTTTTCTCCATGTAGCGTTTGACGGCACGGAGCTTTTCGCCGTCCATTTGTATGGTGATGCTTTCTTTTTTCATCTGAGTGCCCTCCTTAATACTCAAATCCAATAAAGGTAATGCCGGGTTCCAGCTCCGGCTCCTGCCCGGTGAATTCGGGAATGTCAGCAAAAATCTGGCTGTATTCCGCGATTTTACTCTTGCCGAGCGAGGTGAAATTCCCATCACGGGTGGTGTCGCAGACAAAAAACGGGCCGCAGATAATGTCCGCGCCCAGCCTTCTGTTGGGCGGCATTCCGTTTAATTTACCTTCCTCATTGCAGACGGCAACACAGCCGTTTGGAAAGCGGATGCATTCAATCAGGCCGCCCACCTCCGCCTGCAGGCTGGCAAGGTCGTTTTGGATTTCCTTGACTTGGGGTGCCTGCCCCGGCTCAATTTTGAGTACCGTGATCTTGTTTTCACTCATAAAATCATCCCTTCTTTCTTTTTTTATGGCAGATAGCTTCTCGGATTCTGCTTCACGCCGTTCACCCGCACCTCAAAGTGCAGATGATTTCCGGTGCTGCGCCCGGTGGAGCCCACCTTGGCAACGGTTTCTCCGGCTTTCACGGTCTGCCCCTCCTGGACGAGAATCCCCGAACAGTGACCGTATAAAGTCACCAGCCCACCGCCGTGGTCAATGGTCAGATAGTAGCCGTAGCCGGTACTGCCATAGACCACGGTTTTCACCGTTCCCGCCTGTGCCGCACGGATGGAGGTGCCCTTGGAGGCACCGAGGTCAAGACCGGAATGTCCCGCCTGCTGTCCGGTGATGGGGTCCGTCCTGCCGCCGAATTCGGAGGTCACCATGGAGCGCCAGCTCTTTCCCAGCGGAGAAATTAAGCCAGAGGCGAAGCTTTCTGGCGCTTCGGCATAGGGCCTTGCGTACAGCACCTGCTTGCCGGAATCAAATAAATCCCGGTAGACGACCTGTCCTTTGGAGGAGGATGCATCCACCACCTTGCCGTCCCCGGCATAGATGCCAACATGGGTAATGTTCATGAAGCGGCCGTTGGGCTTGTGGCTCCAAAACACCAAATCGCCGGGAGCAAGGCTGGATTTCGGAATGGTCAGCCCGTTGTCCACGCAGTATTTTCCCTGCGCCGCAGCGGTGCCGGGGAGATTTACCCCCAGCTTTTTGTACACCCACTGCACAAGATAGCTGCAGTCGGTGTAGCTGCCCTGTCCGCGCTTTTCCTGCGAATACGGGTCGCCAAGGCGGGAAAGCCCCAGCCGGACAGCCTCCGAACCCACTTCTCCGATGGGCAAATCGGAATAAAAGCCGTCTATCTGATCCGGTGACCAGTCCTCCCAAAGCCCGGAACCGTCTCCCTCCATGGGTGCGCCGGTACCGTACCGGGCGCGGTAATAGATTTCATTGGCGTTGGCCTGATCCTCATAGGTGATGGCTCTGCCCAGCAGCGTGCGGATGTTGTTGTAGACGGTGGGCAGCGAAGCAATGGGAACAGCCACGGTGTAGGTTTCCTCCGAGGTGGTGCCGTCGCCGTTCTCCACGGTGCGGGTGCGTTCCTCGTAGGTCACGAAGCAGTTCACATAGCGCCGGTGTTCCAGCCGGGAGGGGGACGCTGCGCCGAAGAACAGAGAATAAAAAATCGCCTTGACCCGGTAATCGTCAAGGCTGTCCCCATCCTCCATTTCTGCGTTCACGCTGGCAATAGCACCGTCTATGAGGGTGAAGCTTTGACGCATATCCCCGATGTATTCCCGGTACTCCGCAGGCATACTTGACGGAATGACACCGCCGTGAAAGCACAGCTCCACAGCGGTGTTGTTGTGGTTTGTGGTGCCGGAAAGCAACGAGCAGACCAGCACAATGATTAAAATCAGCGGGGACAGAACGGCGGCGATCACCCAGCCGATGGTTTTTCGGATGCGCTCATCCGAGAGCACGGCAACGGCGGCTTTGGCAACCGCTGTGATGGTTGCGGGATCTGCCATGCTGTCACCACCATTTCATTCCGCCAAAACCAAACAGACTCTGCTGTTCCGGCTCCGGCTCGCTCTCCATGAGCTGCTCGGTATAGTCCACCGCCTGCTCCAGAACAGCGGTGTCAAACCCTGCGGTTTTGTAGCCCTCACGGATGGTGTTGTAGTAATACTCCGAAGGGTGCCCCAAGCGATGCCCCTGCGTCATCACATAGACCATGGCGGACACCGACTGACCGTCCAGAGGCAGCTCCATCATCTCCTTGTCATAGAACCGGGGAAAGCCCTCGTAAACATCCAGCGCCGCTTCATCCTTTGGCGTGATTTTCCACAGCAGAGCAGGGACAAAGGCGCCCTCGCAGGGTTCGATGGTGGCGACGGCACCGTTTCGGCCGCCCCGAAACACAAGGGCATAATCCTTGATTTCGGATGCGCCCACCACCTTGGCGGAGGGGCATCGGTGCGCCATCTGCGGCAGATTGAGATTGCTGCCGTAGGCAATATACAGTTTGTTTTTCATACGTTCTCCCTTCTACATGGACATAGTAAAAGCGGAGGAATGTTCATCCTCCGCTTCCATTTCGGTTTCCGGTACCGCTTCCTCCGGTGGTGTCTGTGCCTGTGAACGCTCCGCCTCCCGCTTCTGCCGCAGCCTATCTTTTTGCCTTTCCGCTTGCGCCGGATCTTTCCACGCAATGCAGCCCTCCAAGTGATCCAACAGATGCTTGCGGGCGGTTTTGAACTCGTCCCCAATCATGCCGAGGCGCAGAAGCCACACACGAAAGGTATATTTTTCGTTGCTGGACTGTGTTTTGGTAGGGCTTGCCGACCGTTGGTTAAGCGCCTGCGCGGTCATGGCAAGGCAGAACTGGATGTATGCCTTGATTTTTCCGGCGTGCAAATCTCCGTTGAACGCCCGGAATTCCACTGTGCCTTTTTGAAACACGCTGTGCAGATTCAGGCAGTGGTAGCGGCTGTGGTGGTAATGTTCCCGGCTGCCGTCGCTGCCGTTGTACCAGAGGCTTTTCAGCCGGTCGAGTGTGGCGGGCTTCTGCCGGTTGAGCCGCTCTAAAAAGGCGGGGTCAATCTTCTGGCAATAGTGGCTTTCCCGCCCCCGCGAAACCTTTAATGCCTTATAAATCATATCCTCCTTGGCCGCCATGATGTTGACCAGATTGCGCAGATGGGGTGCGTCAAAGGGGGCGGCGTTGATGTGAATGTGAATCCCACAGGAAGAGTTCACAAATGCCCCGGCCTCTCGGAGCTTGCGGATCAGCTCCTGCACTGTTTCGATATCCCCGTACTGACAGATGGGGCTGACCAGCTCCACGCTGTAGTTTCGGTCGGCGCTGACCTTCCTGCGCCCCTCCTTCCGCTGGCAGTCCAGGCTGCCGTCGCTCATGACCTTCCATTTGCGCCCGGTGGTATCCCTTGCGAAATAGGCATCGTAGAAGCTGCCCTCATATTCTTTTGTGGTGCCGAAATGCTCGGCAATAACCTCGGCGGCGCGGCTTCTGGTAAGCCCGGTCATTTCAATTTCGATTCCAAAATCCTGACCCTGTATCTCCATGTCATCACCGCCTTTACCACATCCTGTGCTGCTGGGTCAGGTCTTTTTCCTGAGACAGTCCCGCCAGCTCCGCTGCGGAATTGATGAAGCCGCACAGCCGCTCCCTGCGCCATGTGTCGATGAGATACCGTCCGCATTCCTCGTTGAGCGCATTGATTTTCAGTACCGTATCCCGCACACACTCAGAAACGGCGGCGGGATCGCCCTGTGCCAAGGTGAGAGCGTCGATGTAATCATCCAGAATCTGCCCCATGAGAGACACATCCTCCGGGGTGTAATGATAGCTCCCGGCATAGGGATCGGGGTATTCCTTACCGTCCATGCAGCGCCGAAGCTGCTCCAGAACAGCGGGGCGTTCGTCGCAGTCCGCTTTCTGGTACTTCTCCATAAAGGCTAAAAGATCCGCTTCCCGGTTGGGGGTGTAGCGGATGAAGGACAGCATATCTTCGAGGAGTCCTGATTTGTTTTCTTTCTGCTGCTGCAGTCTGTTCATGATTTTTTCTCCCTTCTTCATTATCTGCCGCCCGCCGTTCCGAACAATTTCTCCTTATACGCCGGAGCGTGAACCGCAAGGTTATACCGCTCAATACCGCATTTGTAAAGGCACACGCCGCGCTGGGGAAAGCGGATGAGGTTATATTCGGATTCCTCCAGCTGGAGGGAATCGATATAGAACCGCTTGTCGATGTTGCCTGCGTTAAACAGAAACGCATGAGATGGAATGGAAAACAGGGGCTTTGTCAGCTCCCGGATGTGCTCGATGTTGAAGTCCTCCAAGTTCTGCGACGAAAGAATCACCGCCGACTCCTTCTTGCGCACACGCTTCATAAAATTGCGGATATATTCGATGGCCGTCAGGTTGGTGAGGAACAGGTACAACTCGTCAATGGAGGCGGCGGTGTTGCCCTCGGTCAGCAACTTGTCGCTCATGAAGGAAAGCACATTAAATAGTAGGGCGTTTTTCACGTTTCGGCTGGCCTGCAAAAGTCCCTTAACGCCGAACACGATAAAGCGGTCGGAGGTCACGTTGGTGTGGCCGTTGAAAAATTGGCTTTCCGCACCCATGCACATGGAGTGGAGCCCCAGCAGGATTTCCTGCAGTAGCTCCGGCGGATAGAGCTGGTATTTGGTTTTGTCGTAGCCCTTGTACTCGGCTTCAATCAGGGCATACAGGTCGGACAAAATGGGGTAGTCCGTGGCGGCAAGGCTCCTGAAATCGGTGCGGTCACTGATGCCGAAGCTTTCGTACAGCTTACCCAGCATGATTTCAATGGCGTCAATATGCCGGTCGGAAAAATCCTTGTAGCACCGGAAGAAATCCTTGAGAAAGCTGATGTGCTGACTGAGCTTGGTGGACTGGCGGAATGCCTGGGGTGCGTCGGCGTCCTCCGGGCTGCCGCCTTCGTCCCACGTTTTCGGCTCCAGCGGGTTGATCCGGTACCGGCCCGACATAAGGTCAATGAAACAGCCGCCGAGGTTTTCGGCCAGCTCCACATATTCGTGTTCGGGGTCCAGGCAAAGAACAGACTTGCCCGATTCGAGGATGTTGCAGAGGATAAGCTTGAGAAGATAGCTCTTGCCTTGGCCGGAGTTGCCCAAAATCATCACATTGGCGTTTGTTTTATCATCGTCGCGCTTGTCAAAATCCGCAATGATATTGGAGCCGAATTTATCTCTGCCGAGGTAAAAGCCGTGAGGATCGGTCTTGCCGCTGTAGTTGAAGGGATACAAATTGGCCACAGAGCTTGCCGGGAGCACCCGTTCAAACTGGCTGGCGAACACATTCCATCCGGCAGGGCCCACGGCGAGAAAGCCCTCCCGCTGGCGCAGCATGAGCCGGTCCACATTGAGCTTGGAACGCACCAGCTCCGTGAGCACATCGGTTTGAAGGAGCTTTAGTCCATCAAGATCATGGGCGGTCAGCTCAAGAAACACAGCGCAGTGCAGGAGCGGCTCCCGGTTTCGGTGCATGGAGGATACCAGCGTGACCACATCCTGCAGATTACTTTCGGCGGTGACGGTCTGCTGGAGGTCGTTGGTGGAGCTCTTATCCATGCGGTTCTTGTTGGCGGCATTGTGGATGATCTTCCTTTCCTCTGCCGCCGTTACCTGACGGGTGTAGATGCGCAGGGTCACGCCGTCCTTTTCTCCAAGGTGACGTAGGATGGCCTGTTCCTCCGTGGCGGTGGGATATTCCCGCAACACCCATACGCAGCGGTAGGTGTTGCCGCAGAGGAAGTGGTCGGTGTTGAATTTGATGATGCCCGGTGCGATCATGTCAAGGAAATCCTTGATTTTCACATCCTCCTGTGGCGGGGATTGGGGCTTTCTTTTTCTTGCCATCGGCGTTTCTTCCTTTCTGTTTTTGATTTTGGATATAAGAAAAGCCGCCACGTTTGTGACGGCTTGCGGTAAATGGGTTCACTTTGATAAAGATGTGAGGTATAATAAGTATCATAAAAACACGTTTTAGATAAATGAAGTTTTAGACCCTATGGAGGAGAATATGATTGTTTGGAGGTAATTGATATAAACAATACTTTAATACAATTTGTTGATGATACACTATCAAATATTGGTATGCCGGTATTAGAGCATCCCATCTTCTATCATTGTCCTATAGGTTTACGGTTTGAGATATCAGAGCCTTGGGGCGATAATAAACATTTTGCTTACTTTGAAAATGCATATCAGAAAGCATTTCAAGTTTATAGTGATTTTCCAGCAGGCTTTGATATCCTGAGAATCGATGTACATCTTGATGCGGAAAAAAGCCGTGAGAAACAGCTCGCGGATAAACGTGAAAACTTGAATATTATTTGCAGCACAACAGGTTTGCCTTTGCCTGCAGATGAAAGGGAAATCTTGATTACCCATAATTCAATGAAAAATGAAACGGATTTTCTCTTGCAAGTGGAGTGCTATTGGAACCTAAAAGACATTTCATTTGATATAAAGTCTTTACTGATGCAAATCATTCTTTCAGACTTCCCATCACAGGGCGGCGGAAATTCACAGTTTGAAAGTTCCGTATTTCTATTTGATACCGATCAAAATATATTGTTTCACTTATATGATGACCGTGGTCTTGACCTTGTTGCAAAGGAAAAAAGCACACTTTATCCGTTCTATGAAAAATATAAACACTGGATAATGGATTATGATAAGAAACAGATAGAGAGCATGTTTAAGAAGTGAAAAACAGGAAGCCAAGATTAAAAGTATTGGCTTCCTGTTTTATTTGCTCACTCATTCAAAATAACCCAACGTTCCCCATCGTAATCCTCGTACACCTCGGTGGTGACATTCTGCTCATAATAGACACCCAGCAGGCGCTTGATGTCCGATTCATCCGCCTTGCGTACCGTGAAGCCCTGATCCTTGAGGCTCTTTTCGATACGGGAAAGGTAAGGCTGAACATCGCTTTCCTTTTCATTTTTCAGCCGGATGATGATTAAGAATTCCCTTGCCGTCGCCATCTGCACCTGCATACGGTCAAGGGCGGTCTGATCCTGCATAAGCAGCTTTCGGATGACGGGGTTCTGCTCGGCGTCCATTCTGGCTTTCAGGTAGCTTTTGTTGTCCTCAAAGTTTTCGCGGCTGTTTAAGCACAGCATTTCGATATCCGAGATGCCCTTGAGCACATTCATTAGGGCATAAATCCTTGCCCCGATGCTGGAATCGGACAAAACACTGATATTCGTAGGCTTAATCATAAAAAATACCAGCTCGCCGTGGGGAGTCACAAGGCTGTGATCCGTGATACCCTCAATGCCCATGAGCTGGCGGGTGGAGGCTTTTTCTCTGGCTTCCTGTTTCTTTTCTCGGTTCATATTCACGGCCTCCATTCATAGGTCTGCTGCTTTCCGAAAAAGAAAGCGGCGGAGTAGCGGATAAAATCAAGGATGCTCACATCCTCGAAGCGGATGGATAAAAAGGCATAGACCGCTGTCAGGACAATGGGCGGCAGCCAGCCCAGCCTGGAAAAAGCGAAGACAGAAATCAGGCAGCCAATGCCGATGATTCCGATATCCCGTAGCTCCCACAGCCACAGGGTAGCCTTGGATTTTAGGTTGTCGGGGTAGATGTACATGGGGGTAATTCCTCCTGTTCCTCATCAATTTTTCGCAAAAAATAGGCGATGCCGCGGAGGACAAAGTCCACACAGGGTATCGCCACGCTGTTGCCCAGCGCCTTGTACCGGGCGCTGTCCGATGCACCGGGAATCAGCGTCCAGCCATCGGGGAAGCCTTGGAGTCTTTCGCATTCCAGCGGGGTCAGCCTGCGAATGAGGTTGCGCCTTTCCACGATGCATTTGTTCTGACTGACATACTGGCTGCCGATGCCTTTCTCGTCCCCACGGCACAGCGCACCCACCACCTCTTGGTATGGCTCACACACTGCATGCCGGTCAGAGGTCGTAATGGTGTAGCTGATGTCCGGCTGACAGCCAAGACCGTTGCCACCGTTTTCCGGTTCCCGATCGATGGTGTTGCCCGCAATGCAGATGGTTTCCTGCAAGATGGCAATGCCGCCCTGGTTCTTGCTGGGGTCGGGGTTGGTTGTGTCAATGGTTCTGGCAACATCCGTTTCCCGGCATCCCGAATGGGGATTTGCCGATTTCATGCTGTTGGATTCTTTCGAATCCAACGAAAAGGCAACGGCACTCCCCACCAGCGGAACATTGTTGCCACCGGTTCCCATCCGGGCAGACATGGTGGGCGCCACAGCATGCGGGCCGGTGTAGCGGCTGTCAATGCCGTGATTTTCAAACAGCACCGGCTGGTTATTGCCGGAGGTTCCTGCGGTAGAGGTAATGGTCGGGCAGATGCCCTCGCCAATTTCAGCGCCGCCCTGCTGAGTCGCCATGACCAGCGGCTGGTTGTTTCCTCCCTGACCGAAGCCTGCGGATACCGTTTGCGATACCGCCACCGGCCCAGTAAAACGAGAGTCTTGTGCATGGTTGTCAAACACCAACGGTTGATGTCCATGCTCCTGGGCACGGAGCGTACCGGTGATATCCTCCGTGCAGTGCATCTGGCTGCCGCCCTGATCGTTGAGGCAGAGCACCGATGGTGCCGTGCCTGTTTTAATGGTAGGGGAACACTCCGCCTGATAGCCGATTCCTCTGGCCTCGGCGCTGGCGCTGCCGCAGAAGCCTGCGGTAAGCACACAGGGGTAGCCCTGTCCGGCCTGCCCACCGCCGCCGGTTAGCGAGGTGTGCGTTTCAGGGGTCAAAAAACAATCCCCGTCACCCTTGCTGACAACTCCTGCCGCAAACAGAAGCCCTGCCGGGTTTCTGCCTCCGCCGCCGTCCGCACCGGCAAGCGTAGGCGCCACGCCTTCCGGTGTGAACACACGGCTTTGCTGGGTGTCCCATCCGTTCATGCAATTGGGCTGGGATACCAGCGGAGGATGCCCTCCCATACCAGCGCGCAGTGTAGACGAAACATCCTCGGTGACATCCATCCGTTCGCCGCCCTGATCGTTTAAGCAGAACAGCGGCTGTCGGGTGACAAAGGTCTGCATCTGCATATTTCGGGTTGCTAACAGCGCACCAGATATGCCATCTAAATCAATTACCTCATCCCTTTGGTTGACATGAAAGGCACTGATTTTCTCGATATCCGCTACAAAGGTCTGCTGCTTCATCCCCGGCTGAGCCTGTATTGCCCCTGCAACATCGTGCAAATTCCGTACTTCATCACGCTGGTTGGCGGCAAACGCTATCGCTGTTTTTTCTTCTGTCTGGATATATCCGTGCCCGCCCCCCTCGCCTCCATAAAGGGCAGGCCATGTTCCGGTTTCTTCAAAAATGCGGCGGCTTTGTACGTCCCACGGGGTCAGGCAAGCCCCGCCTGTATCATCAGCGCATCCCTGAGCTGGGGCGGCAGCTCCTTGCCTCTGGCCTCCGCTCTGCGCAATATCCCCAAACAGGCTGTCTTGCTTAAATAGTATTTCTGGTGCGGTTGTGCCTCCAAAATCTGCGACAAGGAAGATGCGACGGCGACGCTGGGCGACTCCCCAGAATTGAGCGTCCATGACTCTCCAAGCCAGGCTGAATTCATCTCCCAATAGGATAGCCCCAGCAGATTCCCAGCGCCCGGACTCAGGTCGAGGCACATCACAGGCACTGTACTTAATGCGGACGATCTCCTCGATGACCGCCCGGAAGTCCTCCCCCTCTGCGGAGCTGAAGGCCCCGGGGACATTTTCCCAAACGAGGTATCGAGGTCGAACAAGGTAAGCTGGTACGTTTCGCTGCTCATCGGATTTTCTCATCTCCTTCGCAATTCGGGTCTGCTCCATAAACAGGCCGGAGCGCGCTCCCGCCAAGCCAGCCCTCTGGCCAGCCACACTAAGGTCTTGACATGGGCTGCCGCCGCAAATGACATCCACGGGCGGCAATTTCGCTCCGTCCAGCTTTGTAATATCCCCGACATGGCGCATTTCGGGGAATCGGATTTTCGTCACTTCGATAGGAAAGGCTTCGATTTCACTGGCCCATACGGGAGTGAACCCATTGCGGACGGCGGCAAGGGGAAAGCCTCCAATCCCATCGAAGAGGCTCCCCATGCGCATCATCAGACCATCCTCATCGCCTGTATGGGAGCCTCGGCCGGTACGGTGTTTTTTACTCTGCCAATGACAAAGCCATTTTCCTGTTCCGTTACCCGGCGCACCGGGATGCCGAGCCTGACCGCTTCCTCGATTTCAAGGTGTATTCCATGGGAGCTGCGGTCGCCGTAGCACCATAGCTCGTCACAGCGGGGCAGCATGGCAAGCCCCATGTCCAGACCTGCCTGACGCTCCCGCGGATTGGAATCATCAAGGAGCTGCGGATATAGCAGATGGGGCGCAAAAAAAGCGTGCCCCTCGTTCATCACATGGCGGCACGCTCTCCTGGCATATTCGGTATTTTGTTCGATGTCCCCAGCGTAGGGGGACGCTACATAAATTACTTTCATAGGCTTTTTCCTTTCTGCGTTATTACGAGAGTAACAAGGTTCTCGTTACGGTCAAAATCTTTGATTTTGGGAACCGTAGAGGTTCTTATTTCGGCGCTACCGCCTGTACGATGGTGCGGGTGGTGTTGACGGCTGCCTGTGCGGTATACACGGCGCTCATCACATTGGCCTTTGTGCTGGTGTCCAGCCCGAAGGCTCCGGCGATTCGCGGCACTTCTCCGGCGGCCAGCATCAGTCCAAGTCCCAGCAGGGCATGGGTTCGCAGGACCATAAGCCCTGCCGTGAGGATGGTTGCCTGCAAAAATGTGGTCAGGCACAGGCCGATAATCTGCTTGCACCACTGTGTAAAGCCGTCGATATAGCCGCGGGGAACGGAAAACATATACAGGCTGCCCACGGCGATCTGGATCAGCAAAATGCCGCCGCGCTTCAGATTAGCAAAGAACACCTTAATGACCGCATAGCCCATCATGATAATCATAAAGAGCAGCAGGATGGGGCTGGTAATGACAGACAGTCCGCCGAACACGCCGGAGCCCATGGCGCCGCCGATGTCCGCCGAGCTGCCAAGCTCGGAAATGATGTTTCCGGCAAGGTCGCCAAAGCTGGTTCCATACCCGGTGATGCCCGCCGTGAGGCTGCTCTGGAGATTGACCGAAAGCTTGAACAGCTCCACCGGTACGATGGTAAAAAGAGACACCGCCATAAAGCCCTTGATGGCGTTTAAAGCGGTGTCCTTTACGCTGCCCCGGCCGTGCTGGTATTCTATGCCGGTTTCAAACACCGACACCACCAGCCCGGTTCCGTACAGCGCCCAAGCCAGATAGGAGAAAAACAGGACGATGGACTGTACCCAGCTCATCTCAAACAGCTCCACGCCCATGTTCCCCATCTGTGCAAAGAAGTCGGCCAGAAAGCCGACCACCTGTCCGTAGAGCCATTCGATGATCTGATCCATCACGGTTCCAAG